>NC_015589.1:0-305308 GCF_000215085.1 Desulforamulus ruminis DSM 2154
TCATCATCATAAAATATTGACTTTCCTTATCTTCCCTTATTCAATTTAAGGGATTTTTTTTGCCGAATACATAGAACAAATATACTCAGGGGGTCTTTTTTCTTCATGTCAAATGAAATTCAGGCCAGGTGGGAGCAGGTTTTGCTCCGTTTAGAAAAACAAGTCAATAAACATTCCTTTGATACCTGGTTGGCTAAATGTAAGCCAGTGGCCTTTTATGACAATACCATTATAATAGAAGTTCCCGATCATTTTTCTAAAAGCTGGCTGGCGGATCGGTATGCTCCTATTATAAAACAAGCCTATGAAGCCATCATGCACGAAGAAGTATCTCTTCAATTTATTATTGCCGGTCAAGAAGTGGATCAACCTTCCAAACCCAAAGAAAAATCCCCTGAAGATACCTATGTAAATATTCTTAACCCCCGTTATACCTTTGATACTTTCGTGATCGGCAATAGCAACCGTTTTGCCCATGCCGCTTCCCTAGCGGTGGCTGAATCACCCGCCAAGGCGTATAACCCGTTATTTATATACGGAGGCGTTGGTTTAGGAAAAACTCACCTTATGCATGCCATCGGCCATTATATATTAGAAAATAATTTTGGCCAAAAAGTAGCCTATGTTACCTCGGAAAAATTTACCAATGAACTAATTAATTCCATTCGTGACGACCAAACGGTAGAATTTCGCAATAAATATCGCAGCATGGATATTCTTTTAATTGATGATATTCAATTTTTGGAAAAGAAAGAGCGTACCCAGGAAGAATTTTTCCATACCTTTAATACCCTTTATGAGGCCAATAAGCAAATCATCATTTCCAGTGACCGTCCTCCTAAAGAAATTGCCACTTTAGAAGACCGGCTGCGTTCTCGCTTTGAATGGGGATTAATTACCGATATTCAATCTCCTGATTATGAGACCCGGGTAGCTATTTTACGGAAAAAAGCCCAACTGGAAGGTTTGCAAAATTTTCCCGATGAAACCATTGCTTTTATTGCGGATAAAATTCATTCTAACATTCGGGAGTTAGAAGGAGCCTTGATTCGGGTAAGTGCCTTCTCCTCCCTGGAAAAAAGTGAGGCCAGCCCTCAACTGGCAGCAGAGGTTTTAAAAGATGTCATTTCACCCAGTAAACCAAAAGTGATCACCGTTCCTGTTATTATGCAAACAGTCTCGGAATTTTATGGGTTAAGGGTAGATGATTTAAAAGCGAAAAAAAGAACCCGTTCGGTTGCCTTCCCCAGGCAGGTGGCCATGTTTTTAACCCGGGAATTAACGGACTTGTCTTTGCCTAAAATAGGAGAAGAATTTGGTGGGCGAGATCATACCACGGTCTTGCATGCCTGCGACAAAATTAACGGCGAATTAGAAAACGATCCGGTGTTGACGGAGACCATTAAAGAATTAAGAAAACGTATCCGTGAATAATGTGCATAAAGGTGGATATTTTCTGTTAGAACTGTGGATTATCTCTTATCTGATTCAAAGAACAGATAAAACTGTTAATAATTGCTGACATTTTTCTCCACAGTTTCTTTACAGGCTTAAATTCTGTCAGCCAAGGGATCAGCTCTGATTTGCACAAATTAACAGCACTTACTACTACTTCTATAAAAAATAAGTATAATAAATAATAATTATGATATCGGGAGATAGAATATGAAAATAATCTGTACCCGTCAGAACCTAATTCAAGGAGTAACCACCGCCCAGAGGGGGGTATCGCCTAAAAACCCTCTGCCTATTTTGTCTGGTATCTTACTTTCAGCCAAGGATAACCAGTTGGAACTGAAAGCCACCGATCTGGAGATGGGTATTCAGTGCACTGTTCCGGCTAACATCCAGGAAGAAGGATCCATTGTTCTGCCGGCCAAGTATCTGGTGGAAATTGTAAGAAGACTTCCGGACACGCCGATCCAAATTGAAACAGAACAGGGTATCAATGCCGTCATTCGTTACGGCCAATCGGAAATCACCATCAACGGTTTTGAGTCCGAAGAATTTCCTGCTTTTCCGGCGCCCCAGGGCAACGATACCTTTAGTCTGCCGGAGGAAGAATTGAAAGAGATTCTTCGCCAAATTCTTTTTGCTACCTCTAACGACGAAAACAGGCCTGTTTTTACAGGTGTGCTAATGGAAATGTCCGAGGGCGATTTGCGTCTTATCGCTACCGATACACACCGTCTGGCCTTGCGGGAAGAGAAGGTTGCCGATATTGCAGGAGAGAAAAACATTATCATTCCTGGCAAGGCATTAAATGAGCTTTCCCGGGTCATTGGCGCGCCAGACCGTAAGGTAGATATCTCTCTTGGTGATAATCAGATTATTTTCAGTATGGAAGATACCCGTTTGGTTTCCCGTCTGATTGAAGGCCAGTTTCCCAACTATCGTCAGGTAATACCTCAAGGGCATAAAACCCGCCTGCGCATAAAAACAAAAGATCTTTTGGAATCTCTGGAAAGAGCCTCCCTATTAGCCCGGGTGGGTACACAAATTGTTCGTCTATCACTGGAGACAGATAAAATGATTATCTTTGCCAATACGGAAGTGGGACGAATTCATGAGGAAGTTCCCATTTATCTTGAAGGAGAAGCCATGCAAATCTCTTTCAATGCCGTGTATTTGATTGATGCTCTTAGAGCCATTGGCAGCGACAATATTTATTTGGATTTAACAGGACCCTTAAGTCCGGGTGTTTTGCGTCCTGTTGACGGAGATCAATATTTATCCTTGGTCTTACCTGTCCGTACATCCTAAGAGGTGAAAGCTCTTTGATGCAAAAAATAAAAGTAAATACAGAAGAAATCCGCCTGGACCAATTCCTAAAATGGGCCAATGTATCCGGGTCTGGGGGAGAAAGCAAAGTACTCATCCAATCCGGCATGGTAAAGGTAAATGGATTATTGGAAATGAAGAGGGGTAGGCTTCTAAAATCAGGGTATACCGTAGAAGTTGAGGGAGTCGGAAGTTTTTTAGTAGTGATGTGAAGGTGAAATTTTGAGGGTAAACCGCTTAGATCTGAGTAATTTTCGTAATTACCAGGAGGTTTCTTTTAACCCCCATCCATCCATAAACATTATTACCGGGTCCAATGCTCAGGGTAAGACCAATTTACTGGAGTCTATTTATTATACTTTACGGGGCCGGTCTTTTCGGGCTGAAAAGGACCGGGATGTGATTAACTGGAAAAGTGCCAAGACTGCTGTAAACACGCAATTAGAAACTTCATCCGGAAAATTTTTTATTCAGTGGTCCATCGAGACCAAAGGAAAGAAGTTATGGATTAACGGAGCGGAAAGTACTCGCTCTGAGTTAAGTCCTTTTGGTGTTGTTTTATTTAGCCCGGAAGATTTATATCTGGTCAAAGGATCGCCTCAGGAAAGAAGACACTTTCTTGATTATGAAGTAGGTTTTTTAAATCCGGGGTATCATTATACCTGGAAGCAATATTCCAGAGTGGTAACACAAAGAAATTCACTGCTTAAAGAAATCAGGACCAGACGTTCATCTCAGGAAATGCTGGAGGTTTGGGATGAACAGTTATACCGCTACGGTGCTAGAATCATCTTTTTAAGGCTGCAGATACTGGCTAAATTAATTCCTATCGCCAGAAAAATACATTATGGATTGACTGGTAATCAAGAAGAATTACAGGCGAAATATTTATCTTCCCTGGTGTTGGAACCAGGGTTGGCAGAAGATCAGATCTATGACATTTTTGCACGTTCTTCTAAAAAATTAAGAAATGAAGAAATTCAGCGCTGCCAAACATTATTGGGTCCTCACAGAGACGATTTGTCTTTATCCATTAACGGCATTGAAGCAAAGGCCTTTGGTTCTCAGGGCCAACAAAGAACGGTTACTTTATCGTTAAAGCTATCTCAACTGGAATTATGGCATTATGAATTTGGTATTTACCCTTTGCTATTGCTGGATGACGTTTTGTTTGAGTTGGATGGCAGCAGACAAATGATGCTTTTGGAGAGGATCCGGAATAAGGTGCAAACTTTTATCACCACCAGTTTTCCCGGTGGTATGGAAGAGCAGATTAAAGATTCCGGCGCAATATGGCAGGTAACTGCAGGCAACCTCAAGTTAAAGGAGGAATATTAATGTTTCTACACTTGGGCGGGGATATTGTTGTTCTTAAAAAAGACATTATCGCCATTCTGGATACCCGGACCAAGGCATCCTCAATTACCAGAGAATTTATTGATATCGCTAAGGATGAAGGTTTTATCCAACCCATCTCCCAGGTGGATAAAGAAAAATCACTGGTTATTACCTCAAAAGAGATTTTTGTTTCCCCTATCTCCTGCACCACTTTGAAAAAGAGATCGGATAACATCTTAGAAACCCAGGAAGAAGATTAATGTTCAAAAACCGTGTAAACCGCGGTTTTTTCTTTGTACTGCAAATTTTTGATTCATAATTTTAGTTTAAAAACCCGTTGACAGGATTGATGTTAGTACCCTTCCTTGAGTGGGAATACTAATTATGGTATAATATGGAGTCAATGTGAATAGATGGAGGTCATGGCTATGGACCAGCAGCAACAACAGCTTAATGAATATAGTGCGGACCAGATTCAGGTTTTAGAAGGTTTGGAAGCCGTCCGGCGCCGGCCGGGTATGTATATTGGCAGCACCAGTGCCAGGGGTCTGCACCATTTGGTTTATGAAGTGGTGGATAATAGTATTGACGAGGCACTGGCTGGTTATTGTAGTCGCATTGAAGTCATTATCCATAAAGATAATTCGGTTACGGTTGAAGATGATGGACGAGGTATCCCGGTAGGTATCCAAAGTAAAGTGGGTAAACCGGCGGTGGAAGTGGTTTTAACCATGCTTCATGCCGGCGGTAAATTTGGCGGCGGTGGTTACAAAGTTTCCGGTGGTTTGCACGGGGTGGGCGTTTCGGTGGTAAATGCTCTTTCCAGCGAACTGGAAGTAGAAATTAAGCTGGACGGAAATTTATACTACCAGAAATATTCCCGGGGCATTCCTGTAACAGAATTAAAAATCATTGGTAAAAGTAAAAGTACCGGCACAAAAATCACCTTTAAGCCGGATGAAGAGATTTTTGAAGAACTGGTGTTCAGTCTGGAAACCATTTCTCAGCGCATGAGAGAGTTGGCTTATTTAAATAAAGGGATTAAAATCATCCTGCGGGATGAACGAAAAGAAACCGAAAATGAACAAGTTTTTCAATACGAGGGTGGAATTCAGGATTTCGTAAAGCATCTTAACAGAAATAAACAGGTTCTGCATGCCAAACCCATTTATCTTAGCGGTGAAAAGGAATATGTCAGTGTAGAAATTGCTATGCAATATAATGATTCCTACAGTGAAACCATGTTATCCTATGCCAATAATATTCATACCACTGAAGGCGGAACCCATGAAGTAGGCTTTAAAACCGCTCTTACCCGGATCATCAATGATTATGGACGTACGCACAATATTCTTAAAAATAACGATCCCAATCTTATTGGGGAGGATATCCGTGAAGGAGCCACCATTGTTATTAGTGTTAAAGTCCCTGAGCCTCAATTTGAGGGACAAACTAAGACCAAGCTGGGTAACAGCGAAGTTAGAGGCATTGTCGATTCTATTTTTTCTGAAGCTTTATCGACCTATTTGGAAGAAAATCCTTCGGTAGCAAAAAAGATTATTGAAAAAGGGGTTACGGCATCCAGAGCCAGGGAAGCAGCTCGCAAGGCCAGAGAACTTACCCGCAGAAAGAGCGCTTTGGAAACCATGTCTTTACCGGGAAAATTAGCGGATTGCTCGGAAAAGGACCCCAGCCTTTGTGAATTATATCTGGTGGAGGGCGACTCGGCGGGAGGCTCGGCTAAACAAGGCAGAGACCGGCGTTTTCAGGCTATTTTGCCTTTAAGGGGTAAAATTCTTAATGTGGAAAAGGCTAGAATGGACAAAATCCTGGCCAATGAAGAAATCAGGGCCATGATTACGGCTTTAGGGTGCGGTATTGGGGAAGATTTTGATATTAGCAAGGCCCGTTACCATAAAATTGTGATTATGACCGATGCCGATGTGGATGGATCCCATATTCGTACCCTGCTGATGACCTTTTTCTACCGCCATATGAGAGAATTGATTGAGGCAGGATATCTATACGTGGCTCAGCCACCCCTTTACAGAGCGCGCAAGGGGAAGCACGACAGTTATTTATACAGCGATGAAGAACTGGAACAACTGCTAAAAAGAATTGGTTATGATAACGTAAACATTCAGCGTTATAAAGGCTTGGGTGAAATGAATCCGGAGCAGTTATGGGAGACCACCATGGATCCGGACACCCGGACCATGTTGCAGGTAACCCTGGAAGACGCCCTGGAGGCGGACGCTACGTTTTCCATGCTGATGGGGGACCGGGTAGAGCCAAGAAAAGACTTTATCCAGGAAAATGCCCGTTATGTAAGAAATCTGGATATATAATTTTACTGAACCTGAGCCGACCGCGGTGAAGTAAATGCTCCCATTCTGTTAAAGAATCATCGGGTAAGATCCCAAAAAACTAAATAGGAGGGGTATTATGCCAAATTTAAAAAACCTCATGGCTCCACAGGAAATGCTGGTGGCAGGAGCAGCTTTGAAAACGGGTATTTTTGATTTTTTATATGAGAAACCCGCAACACTGGAGGAATTGGCCCAAGCTCTTTCTATGGATTTTCGTGCTCTCTGGACCGTAACGGAGGCCTTAATAGCACTGGGATACTTAACAAAAGATCAGGAACAGATGACATTAACTTCCGAAGCAAAGGATTTATTTTATAACACCCACAGTGAAAACTATATTGGCTATTCCCTGATTCATACTTTCAATGTAACAAAATCCTGGACTCAGTTACCGGAAACGCTGAAAACCGGTAAACCGCCGGAACGTCTGCGTGATCAGCAGGATATTAAAGGATTTATGGCTGCCATGGGTAAATATGCCGGCCAAATATCCCATGAACTGGTTAAAATTTGCCTGGCCGACCTGCCTGAAAAACCCCGGGTATTGGATTTGGGCGGCGGCCCTCTAAATTATGCCAGACCGATGGCCCGAGCAGGTGCTATGGTTACGGTACAAGATGTTCCTGAAGTTTGTGCAGTAATGCAAAAGACTTTGCTGCCCGGAGAAAATATTGTTTTTGTTCCCGGTGATTTTACAGAAGGAGTGGTTAAAGGGCCCTTTGATTTGGCCTTTTTGGGAAATATCTGTCATATTTACGGCGAAAAAGAAAATTGTACTTTGTTTCATCGAGTGCACGGTTCCTTGGGCTCCGGAGGCCGCATCGCTATTTTTGATCTGGTCCGGGGAGCCAGTCCCAGAGCGGAATTATTTGCGGTAAATATGCTGGTAAACACGCAAACAGGGGGCACCTGGACCTTTGAACAGTATTCCCGTTGGCTGGAACAAGCCGGCTTCGGCAATGTAACTATGCATCAGGTACAGGATCGACAAATTATTACCGCGGAACGCAACTAAATAGCAAATAATTGCGATGAACTATTGATTTTGTTATAATAAAACTGGCAAAACTTAGTAATAAGTGTACTCCATGAGAAAAGCTAGGATTTCGTTCGGGTATCTTACCTTGTCGTTGGCCAAGCTTTTCTTGTACTGTTTAAAAGCAGAATATTTTAACCGGAGGTATTATTCATGTCATCCCTTACCGGTAAGGTCATCCCCTTAGATATTAATAGCGAAATGAAGAACTCCTACCTGGATTATGCCATGAGTGTAATCGTAGGAAGGGCTTTGCCTGATGTAAGGGACGGTCTCAAACCCGTGCACAGGAGAATTTTATATTCAGTGCATGAATTGGGACTGACTCCTGATAAAGCATATCGTAAAAGTGCCGGTATTGTAGGTAAGGTTATGCAGGATTATCACCCCCATGGTGATGCTGCCATCTATGATTCCATGGTTCGCTTGGCCCAGGATTTTGCCAGCCGTTATCCCTTGATTCAAGGGCATGGCAATTTTGGTTCGGTAGACGGTGACCCGCCGGCAGCCATGCGTTATACCGAAGCCAAGATGGCTAAGCTTACGCTGGAAATGCTGGCTGACATTGATAAAGAAACGGTGGATTTCGCCCCCAACTATGATAACCGCACCAAGGAACCCACCATTTTGCCTTCTAAAATTCCTAATCTACTGGTAAACGGCTCTGCGGGTATTGCTGTGGGTATGGCCACCAACATTCCGCCCCATAACCTTGGCGAAGTGATTGATGGAATTCTACTGATGATTGATAACGCCGATGTTACCATAGACGAACTGATGAAGGTAATTAAAGGTCCTGATTTTCCTACCGGCGCCAAAATCATGGGCCGGGACGGAATTAGAAATGCTTATCGAACCGGGCGCGGCAGTATTAAGATTCGGGCCCAGGTTGAAATTGAAAGTAAAAATAACGGCCGACAGGCTATTATTGTCAATGAAATACCCTATCAGGTTAATAAGGCCAGACTAATTGAAAAGATTGCCGAATTAGTAAAAGACAAAAAAATTGAAGGTATTTCCGACCTGCGGGATGAATCGGACCGCAGGGGTATGCGCATTGTGATTGAATTAAAAAAAGACGCCAATCCTCATGTGATTTTGAATCTTCTTTATAAGCATACCCAAATGCAGGATTCCTTTGGGGTTATTATGCTGGCCCTGGTGGACAATCAACCCAGAGTATTGAATTTGTCCCAGGTATTGTTTTATTATCTGGAACATCAAAAGGACGTTATTACCCGGAGAACTCGCTTTGAATTAAAGAAAGCCGAAGCCCGGGCTCATATTGTGGAGGGTTTACGGATCGCCCTGGCCAACCTGGATGAAGTAATTAAAACTATCCGGGAGTCCAAAAATACCGATGAAGCTAAAAAAGGCTTGGTACAAAAATTTAACCTGACGGAAATTCAGGCAGAGGCCATTGTAGAAATGCGTCTGCGCAGCCTGACAGCCTTAGAGGTTGAAAAATTAGAAAAAGAATATAAGGATTTGTTGTCTAGAATCGATTATCTGAAATCTGTACTGGCTGATGAAAAGAAAGTTCTGGGTATTATTAAAGATGAGCTAGTGGAAGTAAAGAGAAAATTTGCTGATGCCCGGCGTACGGTAATCAGCAATGAGTCAGCCGGTGACTTTGATATTGAGGATTTAATTGATGAAGAATCTATGGCTGTCACCATCACCAATCAGGGTTACATTAAACGAATTTCTGCGGATACTTATCGCAACCAGAAGCGTGGAGGAAAAGGCATTACAGCCATGGGCACCAAACAGGAGGATTTTGTAAAACACCTCTTTGTTGCTTCAACCCACCATTATTTGTTATTCTTTACCAATAAGGGTAAGGTTTACCGGTTAAAAGTACATGAAGTTCCTGAAGCAGGCAGAACGGCTAAAGGAACTCCCTTGGTAAATCTGCTTTACATTAGCGGTGATGAATATGTGACAACGGTTATTCCCATCAAAGAATTTATCGATGACACCTATCTGGTGATGGCCACCAGGCAGGGGATTATTAAAAAGACACCGCTTACAGAATATAATACTTCCCGGCGGGACGGTATTATTGCCATTCATCTGGAGCAGGAAGATGAACTGGTGGCGGTGGAGCTTACCAGCGGTCAGGAAGAAATTATACTGAGCACTAAAAATGGTATGGCCATTCGCTTTTCAGAAAAAGATGTTCGGTCTATGGGTCGAACTGCCAGGGGAGTAAAAGGGATTTCCCTGTCTCCCAGAGATACGGTTGTGAATATGGATGTGGTTAAGGCCGGCTCCGACCTGCTGGTGGTTACCGCCAACGGTTTTGGTAAACGCACTTCTTTAGAGGAATACAGGTCGCAAACCAGAGGCGGCAAAGGGATTATTAATATTAAGACCACTTCGAGAAACGGCCTTGTTGTTGGAGTACAGGTGGTTGAAGAAGACGATGAGATTATGATTATTACGGCGGAAGGCGTGATTATCAGGATATTTGCCAGTGACGTCCCCCATTATGGACGGAATACCCAGGGGGTTACCTTGATGAGGACCGCGGAAACAGACCGTATTGTAGCCATTGCCCGGGTGGTAAGTGATGAAAATACGGATGAAGAAGAGGGAGAATAAAAAACAATTTGAAAAACTGCTCCTGCAAATTTGCCGGAGCAGTTTTTTTGGCTAATTTAAGATTGACACATTTTTTTTGTTATGATATATTAACATACGCCGCTAAGGTGTTGTTATATCAAAGATATTGTCCTTGGCAGGCAGCAGCATGGGACAGAAGATAAAAAATAATTATTGACTGTCGCAATTTGTAGTGTTATGATGAAGAAGTGTCGTGAGACACGAAAGAGAAATTACCAAAAAAAGTACTTGCAAAAAAGTGCTGAAGATGGTAAACTAAAATTCCGGTTGCGGGACCGGAGAAAACAAAGAAGAGACCTTGAAAGAGGTCGAAGCTGGTCTTTGAAAACTAAACAGAACGATGATGGATGAAAAGCGGGAAGCCAAAGTCGGGTGAGAACCCGAGAGTAGGCGGACCAAAAAACAATCCTCGTCAAAGCGTGAAAACGCTAGCGAGTAATTCAGAACACAAGAGCAAATCAACTCTTGAAAATATTTTAGGATATTTTATGGAGAGTTTGATCCTGGCTCAGGACGAACGCTGGCGGCGTGCTTAACACATGCAAGTCGAACGGAGTTTAAAATGAAACCTAGTGATTTTTAAACTTAGTGGCGGACGGGTGAGTAACGCGTGGATAACCTGCCGGATAGACCGGGATAACAGTTGGAAACGACTGCTAATACCGGATACGCTCCTAGGAACGCATGTTCTAAGGAGGAAAGATTTATCGCTAACCGATGGATCCGCGTCCCATTAGCTAGTTGGAGGTGTAACGGACCCCCAAGGCGACGATGGGTAGCCGGCCTGAGAGGGCGAACGGCCACACTGGGACTGAGACACGGCCCAGACTCCTACGGGAGGCAGCAGTGGGGAATCTTCCGCAATGGGCGAAAGCCTGACGGAGCAACGCCGCGTGAGGGAAGAAGGCTTTCGGGTTGTAAACCTCTGTCTTAAGGGAAGAACAAAATGACGGTACCTTGAGAGGAAGCCCCGGCTAACTACGTGCCAGCAGCCGCGGTAAAACGTAGGGGGCGAGCGTTGTCCGGAATTACTGGGCGTAAAGGGCGCGTAGGTGGTGCATTAAGTTAGAGGTGAAAGTGCGGGGCTTAACCCCGTGAGGCCTCTGATACTGGTGGACTTGAGTGCAGGAGAGGGGAGCAGAATTCCCAGTGTAGCGGTGAAATGCGTAGATATTGGGAGGAATACCAGTGGCGAAGGCGGCTCTCTGGACTGTAACTGACACTGAGGCGCGAAAGCGTGGGGAGCGAACAGGATTAGATACCCTGGTAGTCCACGCCGTAAACGATGAGTGCTAGGTGTTGGGGGTATCGACCCCCCCCAGTGCCGTAGTTAACACAATAAGCACTCCGCCTGGGGAGTACGGTCGCAAGACTGAAACTCAAAGGAATTGACGGGGGCCCGCACAAGCGGTGGAGTATGTGGTTTAATTCGACGCAACGCGAAGAACCTTACCAGGGCTTGACATCCTCTGAAAAGTATAGAGATATACTCCTTGCCCTTCGGGGTAACAGAGAGACAGGTGGTGCATGGTTGTCGTCAGCTCGTGTCGTGAGATGTTGGGTTAAGTCCCGCAACGAGCGCAACCCCTAACATTCGTTGCCAGCGAGTAATGTCGGGAACTCGAATGTGACTGCCGTTGACAAAACGGAGGAAGGTGGGGATGACGTCAAATCATCATGCCCCTTATGTCCTGGGCTACACACGTACTACAATGGCCGGTACAGACGGAAGCGAAGCTGTGAAGTGAAGCAAATCTGAGAAAGCCGGTCCCAGTTCGGATTGTAGTCTGCAACTCGACTACATGAAGTCGGAATCGCTAGTAATCGCAGGTCAGCATACTGCGGTGAATACGTTCCCGGGCCTTGTACACACCGCCCGTCACACCACGAAAGCTGACAACACCCGAAGCCGGTGAC
Source organism: Desulforamulus ruminis DSM 2154 (assembly GCF_000215085.1). NCBI lineage: Bacteria > Bacillati > Bacillota > Clostridia > Eubacteriales > Peptococcaceae > Desulforamulus > Desulforamulus ruminis. The sequence goes on from NC_015589.1 coordinate 12,070, forward strand.
TTAACCGCAAGGAGAGAGCCGTCGAAGGTGGGGTTGGTGATTGGGGTGAAGTCGTAACAAGGTAGCCGTATCGGAAGGTGCGGCTGGATCACCTCCTTTCTAAGGAGAACGTAAGCGGCTTGGGAGAAGCGAGCCAAGCAAGGAAGCTGCGAGGGAGTGCGCGGAGCGTATAGGAATACGTGAGCACACGAGCGAAGCAGCTGACGAAGCAGGGCGAAGCTTATCGCGAGACGCGCGTACTCTGGTCGATCGTTCATCATCCGACTGTTTAGTTTTGAGAGACCTGAAATCAACCAGGAAATACCGGTTGATTTTAAGTATCTCAGCAGGTAAAATCATAAATCCAGGCCTTTCAGAAGCGAAAGCAGATCAAAGGCCGACCGTTCCTTGAAAACTAAACAGCGAAAGAAGTAAAGCGTCGTAGAAACAATTTTGCAGGTTATGAAAGTAACCGAGCGAAGGAAGTAGGTCAAGAAAGAAAGGGCATACGGTGGATGCCTAGGCGCTAAGGGCCGAAGAAGGGCGCGGTAAGCTGCGAAAAGCCACGGGAAGCCGCAAGCAGGCGTTGATCCGTGGATACCCGAATGGGGCAACCCGGCGGAGCAAACCTCCGTCACCCTGTGCTGAATCCATAGGCACAGAGGAGGGCACCCGGGGAACTGAAACATCTAAGTACCCGGAGGAAAAGAAAGAAACATCGAACCCCCAAGTAGCGGCGAGCGAACAGGGGCGAGCCTAAACCAGTGAACTTCGGTTCACTGGGGTTGAGGGATCCTCATCAAGTGATTGCTAGTCCTAGTTGAAGCTGCCTGGAAAGGCAGGGCACAGAAGGTAAAACCCCTGTAGACGAAAGGACGAAAATTGCAGAGGACATCCCAAGTACCGCAGGACACGAGAAACCCTGTGGGAATCCGGGGGGACCACCCCCCAAGGCTAAATACCCTAAGCGACCGATAGTGAACCAGTACCGTGAGGGAAAGGTGAAAAGCACCCCGGGAGGGGAGTGAAAAAGAACCTGAAACCGTATGCCTACAAACTGTCGGAGCACGTTAAAAGTGTGACGGCGTACTTTTTGTAGAACGGACCGGCGAGTTACATCCAACGTGCAGGTTAAGGCAGGAAAGCCGGAGCCGAAGCGAAAGCGAGTCTTAAAAGGGCGAAAGTACGTTGGAGTAGACCCGAAACCTGGTGATCTACCCATGTCCAGAGTGAAGCTTTAGTAAAATAAAGTGGAGGCTCGAACCGACCTTCGTTGAAAAGGAGGCGGATGAGATGTGGGTAGGGGTGAAATGCCAATCGAACCAGGAGATAGCTGGTTCTCCCCGAAATAGCTTTAGGGCTAGCCTCGGAGGATGGATTGCGGAGGTAGAGCACTGAATGGGCTAGGGGCCTTCACGGGTTACCGAACCCAATCAAACTCCGAATGCCGCAATAACTAAGACTCCGGGAGTCAGACTGCGGGTGCTAAGATTCGTAGTCAAAAGGGAAACAGCCCAGACCAACAGCTAAGGTCCCCAAGACAGGCTAAGTGGAAAAGGATGTGGGGTTGCACAGACAACCAGGATGTTGGCTTAGAAGCAGCCACCATTGAAAGAGTGCGTAATAGCTCACTGGTCAAGTGGCCCTGCGCCGAAAATGAAACGGGGCTAAGCCTGGCACCGAAGCTTTGGATTGTCGAAAGACAGTGGTAGGGGAGCGTTCTTATCGAGTGGAAGCAGTACCGTAAGGAGCTGTGGATTGATAAGAAGTGAGAATGCCGGTATGAGTAAGCGAAAAGGCAGGTGAGAATCCTGCCCGCCGAAAACCTAAGGATTTCTGGGGAAGGTTCGTCCGCCCAGAGTAAGTCGGGACCTAAGCCGAGGCCGCAAGGCGTAGGCGATGGACAATCGGTTGAGAATCCGATACCACCTAAGACCGTTTGAGGATGGAGTGACGCAGGAGGGTACGTTGAGCCGGCGGCTGGAAAAGCCGGTCCAAGCTTGTAGGGTGTAAGATAGGCAAATCCGTCTTACGGGAAGCCCGAGGAGTGAAGGGGAGCGAAAACAAGTAGCGAAGCAGCGGATCCCAAACTGCCAAGAAAAGCTTCTAACGAGGTTTGTAGGTGCCCGTACCGTAAACCGACACAGGTAGGTGGGGTGAAAATCCTAAGGCGCGCGAGAGAACCCTCGTTAAGGAACTCGGCAAAATGACCCCGTAACTTCGGGAAAAGGGGTGCCTCGGTATCGTGAAAAATGCACATTTGGAGCGAGAAGAGGCCGCAGAGAAAAGGCCCAAGCGACTGTTTACCAAAAACACAGGTCCCTGCTAAAGCGAAAGCTGACGTATAGGGGCTGACGCCTGCCCGGTGCTGGAAGGTTAAGGGGAAGAGTTAGACGCAAGTCGAAGCTGAGAACTGAAGCCCCAGTAAACGGCGGCCGTAACTATAACGGTCCTAAGGTAGCGAAATTCCTTGTCAGGTAAGTTCTGACCCGCACGAAAGGCGTAACGATTTGGGCACTGTCTCAACGAGGGGCTCGGTGAAATTGTAATGACGGTGAAGATGCCGTCTACCTGCGACAGGACAGAAAGACCCCGTGGAGCTTTACTGTAGCTTGACATTGGGTTTTGGTATTTGATGTACAGGATAGGTGGGAGACTGAGAAGTATGTACGCTAGTATGTATGGAGTCGCCGTTGGGATACCACCCTTTAGATATTGAAATTCTAACTTGATACCATGAAGCTGGTAAAAGGACCGTGTCAGGTGGGCAGTTTGACTGGGGCGGTCGCCTCCCAAAGAGTAACGGAGGCGCCCAAAGGTTCCCTCAGCGCGGAAGGAAATCGCGCGTTAGAGTGTAAAGGCAAAAGGGAGCTTGACAGCGAGACCACAAGTCGAGCTGGTACGAAAGTAGGGCTTAGTGATCCGGCGGTGCCGAGTGGAAGGGCCGTCGCTCAACGGATAAAAGCTACCCCGGGGATAACAGGCTTATCTCCCCCAAGAGTCCACATCGACGGGGAGGTTTGGCACCTCGATGTCGGCTCATCGCATCCTGGGGCTGAAGTAGGTCCCAAGGGTTGGGCTGTTCGCCCATTAAAGCGGTACGTGAGCTGGGTTCAGAACGTCGTGAGACAGTTCGGTCCCTATCCGTCGCAGGCGCAGGAAACTTGAGAAGAGCTGTCCCTAGTACGAGAGGACCGGGATGGACGGACCGCTGGTGTACCAGCTATCGTGCCAACGGTAATGCTGGGTAACTAAGTTCGGAAGGGATAAGCGCTGAAAGCATCTAAGCGCGAAGCCCGCTTCAAGATGAGGTTTCCCACTTGAAAGAGGTAAGATCCCATGAAGACGACATGGTAGATAGGCCGGGGGTGTAAGGGCAGTAATGTTTTGAGCCGACCGGTACTAATCGATCGAGGACTTGACCTAGAAACGACCTTTACGAAAAGCGCTGTTTAGTTTTCAGGGAATGAATAAGTCAATAGGTTTCTGGTGACGATACCGGAGGGGATACACCTGTTCCCATCCCGAACACAGCAGTTAAGTCCTCCAGGGCCGATGGTACTTGGGGCTCACGCCCCTGGGAGAGTAGGTCGTCGCCAGAATATTTTTTAACCCCACTGCCTTAAGCAGTGGGGTTTGTTATTTTTCTTTTTAAATATATGGGAAAAAATTGATATGCTGTATAATACTAAAGGGAGACTAAAGAAAGGAGTTTTCCATGGAATCCTTGTGGATATACAAAGGTATATACCATCCTTTCTATACTAAACGATTGCCTCTTTTGGTATGGACGATTATCGTTTTAATTGCGATGGAATTGGTACTGTTTTTATCGGACAAATTGCTAGGATAAGAGATTTGATAAACAGGTGGTAAACATGGATCAATTTTTAACTAACTATTATCGATTAATGAGTGCTCTGAGTTTGGCTATGGATTTTAGTTCCCATGGACTGATGAAGCATCACATGAGAGTTACTTTAATTTCGTTACAATTAGGAAGGTTATTTGGTTTATCCCAGGGTCAGATGGACAAACTTTTTTCCGCAGCGATGCTGCATGATGCAGGTTCCAGCACATGGGTCGAAAAAGACCAGATCATGCCTTTTCAATCGAAACAGACCTTTGAACATTGCCATAGGGGTTATCTACTTTTTAAAGAGCACCCGTTGTTTCATTCCATCGCTGAAGTCATCTTATTTCATCACGACCGGTGGGATGGTGTGGGGAATGCTTCGGGCCTAAAAGAACGGAGTATTCCTATCGAAAGCCGGATTATTCATCTGGCGGACCGGGTTGAAGTAATGTTGAAGGAGGATGTCTATATCCTTCAGCAGTCCAAATTTATCTGTCAGATCATTAACCAACACGGTGGCAGGATGTTTGATCCTCGCTTAGTAGAGGCGTTTAACGATCTTTCCCATCGGGAGTGCTTTTGGTTGGATTTAAAATCTGAATTTATTACCGAGATTTTGGCTCACCATTGTCCGGTGGCCCATAAAGAGCTGGGGCTGCCGGAAGTCACAGCCATTGCCGAGACCATGGCCAGCGTGATTGACTTTAAGAGTCCCTTTACTCACCGTCATTCCAGAGGGGTGGCCAATGTTTCCTTTTTACTGGCGCAATTGATTAAACTGCCGGATAATGAATGCAGCGCCATTAAAATTGCGGGATTGCTTCATGACTTAGGCAAATTAAGTATTCCCGATACCATACTCAATAAAAATGGACCCCTTACGCCCATAGAATTTGATATTATTAAAAGGCACACTTACTATACCTTTCATATTTTAAAAATGGTGAATGGTTTTGAGAAGATCAACCATTATGCTTCCTGCCACCATGAAAATCTAAACGGAACCGGTTACCCTTTTAAATTGGACAGCTCGGACTTAAAGTTAGGGGCAAAAATCATTGCCGTGGCGGATATTTTTACGGCCTTAACGGAGGATCGGCCCTACCGCTCCGCCCTTGAGAAAGAAGCGGTGGAACAAATTTTAAGGAAGCGAGTAAAAACAGGAGCCATAGACCCGGAACTGACGCATTTGTTGTTAGCCCATTATAGCGAGGCGGAACAGGCGGGGAAAGACTTGAGTGATAAGTTTTTCAAAAATCATTGAGTAAATGTTTTTAGAGAATTCGGCATAACTGCCCCTGTATTTTTTAGGCGGTCAAGAGATGACTTCTGTATTCATCAGGAGTCATCTTTTTTAATGACCGTTGATAATGACTAGTATTGTAATATTTAAATGCTATGTCAGTTTTTATATAAAAATTTTAAAATGAACAAAAATATTTGCTTTTAATTACTTAAAATTTTTTTGTAATACTTATTAAAAAATTTTAAAAACATAAAGGTTTTTTGTGAAATATGTCGAAATAGTCTTCTGTAAGACAAAACAAGTAAACATTGAAACTGTATTAGTACTCTTTGGATTTGAATGGGAGGTAATTAAGATGACTGACGATCATAATGATGTTCACCCCGTACTTCAAACACTCATTCCAATCGCCGAAGGGATAGTGAAAACATTTGGCAAACATTGTGAAGCTGCTGTACATGACCTTCGTAAACCTGAGAATTCATTAATCTATGTAGCTGGTGATATTACTCGCCGCCAAAAGGGTGCTCCCATTACCAATATTGTTATAGAAAATATCCGCAAATATGGCGATAATTGCCCTGATTTGATTGGGTATAAGAATATAACAAAAGATGGTAGGGTTTTAAAATCGTCCACGATCTTTAATAGGGACGACGAAGGTAAGATTATTGGTTGTTTGTGTATCAACTATGATATTAGTGAATTTATGGTTCACAAAGCGCATCTCGATGAATTTACAGCTATAGGGGAAATGTTTCAGTCCTGTTCCGATGGTGGGGAGATTTTTGCCACAGATATCAATGAAGTTTTGGAGGGTATGATTGATCAAGTTATACAAAATCTTGGCGTACCGGTGGCTATGATGCAAAAAGAAAATAAAATTCAAGTGGTAAGGGAACTGGATTTGAAGGGTGTCTTTACGATCAAAGGTGCGGTAGATAAGATTGCGGCTGTGCTAGGGGTTTCGCGCTACACGATCTACAACTACTTAGAGGAGGACCGGTCTAACCGGACTAACAATATCATTTAATTTCAAAAAGGAGGGTTTATAAGTGAACAAAGTTATTATCAGTACCGATAAGGCTCCAGCAGCCGTTGGACCTTATTCACAAGCAGTAAAAGTAGGTAACTTGTTGTTTATCTCCGGTCAAATTCCTATTGACCCTGCTACCGGAAATATTGTGGAAGGGGGTGTACAAGACCAAACCAAGCAAAGTATTAAAAATATTCAGGCTATCTGCGAAGCTGCGGGTGCAAGTCTAAAGGATGTTGTAAAGACATCGGTATTTGTAAAAGACATGAACCAGTTTGCTAAGGTTAATGAAACCTACGGAGAATTTTTTAAAGAGGATGCTCCAGCCAGAGCCTGCGTAGAAGTAGTACGTTTACCGAAAGATGCACTGGTAGAAATTGAAGCCATTGTAGTTGTTGAATAATTTATGATAAAGGAGGATTTAACCATGAGTTATGTAACCCATCTAGAATGCTCAAAATGTAATAAACAGTACAACAGTGAAGAAGTTCATCAACTGTGTGAGTGTGGTGCTCCTTTGATTGTTAAATACGACTTGGCTCGTATTAAAGAGAACTTTCGCAAGGAAGATTTAAAAGATCGCGAACCTAGTTTGTGGCGTTACTGGGAGTTGCTGCCCTTGAAGGATAAAAAGAATCTGGTTTCTCTTGGTGAAGGCATGACCCCTATAATTAAGATGGAAGTGGCAGGTCCTGAAATCGGGTTAAATAATCTTTATCTGAAGGACGAAGGGATTATTCCTTCGGGTACTTTTAAATCCCGTGGCGCTACTGTGGGTGTTTCCAGAGCAAAGGAACTTGGTATCAAGACCTTGGCTATGCCCACCAACGGTAATGCCGGTGCTTCTTGGTCCACCTATGGTGCAAGAGCGGGTATTAAATCAGTTATAGTAATGCCCCAGGATGCGCCGGAAATCACCCGTAACGAATGTGCAATTACCGGTGCGGACCTTTATCTAGTGGATGGATTAATTAGTGATGCTGGTAAAATTGTTGCTAGAGCAGTACAAAAATATGGATGGTTCGACGTTTCTACCCTGAAAGAGCCTTATCGTATTGAAGGTAAAAAGACAATGGGTCTTGAAATTGCCGAGCAGTTTAACTGGGAAGTTCCCGATGTTATTCTCTATCCCACTGGTGGTGGCGTAGGTATCATTGGTATTTACAAAGCGCTGAGAGAATTACAGACAATAGGTTGGATTGGTGAGAAAATGCCGCGTCTGGTGGCTGTACAAGCCGAAGGTTGCGCTCCCATTGTTAAAGCTTGGGAAGAAAAGAAAACGGAATCCGAATTCTGGAACAACGCATCCACCTGTGCTTTTGGTATCACTGTTCCAAAAGCCCTGGGTGACTTCCTTGTGCTGGATGCAATTTACAAGACTAATGGCTGCGCGGTTGCTATTGCAGATAATGATTTATTGGAAGCTCAGGCTGTGTTGGCTGCCAAAGAAGGTACCTTTGTTTGTCCCGAAGGCGCATCTCTGTATAGTGCAGCTAGAAAACTGAGAGAACAAGGCTGGATTAAAGAAAACGAAAAAGTGGTGCTATTGAATACCGGAACCGGTCTGAAATATCCTGAAACTGTAAATGTAAAAGTACCTCTTCTTCAGCCCAATGATAATATCCCTGAGGCTTAAAACAAATATAAAAAGGGCCCGGCAAGTGCAAACTTGTCGGGCAACTAAAAATATATTACCAAGCTATATTGTACATTAAACGGTTACATTTATGCAATTAGTACTTGATTCAACTAAATTAGTGAAATTTTTTATTAGGTGTAAACTGAAATTAGGGGGGAGAGCAATGAGCGAAAAGAAGAAAATGAGCCTTGGGATGAAGGTAATGATTGGCTTAGTTCTCGGTATAATATTGGTATGGCAAGCGAATCGCTCAGCCTACAATTAGAGGTGCTTGGTAAAGCCTTTATCCGGATGATTCAAATGGTTATTGTTCCCTTGGTATTCCCACTGATTGTACTTGGTATAGCTGGTATGCACGATACAAAAAAGTTAGGTCGTGTAGCTGTTAAAACATTGGTGTACTTCGAAGTTATTACTACCGTCATTATTGTGATTGGCGTGATTATTGGTAAGATAACTCATGTAGGTGCCGGTTTTGGTGCTGTGGCTACTGATCCCTCTTATTTGGATAATCTTCAAAAGGGTATAGACATGCATAACTTCCTGTTAGACATTATTCCTAGTAACGCTATAATGTCTATGGCTGAAGGTAAGTTGTTGCCTGTAATTTTCTTTGGTATTTTCGTGGGCCTTGCTTTGGTTGCTATTGGTGAAAAAGGTAAGCCGGTTATTGAATTATTTGAGGCCTGGACCCAGGCTATGTTTAAGGTAATTGAATATGCTGTTTCCTTTGCTCCCATCGGTGTATTTGGTTTTATTGCTTTCAGTGTGGCAAAGTATGGCGTTTCCAGCCTGCTTTCTTTGGGTCAGTTCGTGGCGGTAGCTTATATCGCATTTCTTGTAGTTGCTCTAGTGCTATTGCCGCTGGTTGCATTTATCTTTAAAGTACCTTATATCTCCCTACTGCGTAACATCTGGGATTTGATTCTGTTGTCCTTTACCACACGTAGTTCCGAAGTTGCCCTGCCCCTGCTGATTAACCGCTTGGAAAAGTTCGGTTGCAATCGATCAATCACATCTTTCGTATTACCTACCGGTTACTCTTTTAATCTAGACGGTGCTAGTATCTATGCAAGCTTAGCTGTACTCTTTATTTCAAACGCTTATAACGTACCCTTGTCTTTAGGTCAGTTGGCCACTATTATTATCATGCTGATGGTTATGACCAAAGGTTTGGCGGGTGTTCCCTCTGCGGTACTGGTTGTTCTGTTGGCTACGGCTACTGAAATGGGCCTACCCGCAGAAGGTGTTGCTCTGCTGATGGCAGTAGATTTCTTTGTAGATATGGGACGCACCGCTATGAACGTAGTTGGTAACTCTTTGGCAACCGTTGTGGTAGCTAACTGGGAAGGCGAATTTAAACCTAACTCCGTAGCCACAGAAAAAGTGTCTGCATAATAATTATTTGTAAAGGCTCTGCTAAAAAGTAGAGCCTTTACAATGGATTTTAGAATAAAGCAAGGTATATTAAATATGGCCTTATACTATTGTCTTTAACTAAAAACTTGTCAGATGAGAAACAATAACATAAAATAAATAATCATGGTTCAATAATAGTAGTGGAGGGATTACTTTGACGGATAAAGGAACATGGACCGTTAAAAAAGGCCTGGCAGAGATGCTTAAAGGCGGCGTTATAATGGATGTTACCACTCCGGAACAGGCTAAAATTGCTGAAGAGGCCGGAGCCTGTGCCGTTATGGCATTGGAGAGGGTTCCCGCAGATATCCGGGCTGCCGGCGGTGTGGCTAGAATGGCGGATCCTAACATTATTTTACGCATAATGGAAGCGGTAAGCATCCCGGTTATGGCCAAGGCCCGGATTGGCCATTTTGTTGAAGCCCAGATATTGGAAGCGCTGGGTGCGGACTATATTGATGAAAGTGAAGTTCTGACGCCGGCGGATGAGGTATTCCACATTGATAAGCATCAATTTAAAGTACCCTTTGTTTGCGGCTGCCGTAACTTGGGGGAAGCACTGCGCAGAATTGGCGAAGGAGCGGCCATGATCCGTACCAAAGGAGAACCGGGCACGGGCAATGTAGTGGAGGCTGTGCGCCATATGCGTCAGGTTATGAGTGAAATCCGTATGGTTCAACATATGCCTAAGGATGAATTAATGACGGCGGCCAAAGAAATGGCTGCACCCTATGAATTGGTATTGCAGGTTCACGAGCTGGGACGCCTGCCGGTGGTGAATTTTGCTGCCGGGGGAATTGCCACTCCCGCGGATGCCGCTTTAATGATGCAGTTGGGTTGTGACGGTATTTTCGTTGGCTCCGGTATTTTCAAATCCAAAGATCCGGCTGCCAGGGCCAAAGCCATCGTGGCTGCCACCACCCATTATAACGATCCCAAGATTTTGGCGGAAATATCCAAAGACCTGGATGAAGCCATGCCGGGAATTGAAATTGCTACCATCGCCGCTGAACAGCGCATGCAGGATAGAGGATGGTAAGATAAATGCGGATAGGAGTATTGGCGCTCCAGGGTGCCTTTATTGAGCATCAGAAGTCCTTAGCGGCTTGTGGTGTAGAAAGTATGCAAATTCGTAAACCGGAGCAACTGGAGGCCATACAGGGCTTAATTATTCCGGGTGGCGAAAGCACCACCATGGGTAAATTGATGCATCAGTTTGACCTGTTTGAACCCATTGTTGAACTGGGGCAACAGGGAACCCCCATTTTTGGCACCTGTGCAGGAATGATTATGCTGGCCAGGGAGATCTATGGTTCGGAGCAACCCCGGCTAGGCTTAATGGATATTGAAGTGGAAAGAAATGCCTTTGGACGGCAGGTAGAAAGCTTTGAAGCGGACCTGGAAGTGCCGGCTTTAGGAGAAGACCCCTTCAAGGCAGTTTTTATCCGTGCGCCCTATATTCATCGTGTGGGAGACCCAGTTGAAATTTTGGCCCAATACGGAGAGAAAATTGTGCTGGCCCGCCAGGGACATTATCTGGCTGCGGCCTTTCACCCGGAGCTCACCGAGGATCTGCGGCTGCACCGGTATTTCTTAAATATGATCGGGTCATATTAAAAGAGGCGAAAGCCTCTTTTAATATTGTAAAGAATCTCAACTCAGGATCCCGGGAGGTGGCAAAAATAAACCATCCAATTTTTTGTCATATTGAAATTCCCATTCATAATCTGGAAAAGGCCAGAGATTTTTATGAAAAATTATTCCAATGGGATATTCACATTTTATCCGGAAACCATTACGCCTTGTTCCCAGGAGGGGGATTTCGCCGGGTGGAGGAGAACAAGATCGGAAAAATAACACCCTTTGTCCAGGTGCCAAACCTGGAAGCCAGTTTAAAAAGGATACAAGCCCTGGGGGGTAAAATATTAATTGCTCGGGAAACGGCGGGAACCCATGGAATATGTGCTTTTTTTGAAGATATAGACGGGAATATCCTGGGACTATATGAACCTTGGCAAGCGAAAAACAATGCTACAGGTAAAAAGGAAAAAAATGGATAATCATAAGGGTCTTATTTTAATAAATTGCCCCGAAGTGTTTAAAAATCCCATTATTTGCTAAATAATGGGATTTGCCTAATTATGGTAAACTATTTATGAATGCTAACTTGGCGGCGTTCAGGAGGTGACTGTAATGAAGTTTTTCCTGAACAAACCCGGTAAGTGGGTGATCACGGTAGCGGTACTGTTATCCTTTCTTTTTGGCACCCTGGTAGAGAATAGACTGCAGGTGATGCAAAACCTGCAAAATGCAGTGGTGGAAAACGTGAATGGAGTAATGGTACCCGAAGGTAAAAAATTAAAGGAAAGGTTTGATCGTTACTACAAAGAAGCAGAGAAGACCTATGAAGCCCTGAAAATCGGTACGGCCCTCAGCCTGGCCATTATGTTAAGTTCCCTGCCCAGAACCAATAGCCGGGGACCGTAAGGCCTGATCCTCCCGCAAATTAAAAATTTTTAACAAATCCTTGGTTGACAAACAAATGTCTCCTGTGTAAAATCAGATACATCAGTAAAAAAGCAAAAACAAACCCATTGATGGGGAAAAGTAATTTGGTCCTTTCCTTTCAGAGAGCCGGTGGGTGGTGCGAACCGGCAGGAAATCCGAGTGAATTCCTCCCCGGAGGGGATTCGCCGAGACGCAGCGAAAGATAAAGAAGAGCTGTGGAGTAGGCGGGTACGGGATGATACCCGTTATAACATTGAGTGGGCCGGAAGGATTTATTCCGGTCAACAAGGGTGGCAACGCGGGAGTATTACCTCTCGTCCCTAATGGACTGATCATCCGTTAGGGGCGGGAGGTTTTATATTTTCCACCCCGGCGGGTAATAACAATTTTTCTGGAGGAATGAATGATGAAAGACAAAAAGTATCTTTTGATTCCTGGACCGACTCCAGTGCCCCCCCGGGTGGTTGAAGCCATGTCCCGGCCCATTATAGGCCACCGCAGCGCGGGATTTCAAGCTGTGATGGAAAGGGTCACGGGGAAGCTGAAAAAGGTTTTCCAAACGGAAAATCATGTTTTTATACTGGGCAGTTCCGGTACCGGAGCGTTGGAAGCGGCGGTAGCCAATCTGGTCCATCCTGGGGATAAGGTACTGGCCTTGTCCTGCGGTAAATTTGGCGAACGCTTCGCCGAACTGGCCCGGATTTATGGCGGAAATGTTGATTTTGTGGACTTTGGCTGGGGATATGATATTGATCTCAACGTAGTTAAGCGCAAACTGGATGAAGACTCCGCCATTAAGGTGGTATTGGCTACCCAGAATGAAACTTCCACTGCTGTGCAAAACGACATTGAAGGGCTGGGTAAACTGGTAGCCCAGTACGATGCCGTATTGGCTGTGGATGCTGTCAGCGGCCTGGCGGCCATTGATTTAAAGACCGATGAGTGGAACGTGGATATGGTGGTCAGCGGTTCTCAAAAGGCTTTCATGCTGCCCCCCGGATTGGCCTTCATCAGCGTCAGCGACAAGGCCTGGGCTAAAATAGAGAAAAACACCTCTCCGGTTTACTATTTTGATCTGAAAAAGGCCAAAAAGTCTATTGCCAAATGGAATACGGCCTATACCACCCCGGTGTCCATGGTTTACGGGCTGGAGGCTGCCCTGGACATGATACTGGAAGAAGGATTGCCTCAGGTTTTTGCCCGTCACGCACTGCTGGCTAAGGCCACCCGGGCGGCTGTTCAGGGGCTGGGCCTGGAGTTGCTGGCTCCCGACGAATGCGCCTCCAAGGCCGTTACGGCGGTACAGTCTCCCATGGTAGTGGATGCCGATACCCTGCGTAAAGTACTGCTCAAAGAGTATGGCGTAACCTTTGCCGGCGGCCAGGAGATGATGAAGGGTAAAATTTTCCGTATCGCCCACATGGGTTATGCCGGCAAGATGGATGTCATCATTGCCATTGCCGCATTGGAAATGGCCCTGGGCAAATGCGGTTATAAAGCGGAGTTAGGAGCCGGTGTACGGGAAGCTCAAATGGTATTTGTGGGAGGAGAACACGCATGAAAGTACTTGTAATGGATGGCGTAGCCGAAAAAGGGTTAGCCCCGCTGCGTCAGCAGCCGGATATAGAAGTGGTCATTGGGAATAAAATGACTGAGGATGAGCTGGTGGCGGTCATTGGCCAGTACGACGGCCTGATTGTCCGCAGCGCCACCAAAGTAACGGCCAGGGTTATTGAGGCGGCCACCCGGCTGAAAGTCATTGGCCGGGCCGGCGTAGGTGTGGATAATATCGACCGCAATGCAGCCACCAACAAGGGGATTCTGGTGGTCAATGCCCCGGACGGCAATACCATTGCCGCTGCGGAACTGACCATGGCCATGATGCTGTCTCTGGCCAGAAAGGTGCCCATGGCTTGCAGCAAATTAAAAAGCGGCTGCTGGGATAAAAAGGCCTTTATGGGCATGGAGCTGCGGGGCAAGACCCTGGGAGTCATCGGTTTGGGACGGATCGGTTCCGCGGTGGCGAAAAGAGCCCAGGCCATGGAAATGCACATTGTGGCTTATGATCCCTATATTTCTGAAGAACACGCCCAAAAAATGGCCGTGGAACTGCTAAGCCTGGATAAAGTCTTTGAACAGGCGGATATTATTACCATCCATATGCCTAAGACCAAAGAGACCTATCACATGATCAATAAAGAAGCCCTGGAAAAGATGAAAGAGGGCGTGCGCATTATTAACTGCGCCCGGGGCGGCATTGTGGATGAACCCGCTTTATACGAATATATGGTTAACGGCAAGGTAGCCGGAGCGGCGCTGGATGTTTTTGAAGTGGAGCCTTGCACGGAAAACCCCCTGCTTCAACTGGAGAACTTTATTGCTACTCCTCACCTGGGTGCTTCCACCGAAGAAGCTCAGATCAACGTGGCGGTGGATGTGGCGGAGGAAATTGTAGCCGCCCTGCGGGGAGATTTGGTAAAGAACGCCGTCAATATCCCGTCCATGAGCCCCAAACTGCTGGCCAAGGTCCGCCCTTTCCTGGATCTGGCCGAAAAATTAGGAAAGTTCCAGGCTCAGATGCTCAATGGCCGTTTGGAAAAAGTGGAAGTGGTTTACAGCGGCGAATTAGCCCGCTATGATGTCAATCCCATTACTACCCTGTTGCTGAAGGGACTTTTGGATCCCATCCTTCAGGAGAACGTGAACTTTGTAAACGCGCCGGTGGTGGCCCGCAACCGCGGCATCACGGTGGTGCAGACCACCACCGACAATGCCGAAGACTACAACAATCTGATTACCGTTGCCGTGTATACCAATAACGGCAAGAGACTCCTGTCCGGAGCCCTGTTCCAAGGCAATGACCCGAGAATTGTCAACATCGACGGCTACCGTATTAACGCCGCCACCTCCGGTCATATGCTGGTGGTGCCGCACATTGACAAGCCGCGGATTGTAGGGAAGGTGGGCACCGTGGTCGGTGATAAGGACATAAATATTGCCGGCATGCAGGTGGGCCGCATTGAACTGGGCGGCAAAGCCATCATGGTGATGATGGTGGATAACATTGTTCCCCAGTGCGCCATGGATGAACTGGCTAAAATCGACGGAGTACTGGAAGTAAAAATGGTTAGCCTATAGATAAAACAACCGGGGCTGAGCATGAGCTGCCAAGCTCATGCTCAGCCCCGTTGCTTATCCTGGTTTTACAAAGAGGTAGGGTTGTAGTATAATGTATACCTGTAAATGTGATTAAAATTACCAAAACTACCAACAAAACACGTAAATTTCCTACCAATTTGGGGGTCGTAACGATGCTGGATATTAAATTTGTACGCAGTCATCCGGAACTGGTTTTGGAAGGGTTAGAGAAGCGGGGTTCCAACATTACCCTGGATGAATTTTTAAAGCTGGATGCCAAACGCCGGGAAAAGCTGGTGGTGGTAGAGCAGCTTAAAAACACCCGCAATGTCGTTTCGGAAGAAATCGGCCGTTTGAAGAAAGCCGGCCAGGATGCCGAAGAAAAGGTGCTGGAGATGCGGCAGGTATCTCAGCAAGTGAAGGATATTGACGATGAAATCAGAGCCATTGAGGAAAGGCTGGAAAGCATCTTGCTCACCATTCCCAACCTTCCCGATGAATCTGTTCCTGTTGGTAAGGATGAAAAGGATAACCCGGAAATTCGCCGCTGGGGCAAACCCAGGGAATTTGACTTTGAGGCCAAGCCCCACTGGGAATTGGGTGAGAATTTAAATATTTTGGACTTCGAGCGGGGCGGCAAAGTTACCGGGGCAAGGTTTTCTTTCTATAAAGGAATGGGCGCCCGGTTGGAGCGGGCATTAATCAACTTTATGCTGGATTTGCATATTCGCGAGCACGGCTATACGGAAATTCTTCCTCCCTTTATCGTGAATGCCGACAGCATGGTGGGCACCGGCCAGCTTCCCAAGTTTTCCGAAGATATGTTCAAGCTGGAAGGCTACAACTACTATTTAATTCCCACGGCGGAAGTTCCGGTGACCAACCTGTACCGGGAAGAAATTTTATCCGGCGACCAACTGCCCATTTATCATTGTGCCTACAGCGCCTGTTTCCGGGCCGAGGCCGGCGCTGCCGGGCGGGATACTCGAGGGCTTATTCGCCAACATCAGTTTAATAAAGTGGAATTGGTTAAATTCAGCCGGGCGGAAGAATCCTTTGACGAACTGGAAAAATTAACGGAAAACGCTGAAAAGGTGCTTCAAGCGCTGGGCCTTCCTTACAGGGTGATCCTGCTCTGTACCGGGGACATGGGCTTTGCTTCGGCAAAAACCTATGATCTGGAAGTATGGCTGCCCAGCTATAACAATTATAAAGAGATTTCTTCTTGTAGTAATTTCCTTGATTTCCAAGCTCGGCGGGCCAACATAAAGTTTCGTCCCAGTCCCAAGAGCAAACCGGAATTTGTCCACACCCTCAATGGTTCCGGTGTAGCCATTGGCCGCGCGCTGTCGGCCATTCTGGAAAATTATCAGGAAGCGGACGGCAGCATTACCGTTCCACCGGTGTTGGTGCCTTACATGGGCGGCATCGAAAAGATTACCCTGTAAAACCATAAACAACTCTTAACATATAAATTGACATCCTCTTTTGGCTGTGGTATACTCTAACTTGCCTTGAGTTTAAGCGTTTAGTAACGTGGTTCCTAACCCGGAAGGGTGTCCGAGCGGTTTAAGGAGGCGGTCTTGAAAACCGTTGAGCCTTTGCGGGTTCCGTGGGTTCGAATCCCACCCCTTCCGCCAGGTAAGTTAATAATAATTCGGAGAGCTGGCCGAGTTGGCTGAAGGCGCTCGCCTGCTAAGCGAGTATACGGGCTTAAACCTGTATCGAGGGTTCGAATCCCTCGCTCTCCGCCATTATATTTTATAGAAAGAAGCCGATTGCATCTGCAATTGGCTTCTTTCTATAATTATATGGTAAATTATAAATGTGGATTAATATTCTACGTATTAGTATGATATTGTGCTTATTACAGATGTTTGAAATTTTCAAAGGGTTGAGAAGAGGGGGATGAAAGTGGAAAACAAAAATGTTGAATTGGCAATCGAATTTATTAAGGCAGTAAGTGATGGAAAAATAGGTGAGGAACTTAATAATTTTTATGATGAATCCGCAAATCAAATTGAGTATCCTAATTTATTAACAAAAAAGATTGTTGAGAGAAACCTGGATGCTATAAAGGATGCATCAATAAAAGGAAAGCAGGTTATTTCAATTCAAAACTACGAGATTATAAAAGCATATTCTTGTGGAAATACAGTTATTATTGAAGCGATTTGGACGGGTAGACTAGCAATTCCATTAGGAAAGCTGAAAGCCGGTGATGAAATGAAGGCATATTTTGCTCAGTTTTTTGAATTCAGAGATGGTAAGATTGTAAAGCAACGAAATTATGATTGCTTTGAAAACTTTCTTTAATAATTTCGATAATCTTGTAATTTTTTATTTCGCATTTTTATATAATACGAATTAGCAATATTTAGGGGATTTAAAAACTGCTAGTGCGCCGCACTAACGGTTTTCTTCTTTTTGATATTCCTGTATCAAGAGGGATAATACTTGTCGGTAGGTGATGGAACCCACCGCCCGGCCCCGGTGATCCAACACGGGCAGGGCGGAAGCGTTACGGGAAACCATCTTAGCGGCCACCGAAAGAAGGCTTTCTCCCAGCACCACCCAGTCTCCGCTATCCAAATAAATTTTTGCTTTTGCCATGGGCTGATCAAAGATGGTAAAGGGACGGCACTCACCATTAAAACATCCCTCTAAAAAGGATTCTATGGTAATATATCCTTTCAGTCGGCCTTCCGGATCCGTTTCCGTAAGAATACCGTCCCGGGCCAGTTCCGTGATCTTGAAGGATTTCAATTGCACATTGTCTTCGGGGTCGATCATTTCGTTAAGGCCGCCGGCCCCAACATTAACATGAGCTATATCCATTAACGGCGGTTGATTGATTTTAATTTCTTTATCTCCGTATTTTAATACCAAACTGGACCCAAAAACGATGAGAAGCACCAGCGCAGCAAAAAGAATAATGCCAACTAATATCTGCCACTTGCTTTCCGGACCCATAAAAAGATCGGAACAGATGTTTTTAAAGAACAAGTAAAGAAAACATAAAACAGCCAAGACCGATAAAAATCTTAAAATGGATTCAAAGCTGGCATCTTTAAAAAGGCTTTTCAAAAAATTACCCCCCGACACAGGATTTAACTCAAAGCGATTTATTCCAGTTGATTTTCTCTTCAGATCTGTTATATAATAAAATCTGTGACAGTAAGCAAGTGCTTTTGTACGCTATAATCTATGACAAACCATGAAACAATGTGCCCGTGGCTCAATTGGATAGAGCACCTGACTACGGATCAGGAGGTTAGGGGTTCGAGTCCCTTCGGGCACGCCAGCTTATTCTTGACATCTTGTCTAAGTTATGTTATGATTCTTCTTGCCTTAAATAAGTGCCTGTGGCTCAATTGGATAGAGCACCTGACTACGGATCAGGAGGTTAGGGGTTCGAGTCCCTTCAGGCACGCCATTGTTAACAGGTTGTTAGTTCTAAAATGAAAATTTGGGGCTAGCAACTTCTTTATATGCGCCCGTAGCTCAGGTGGATAGAGCAGCGGTTTCCTAAACCGCGTGCCGGTGGTTCGAGTCCTCCCGGGCGCACCATCTTTTTTTATTTTTAAGGAGTTTTGCGGTTTGTCACATGCTACCTACATGCGCGAGGCCCTGCTGGAGGCTCAAAGGGCTGCGGATAAAGGGGAGGTGCCCATTGGCGCCGTGGTGGTGGCCCAAGGAGCCATTGTGGGCCGTGGCCATGACCTGCGGGAAAGCCTTTGCGACGCATCGGCCCACGCGGAAATCCTAGCCATGCGGGAAGCGGCGAAGCACCTGGGAGACTGGCGCTTAAACCACGCCACGTTGTATGTGACGGTGGAACCCTGCGCCATGTGTGCCGGGGCAATTGTGCAATTCCGGGTCAGGCGCCTGGTATACGGTGTCCCTAACCCTAAGGCCGGTTCGGTGGACTCCATTTTAAACATCGTTCACCAGCCCAAATTTAACCACCGGGTGGAAGTCATTTCAGGCATCCTGGAAGATGAGTGCCGGGAAATTATCCAAAACTTTTTTAAGTCCTTGAGGGAAAAGTAAGCCTAAAATAGAATACAACAATAAGGAGAGTTGGCCGAGCTGGTCGAAGGCGCTCGACTCGAAATCGAGTAGGGTCTGATGAAGGCTCTCTAGGGTTCGAATCCCTAACTCTCCGCCACAATAATGCTTCAGGTTTAAGGTTAAGGGACAGTTTGCCGATAGGGTAGACTGTCCCTTAAATTTTTTAAAAGCTCAGGAAATTTATTGCTTAAAACCCTTGCTATTGACGAAAGTGATATTTACATTTGTGTGTAAAGGACTATCAGTATCGCGATATTCAGAAAATCTTAAGATTTTAATAAGTAAAAAGCTATAAAATGGATTTTTGCTTCGCAATATAATAATTATGGGGATATATACTCAAAAGAAAGAAGATGAGGCTTTTGGCTGCAAATATTTTAATAGTTGATGATGAACAAGCTATTGCCGATTTGGTTGAAGTTTATCTGAAAAATGAGAACTATAATATCTTTAAATTTTATAACGGGAAGGATGCCCTTAACTGTATTGAAAATGAAAAACTAGACCTCGCCATTTTGGATGTCATGCTCCCCGATGTAGACGGTTTTTCAATCTGTCAGCAAATCCGGGAAAAGCGTAATTTTCCGGTTATCATGCTGACTGCCAAAGAAGAAGAAATCGATAAGATTACCGGGCTGACATTGGGTGCGGACGACTATATCACTAAACCGTTTCGCCCCTTGGAACTTATTGCCCGTGTAAAGGCGCAGCTCCGGAGATTTACCAAATATAATTCTGCGGAGCCAAACCAGGAAGAACACTTGATTGCCTTTTCCGGTTTGGTATTGGACAAGGATACTCATGAATGCACATTAAACGAAAGATCGCTTGCTCTCACTCCTACAGAGTTTTCCATTCTTTGGGTCCTTTGTTCCAATCGCGGACGGGTGGTCAGTTCGGAAGAATTGTTCCATGAGGTATGGGGAGACAAGTATTTCACCAACAGCAATAATACGGTAATGGTTCATATCAGGCATTTAAGGGAAAAAATGCACGACAGCGCGGAACATCCTAAATATATCAAAACGGTATGGGGAGTTGGCTATAAAATTGAAAAGTAAGAGAGATAAAAGAAGGAATGATTATACAAAATTAAAAGGGAAAGTATTTTTTCAAATGCTTCTGATTACAATTGCCGCCGCTGTGACTGTTTATCTATTGCGCTATATCCTGCGTGGGCAGGTCGGAGATCGTATCGTTCGATTTTTAGTCAACGCTTTTCATTTTGAAAATTCGGACGCACAGAAAATCTATCAGTTAGTGATTCGCAACAATATGGACATGATTCTTTTTGTTGTAATTCTAATATTTTTAGTTATCCTTTTTCGATTTTCTGTTTCTTGGTTCACAAAATATTTTGATGAAATCAGCGCTGGAATGGATAAACTTACTGAGGAATCCGATGCAGAAATTACATTATCACCGGAATTGGATTTTATGGAAAATAAGCTTAATCAAATAAAAAACAATCTGGAAAAACAAAAGAAGGCTGCTCTTGATGCGGAGCAGCGCAAAAATGATTTGGTCGTTTACTTGGCCCATGATATAAAGACACCTCTAACCTCTGTTATAGGATATTTAAGTCTTCTGGATGAAGCTCCTGATATGCCTCCTGAACAGAAGGCAAAGTATGTCGGTATTACCTTGGAAAAAGCTTATCGATTAGAGGAGCTTATCAATGAGTTTTTTGAGATCACAAGATTTAATCTTCAAACAATTGTTTTGAATAAAGAAAAAATTAATTTACTGTTCATGCTCCAGCAGATGGCAGATGAATTCTATCCAATGCTGACTCCACAAGGAAAACAGGTGTCCGTCAATGTGCCTGACGGACTCACTCTATGGGGAGATGCAGACAAACTGGCCCGTGTGTTCAATAACATTCTGAAAAATGCCATAGCCTATAGCTATGAAAACAGCGGCATTGACATTTCCGCTCAGCAGCAAGATAAAAATATTGTTATAACTTTTACCAATCAGGGAAATCCAATCCCGCAGGGAAAGCTTAATAGTATTTTTGAAAAATTTTACCGATTAGATACTGCACGTTCCACAAGCACCGGTGGGGCAGGGCTGGGTTTGGCCATCGCACAAGAAATTGTCACGGCTCACGATGGAACAATCTCTGTGGAAAGCAACCCGGAAAATACTACATTTACAGTAAAGCTTCCGTTATAAGAAAATCTTAAGAAGTTCATAAGATGGAATTCCAACATAGCTCTTTGTTCTGTGGTTGAATAATTTCAGCACAGAATAAGGAGCTGTTTTTATTATGGCGCGAAAAGTAAAAAGGAAAAAGTCAAAAACACGGATATTACTGTCATTCCTGCTGATGGTTGTCATAGCTGTCTTTGCATGTAAATACATCATTACCTCTGTCGCCCAGCATTTATTTGAGAAATACGTTGAGGATAGAACCACGTCGGTACCCTCATTGGAAATAGGGCATGACTCCGCTGTCGCTATATCGCCAGACAGGCTGAACAGTCCTCACGCGATTCTGATCCGGTTAAAAGATCATACCATCCTGATGCAAAAAAACAGCGAAGAAAAAATCTACCCTGCTTCTTTGACTAAAATGATGACAACCATTGTTGTAATAGAAAATTTACCTGATCTGAAGGAAGAAATCAAACTTAGCAATTCTACGTTTCAGGGGCTGTACCAAGCAGATGCATCAATGGCCGGTTTCCAGCCCGGTGAGCAGGTAAGGGCAATCGATCTGTTATACGGAGCAATGCTGCCGAGCGGCGCGGAGTGCTGTATTGGACTTGCTGACCAGATTGCTGTATCAGAACAGAATTTTGTAAAATTAATGAATCAAAAGGCGGCAGATCTTGGTATGGACAATACTCATTTTGAAAATGCCACCGGACTTCACAATGTAAACCACTACACAACAGTCAAAGATCTGGCTATTCTTCTAAGCTATGCTATGCAAAATGATACTTTCAGGGAGATTTTTACTTCATCCCGTCATTCCACACAACCTACGAATAAGCACCCTGGCGGGATAACCTTTTACAATACCATGTTTGAAGACCTCAACCATCAAAACATCACTGGTGGGGAAATGCTAGGAGGGAAAACCGGATATACCGATGAGGCCGGGCTATGTCTCGCCAGTCTCGCCAAAGTGGGCAAACAGGAATATATTCTGATTTCAGCCGGTGCAGAGGGAAATCACAAATCCGAACAATACAATATTACCGATGCATTAGCTGTATACAACAGCATAAGAAAAGAATAAATTGTTCATAAGAATTTATTAAGATTTGATAAGCTAAAATTCCAACACCGCCTAAAGGGGTCTTGGACATGAAAAGAAAAAGAATTAATTTTTACTTAATATGGGTAACGGGAAGTTTCGCTGGTTCTATGTTTGTTTTCTTGTAAGAAGATCAGCGGTTATAAAAACCAAGCCGCGCCTCTTTTTGAATCTCATATTTCCAATTCAATTCTGCCAGTTTGCTCTGGAGGATTTGCTTTTCGCTATCTGATTTGCATTCTTCCAGCCTTTGTTTAAGGCCTTCAATTTCTTTAAGTATAATAATCTCTATTGGGAGTTGTCCTGACGCAGCCATTAACGCGGCCACAAGCCGATTGATCATTCTATCCTCTTTTGTTTCCAATGGATTGAGATTTTTTAACTCTATAGGCTTGCCTTCTCCGGGTAAATTTTTGAGTTCGCCCCGCTCGATGGCTTGCTTGATTAGCATCTCAATGGTTAAGGTTAAACCCATTTCAAACACCGCCTTTATTTGTATAGAGAGAATTAAGTGCTTTTGCTGTAAAAAGATTTTCTGAGTATGTCCAGGTAGGTATCAAAGTCTGCCAGGTATTGATCGTAAGGGATTTGGGTTAACGGCATTCCTTTGATTTCTTTGTACATTTCTTTTTCATAGCCTTCAACGGCCCAGATAATAAGCCGGTTGGCCTTTTTAGCATCAATACCTTCTCTAAATCTTGACTCATCAAGATTCTGATACAGTTTGAGCGAGTTTATTGCTAGAAAGTTCTGTTTTCTTTGATCTAATTCCGCTTTGACCGCTTCTGAGTCGGTGAAAACTATAACCCAAAAGAAATCGAATACATAGGGGTGCTTATGCATTATTTCCATTTTAAGTAGTGTAATCTGGCGACATCTTTCTAAAATGTCGCTTTCCAACATATTGGCGACATCTACCACTTCAGTCTTGAGAATCTCCAGGCTATAATCGCATAGGTATAAAAAGAGCTCCTTTTTAGTATTGATGTAGTGAAACAATAAGCCCTTGGAAACGCCGGATTCCCTGGCAATTGCATTAGTTGAAGCATCATCAAAACCTTTTAATGCGAATTCCTTTAATGCGGCATTTATGATGGTTTGTTGCCTGCCAGGTTCTAAGTTTAATAACTTCATAGTTTCTCCTCTTTAGTCTGAATATTATTGACCAACCAGGTAAATCAAATTATAATTTGATTTACCTGGTTGGTCAATATGCCTTGGAACGCTAATCCGAGGTCACCTGATGGCAGATAGCAGTTTTAATGCAGGAAAAGAGCAACCCCTTGAACTTTAATATTATCTGCGAAAATGCAACTAATAAGAAGTAACGAATATCGGAGGAGGATAAACGATGGCAAATTCTGTATGGCAGCAAGTACTGGGAATTTTAAACGACTCATCTATTGTAGGATATTTAGCTACAGTTGATGATGGAAAGCCCAGGGTTAGACCATTTGGATTTATGTTTGAAGAAAATGGGCGGCTATATTTCTGTACTTCAAGTATCAAAGATGTTTATAAACAGATTACGAAGGTTCCTTATATTGAATACTCAAAAACAACTAAGGAAATGGTGTGGACCAGGGTTAGCGGAGAAATCAAGTTTGACGATGATATTACAAAGAAGGAAAGGCTCTTTGAGCAGATACCTGAATTGAAAATACCCTTCCAAACACCAGACAATCCTAGTTTTAAGGTTTTTTATCTAGAGCATGGTTCAGCCATCCTGGACGATTTCACCCAAGAACGAAGGACATGTGAGTTTTAGACGGCGCAAGAAATTTACGGTCTGTCATATAGGTTAGAAGATACCCCTCAATAGTCGCTGTATTTCGTTATCTACATCGTGGACAAATTCGTCTTGGCATACGTTATACCTCCAAAGAAATATCCTTCGATTTTCAACTTCCATGTGTATTAGCTGTATACAACAGTATAGGAAAATAATAAGGCCTTCATAAGAATTTATTAAGATTTTGATAAGTTAAAATTCCAATTTAGCCTGTCTTAATTCGATAAGATGAAATTGTCGAATCAGACGGGCTTTTATATTCCTGAAAGGGGGTCTCGGACATGAAAAGAAAAGGAATGATTCAGATGTTTCCATTCTTACTGCCGATCCGCAGGATACAAAGAAAAATATTCTTCGATGCTACGAAGCACTTTGATTACACGGAAAAATATACCCCGAAAACCTCCAGAATCCATATGCCTGCCCGCATTGATCCTGATACGGCCGAGCGTATTAAACAGACGGCTTCCGTGGTTTACCGGGCGCTCGATTGCTCGGGATTTCGATTAAGCCTTTGCTTGGGCCATCACGATTAGAGTGGTAAAGATGAAAACCGGAAAATTAAAAACGAATAACGGCTGCCTGGCCTGGCTTTTCCTCGGGCCCAGCCTGCTGGGTTTTTCTCTTTTTTATTTGCTCCCGTTTGTCACCGGCTTTTATTATTCCCTGGTGGACAGTCCCCTTAACGGTACTTTTGTCGGATTACATAATTACGGCGTTTTGTTAAAAAACCCGAGCTTTTTATCAGCTCTGGCGAATACAGCCAAGTTTACTTTAATCTGTGTACCTCTTAATATGATTCTCTCCCTGGGAGTGGCCTTGTTATTGGACCAAAGAATCCAGGGCCGGAACCTGTTTCGCACCATCATGATCACTCCTTTGGTGGTACCCGTAGCCTCGGTTGTTTTGGTCTGGCAGGCCTTCTTTGATTTAAACGGCGTTTTAAATTCCCTGATCCATGCCCTGGGTTACCCGTCCGTGGACTGGATGAAAACCAAGTGGTCCAGGATGGTAGTGCTGGTGATTTATCTATGGAAAAACATTGGTTACAGCGTAATCCTGTTTCTGGCCGGATTACAAAATATACCGGCTGAATACTACGAAGCGGCCAGGATCGACGGGGCCAGCCGCCGGCAGGAGTTTTTCCGAATAACCCTGGTTTATTTGACCCCCACGACTTTTTTTGTTTTTGTTATCTCGATTATCAATTCATTTAAAGTGTTTCGGGAGACGTATCTTATCTCCGGAGAATATCCCCATAACAGCATCTATATGCTGCAGCACTACATGAACAATATGTTCATGGCTCTGGATTACCAAAAATTGACTTCCGCGGCCTTCATTATGGCTGCCTTTATCGTGGTCGTCGTTTTACTGCTTTTTATCGTGGAGAGAAAGATCACCAACAGGATTAATTAACAAACTTAGAACCGGCGAGAGAGGTGTGTGTGTTGAATCGCAACCACCGAATAAAAAATATACTCCATATCACAGTTTTACTGGTACTGGCTGTCCTATTCATGTTTCCCCTGGCTGTAACCGTCACCAATTCATTGATGAGTGAACAGGAAATTGCCGATAATTATGACCCGGTGACGGACAAAAATTTAAGCAGCTATAACGATGACACCGCGAATCACTTCGCCCGGTTCCAGCTTATACCCGACGTGGTGGTGCTGAAGCAGTATTATAACGTACTCATTAAAAAGACCCAGTTTCTTTTCATGTTCTGGAATTCCGTGCTGATTACCTTCCCTATCGTCATTGGGCAAACGATTGTTGCAACCCTGGCGGCCTATGCCTTTGCCAAACTAAAGTTTAGGGGCAGGAATCTTTTGTTTATTTTGTATATCATTGTAATGCTGATGCCATTCCAGGTAACCCTTGTGCCCAATTATTTAATGGCCGGCCAACTGGGCCTGCTGAATAGCCACTGGTCCATTATCTTTCCCGGCATCTTCAGCACCTTTGGCGTATTCCTTTTAAAACAGTATATGGAGCAAATACCGGACTCCTATATTGAAGCAGCCCGGGTGGACGGAGCCAACCAGCTCCAGATTTTCCTCAAAATCATCCTGCCCATGTCCAGGGCCGGCATAGCAGCCATGACCATCCTTGTTTTTATTGATAATTGGAACATGGTCGAACAGCCGTTGATTTTTTTACAAAATGCGGCCAAACAGCCTCTTTCTCTCTATCTTTCCAGAATCGTCGACGGTGAAAAAGGATTGGCCTTTGCCGCATCCACTTTGTATATGCTGCCGGTGCTGCTGAACTTTCTTTACGCCGAAAAATACTTGCTGGAAGGGATCCGGCTTTCTGGAATCAAAGGCTGAGCAACCAGGGCGTTGCTTTTTGTGTCGCTGCACCAGGTCAGAAAGGGAGACAGAAAATTGCAGAATCAAGCAATTGCGGATGATGCGCAAAGAAAAAAAGTGATCGGAAAGCTGAGCCTGCTGTTCCTAATGGCGATGATCGGGTTAACTTTCTTCTCCAATACCATCAATAACTTTGCTCTGCCCAGGGTCCAAACGGTCCGGCCGACGAACGGAGCGTTAATCAAAGAAATATTCGGTGAAGGGACGGTCGAGGTCAAATCAATCCGGGAGGAATACGCAGACGCCAATTTGCGAGTAAAGGAGGTCATGGTGGAGCAGGGGGACAGGGTTAGCAAAGGCCAGCCCATCATCAGCCTGGACGTGAACGAACTGAAGTCCAATTATCAGGATGAACAGGCCCGCTACCAGCAGTTACAACTATCCCTGGCCGGGGCCCGGGAAGAGCAGGCGCAAAAACAAAGGGATTACGATAACCTGAAGTACCTGTTTGATCATGAAGCCGAAACGGCGGTAAACCTGCAAAATGCCGAAAAGAACCTGGCGGACGCGCAAAGAAACTGTGAGGACATTCAGCTTAATCTGGAAATACAGGCCAGAAAGATGGATACCCTGGCCAAACAGGTGGCAAACAACGGCGTGTATACAGCGCCTGTGGACGGCATGATCACAGAACTAAATTTTCCCGAAGGATCTATCACCAATAACTCCTTGCCCCTATTTAAATTGGCTGATCTACAACAGGGGTTCCGGCTGATCGTGCCAATTGACAATGATTTGGTTGATTACGTCAAACCCGGAGATAGGGTGAGTGTTAATATTCTCTCCCTGGGGGATAAAAAAACCGAGGGGAAAATTGACAAGATCGTGGAAAACAGCCTGCACAACGGGGATAAGAAGGATTTGTGGATCGACGTGTCTCTGGAAGGCCTGACAGGCGGCGAAAAGGGAGAAATTTATTTAAGCAAAAAAACAAAGCCTTACGCCATCCTCGTACCGAACAGTGCGGTTTATAACGACAGCAGCGGCTCCTACCCCTTCGTTCTGGAATCAAGAAAAGGGCCTTTAGGTACGGAGAACTATTTGCAAAAGGTCGAAGTAAATGTGGAAGACAGCGATAATGAAAAGTCGGCTCTCACAGATAGTGTGATGGGCGAAGTGCTGAGGCAAAGCAATAAACCGGTGGAGGACGGGGATAGAGTTCTGAAGGAGGCGGCAAATTGAAACCGGCCAAATCAGCCTATCCGGCCTATCTTATGCTGGCCCTGGGTCTATTGGTTTTAACCTGGAGCACCGTCCTGGGGTCATCCCTGCCCGCTAAATTGGCGGATCTTGGCGGCCTGCACAAAACCAACAAAATTACCGCCACCTGGCTAAGCAACGCCAATCAGCCGGAAGAAGGCTCTTTTTCCCTGAAAGATATGAGGCAGCTTACCCAATACAACCTCCGGGACTACGATCTGGCTTACGCCATGGAGGCTTCAACTTCTGCCGCCTATCAAAAGAACCAGAGTCAAGCTCAGGTGCTGGGGGTGAATGACAGGTACGATCAATTCCATCATATAAACCTGCGATCAGGCTGTTTTTTAACTTTCGAACAGGAAAACCAGCAGGTCGCCGTAATTGATGAAGGTCTGGCTCAGGCTCTTTTTCAAAACTGCAATGTGGTAGGCCGGAAAATAGAACTGTATGGCCGGGAATTTAAAATAACCGGGGTGGCCTGGACTGACCATTCCCTGATCGGGACTCTGACGGACAGGGGATACGGCACAGTGTACATACCGGTGAAAATACTGTTGGAACTGAAAGCGGATTCCCGAATAACCTCATTGGAAGTGGAAACAAGGGATGCCGGCACCACAGGCCTCAACGCCGCCGTTTTAGAAACAGCCCTGGCGTCAATTGGCCAGGACCCCGCCAACTACAAAATCATCGATTATAACGTGGCGGGTCTCCTGATGGAACAAGAGAACCTGCTGCGCAATTTCGTGGCGGGGACGGTGACCATGGTGATGGTTTTCAGCTTGCTCAGTCGAAAAATAAGGGGTATTTATCATTTCTGCCGCCTGAGACTCCGGGATAAATATTGGTCGGAGATGATCAAGGGGGACGCCGCCAGGCTTGTGCTTAGTATGGCGGAGGTATTAGCGCTTGTTGCGGTGTTGCTGCTGCTATGGAAATTAATCCGATTTACTTTATATATTCCGCCGGAAAACATCCCCAATGAACTGATTGATGTTTCATTTTGGGCCGACCTCATTAAAAAGGGGATTCAAACCAGGATGCAAAGCGCCGGATATGCAGCGCCGCCCGGAGAAATTCAGTTGAATATCCTTAATACCATTCAGAACTGGAACTTGTTTTTAAACCTCTTTCTGGGTTGGCCGCTGTTCTTGCTAGGGCTTTACCAGATCAAGCTGTTGCAGGAAAAACTGTTCAAAGTTGAAGTTTTCTGTGTCGTTTTCATGCTGACCGCCTTAAGTCTGGGCACCGCCTTGCTGTGGATCATAAAAATGCCTCCGGTCATAGAGACCGGGGAGGTGTTGCTGGTATTCAGCTCTGTATTTTTAACTGTGGTTACCAAAATAAATAAGGGGACAGGAATGTCCCCAACGAATAGGAGGGCGGCGGATGGCGAGTTTATATCTGAAAAATCTAGCTAAGACCTACCCCGGCGGAGTTACGGCAGTCAGGGATTTCTCTCTGGAAATAAAGGATCAAGAATTCTTAATCCTGGTAGGTCCCTCCGGCTGTGGCAAAACAACCGTTTTAAGGATGATTGCCGGGCTGGAGGAAATTTCAGCCGGTGAATTATATATTGACGACCGGCCGGTTAATGACGTGGCTGCCAAGGACCGGAATATCGCCATGGTTTTTCAAAATTATGCTCTTTATCCCCATCTATCGGTCTATGACAATATGGCTTTTGGACTTACGTTGAGAAAGATGCCCAAGGCTGAAATCAGGAAAAATGTGCAGGAAGCGGCCAGAATTCTGGCCCTTGAAGATCTTCTAGAACGCAAACCCAAGGAACTTTCCGGCGGGCAAAGGCAAAGGGTGGCCCTGGGACGGGCCATTGTCAGGAAACCCGAGGTTTTCCTGATGGATGAGCCTCTGTCCAACCTGGATGCGCAGTTGAGAACCCAGATGAGAATAGAAATTGCCAAGCTCCATAAAAATCTGCAAACAACCTTTGTTTATGTAACCCATGATCAAACCGAAGCCATGACCATGGGCACCAGAATCGTGGTGATGAAGGACGGCCTGATCCAGCAAATTGACAGCCCGCAATCCATCTATGACCACCCGGTCAATATGTTTGTGGCCGGTTTTCTCGGCAGCCCCGGGATGAACTTTCTGGAAGTTTTAATGATCGAGCAAAAGGGCTGTATTTTTGCCAAACTGGCCGACGCCCTGCTGCTTGTTCCTGCTGCCGGGGGACAAACGTTAAAAGAGCAGGGGTATCTGGACCGGAAAGTGGTTCTGGGGATCAGAGCGGAGCATCTCTGCGGCAGCGGAGATTTTTTGGACCGCCATCCCGAGTGTGCTTTGCGCGGGAGGCTGGAGTTTAGCGAATTGAGAGGGGCTGAAACTTACCATTATGTAAGGATAGACGGCAGGGAGGTGGTTGTCAGGGTGAGTCCGGAGCTGCGCGCCGAAACCGGACAGGAAGTCAGGGTGGGTTTTAATATGTCTAAGGCCCATTTTTTCGATCAAGAAAGTGGGGTGAACATCATTAGACAGTAGTCAAGTCAGAATATCTTTTTGGGTTTAAATTCCTACTGAATACTTAAAGAAAAGGGTGTTTTGATGATCAAAAACAAATGCGGAGTTGTCTTAAGCCTGGTTCTGGTCCTCGGCATGGTATTTACCGCCGGCTGCGGCAATACTCGGGCTGCCGGGGAAGATAATAATCCTGATTCCCTGACCATTGCGGTGGTGATCAAAGATATGTACCTGGATACGGCAGTAAAAAAGTTTGAGGAACTTCATCCCGGCGTTCGTGTGGAAGTGAAAGAATACACCTCCAGTACTTCGGAAAAAGGTGAAGGTGTTAGGGCGGCAGATCCCGGCGATATTGAAAAATATGTCACGGCTATGAATACCCAGCTCATGTCCGGTCAGGGCAGCGATATCATTTTATTAAACAACCTGCCTTATCAGACCTATGCGGATAAGAATCTTTTAGTTGACTTGGGCGGGCTGATGCAGTCGGATCAAAGCTTTGACAGCAACAAATACTACCAAAATATTTTCGAGGCTTTAGAATATAAAGATAAACTCTATGGGCTGCCGGTTAATATCGGTATTGATATGATTGCCGCCGATAGAACCTTACTGGCTGATTCCCAGGCGCTAATCGACGATAGCATCTGGGATTGGAACGATTTTGTCAAGACGGCGGAAAAGGTCATGAACGACAAGCAAAACGGGGGAACCCAGGAGATGTATGCCTTGGCCGGGATGGATGAAAAAAGACTGATTGCGACTCTGGTTAAAGAGAACTATGACAAACTGGTCGATCCGGAGAAGAAGACGGCCAATTTTACCGGCCAAGAATTTCTTGATTTACTGAACCTGAGTAAATATCTGATTGACCACAAACTGGTTAATACGGATACAGCTCAGACCAACATTATGGACATGGCCGCCCGGGGTAAACTTGTTTTTAATTTCACTTCTCTTAGAGGGTTTTGGGACCTGCAAGTGGCCAAGGCGATTTTCAGCGAGGGTGTTCAGCTCTTAAAGCCCCCCGGAAACGTGTTCTTTTCCACGGACTCCATGTATGGGATCAGCAGTAAATCAGCCAATCAAGAGCTGGCCTGGGAATTTTTAAAATTTTTGGTCTCTGATGATATGATGACTCAGGGAGGAATGCCGATTAATAAGAGTGTGCTTCCCCAGATTGCCCGGAATTTCACCCAGGCTATACAAAAAAATGGTGGGGTAATGAGAATTAAGGACGACGGCATTCCAGCTCAATCGATAACACTGCAGCCCCCCACCCAGGAGGATGTCGAGTATATGGAAAACCTGCTGAGTCAAGCGAAGGTCTACATCGGAACGGACCAGAAGATTATTTCCATTGTTCAGGAGGAAACCGCGGCCTTTCTTACAGGACAGAAGACAGCGGAGGCGACTGCCCAATTGATTCAGGACAGGGTGAGCACTTACTTAAATGAATAATCGCAAAAGTTTTTAAGAGTACCGAGCCTAGATTGGGGAAGTCAGCCAGCCTGGATATGGCCATATTTATTCTTTAGATTTTAGATAGAATTTGCTTTTTAATACAGTGTTACTGATGCATTGGCAGTATACAACAGCTTAGGAAAAGAATAAGTTCTTCATAAGAATTTATTAAGATTTTGATAAGTTGAATTCCAACACCGCCTGCCTGATTTCGATAAGATGAAATTGTCGAATCGGACGGGCTTTAACATTCCGGAAAGGAGGCATGGACATGAAAAGGAAAAGAATTACTCAATTGTTTCCATTCTTACTGCCGATCCGCAGGGTACAAAGAAAAATAATCTTCTATACCAAGATGCACATGGACCGGAATCGCTATGCAAAAACAAAGGGTACAGAGCTTTTTGCCTTTTTGTATATATGAAACCAAATCGAAGCTTCTAAATGACAACACGGGCTTTGATATAAAATATCAGGAAAACAAGGTATTTATTCTCGTGAACTACCCTGTACGGCATTACGAGTTTTGCTGTATTTGCCGGTCAACAGTGGCAGTCGAATCCTGCGGAACCTGAACAGAAGTGTCTAATTTGCTTTCAGTTCTTGTTTGTTAGTACAATATTAATTGAACTTCGAATGATTTATATAATCCAACAGAGCAATAAATGAAAAATTGAGGTGAAATACTGTGGACAAATATACAAGCGAAGAATTAGAAGAAGCTCTACAAATTGTTTCTTCAGTTATCAGTAGATGTGAAAAAACACAGCCAAAATTTGTGGAGGGGACCTCTCAGCACACACTCCTTAAGAACAGGATAAAAGCAATGTATATTTCAAAAGCATTGATAACAGATGAAATTAGTAAAAGAGGTTAAATTCCGGTTTGTCGGTAAGATTATAAGCATAATTGGAAGTTGAATACTGACATCTTTTTGGCTGAAAATCCTTCCTGCGAAAGGGTTTTGGGCATTTTTTATGTTAAAAATAAACACCATTTTTTATGAATTCGGTGCTGTTTTTAAACTTTTAAAGTAAAGGAATTAACTATTGCCTATTTTGCAGCTAATAATTTATTGTTCCTGCTGTATTGAGTGCTTGTGGAGTAACCAGTAGTATTCTTCTTATTTCTAAAACACGATAAAATATTTCAAAATGGTGGTAAAATGAAGGGTGTAACCTATATATGTTTCGTATCTGTAGAATATGGTGAACGAAGGACATATCGAACTATTTGTCGGAAAGGATAAAATAATGGAGAGAGATTACATTTACGAGATTAATAATGAATTATCTGATTTGAACCAAAACAATATATTAAAACCTTATGGTTATCAGAAATTATTCGGTCAGGTTGTAGATTGGCATCTGAACAAAATAAATTTAAAAATGGATATGACAATGAAATATAATTTAGCATGGGCATTTGTTTCCCTTGCTATTGAGATTATTAAGCCAGTTGAAGGGATAACTAAAATGTATGCACAAACATGGCATTCCCAGCGTAAGGGACCTTTTTTTCGAAGGGAGTTTGTATTTAAGAATGAAAATGGCGAAATTCTTTTTCGTGGTGCTAGTTTTTCTATCTTACTAGATACGGACAAGAGAACAATTTATCGAAAAAAGGAACTTCCGTTTGTTGCACCTGAATTGGATGAGGATTTTACCATTGAAGCCAGCCCAACAATTAATATTAATTCAGAATTTAAAAAAGTAGATGAACGTAAAGTATATAATAGTTATATAGATTGTCTTGGGCATGTTAACAATATCCGCTATGGCGAGTTTGCCTATGATGCTTTTTCCGAGGCTGAATGTATAAATTTATGCAATTTAAAACGTATGGATTTATACTTTAGGTCCGAGTTAAAGAATAATGATATGCTTTCAATACTAAAAGTCTATGAAAATAGTAATATTATGATACAAGGATATAATAATACCAAATCTAATATTTCTTTTGATATAATATTTAAATTTTAAGCTCCATCATTATATCTGCCTCAATATATTTTTTAACATTTTGCTGAATTTCTTTAAAACCGAAGTATTTATATAAATGAATTGCCGCCTGTAAGACGTGATTGGTATATAGGATTATCTTCTTTGCTCCAGCTTGTTTTGCGGTTTGAATGCATTTTTCAATTAACTGTCTGCCGATTTTCCGACCTTGATATAATTCTGTAACAGCCAATTTTGCCACTTCGTAAGAACCCTCGTCAATTTTTATCAATGAAACCGTACCGACAATTTTACCATTAAACTTAGCAAAGAAAATATGCCCCCCACCCTCTATCACAGTTTCATTGGGCTTGTTCAAAATTCGTTCATCTTCAGGCTCTACAGAAACGTATTTCTCCAACCACTCGTATGAAAGTTCTTTCAAATTACTTTTATATTGATCTTGATATTCAATGATCTCAAGCATATCCATTTTTATATAATCTCCTATTATTTTAGTTGGTTTGTGATTTTTGCAGATTGTCTCCGTATTTGTGATATTGTCGCTTATCTCCTCTTTTAACTGCCTCCCAATCGGGCTCAATATTTTTTCTGATTTTACGCAATAATTTTAAAAGGATTTCAGCCTCTTCAGACGTAATACCCTTAAGTGCTATCTTGTTCGAATATTCTTCATCGTTCTTTAGCATTTCATAAATCTCCATGCCCATTTCTGTAGCATACAATTTAACATTTTTCTTGTTTTCCTGATTGCCGACTTTATTTATAAAGCCTGCAATTCTTAGTTTTTCAATGGCTCTAGAAGCCGTTGACCGATCAACTTTTAGCATATCCGATACTCTCTCTTGGATAATTCCGGGATTCTCGCAAATCCTAACTAGATAGATGTATTGGTTTTTGGCCAGGTTATAATCTTTAAACTCAATATTGGCAATGGACTCAAAGCATCGAGCAATCATGCCCACTTCTCTAAGAATTTCACTCATTACATTTACCTCACAATTGATTGGTGCAATACACTAATAATATACCCTAATTTTATTGCATTTGCAATAAAATTAGGGTTGTAATAGTCAGGCAGAGCTTTATAATTTTTACCGGCTTTCGTAATAAGAAATTTTTTATCGAAATTACTGGCTTAGTTTACTCCATCGCCAGTGCATTCATAATCGTATTGCCAGAAAGATAATCTTTCTAGTATTTTTCCAGCTTACGTTTACGACCGAGGTTTTGTACAAAATCCACCATTAAGGATGAAACAGTCACTGTCACCAGCGAAAAGGCAATACAACGAAGGGGTATATAGGAGAGCGACAGCAGCAGGACAGCGATATCTGTGGCAAGGTACGCATGGGCAATGCGGCAGCGGACCACCTTGGAGATTGTAAGGGCTAATGCATCATCACCACCGCTGGAACCTCCCTGTCTTATAACTAGTCCAACCCCGACACCTACCAATAGACCGCCCGCAAGCGCCGCGATTAGAGGATGGGCGGAGAGATCCGGCAGTATCGGCGGCAATTGCTCCCATAGTTTAAAGAAGCCCGCCAAGCTAAGCGTGGATACAATGGAGGCCTTGAGAAAGTTCCGGCCCAGATACTTAAACGCCAAGGCATAACAAAACGCGTCCAGGACCGGTGAGAGCAGGGATGGCGAGATGCCGAACCAGTGGTTGAGCAGCAGGATCATGCCCAGCACGCCACCCTCGGTAATGTTCGCCTGCTGGTGAATGTTGTACATAGCAAAAGATACAATCGCGGTTCCCAATAAAATGAACGTAATCTTTTCGGGCGCAAATAACCCTTTATTCCTTTCTGCAAAATCAGATAACCTCTTTTTTAATGGCATAGCAATATCGGCCTTCCCCGTTTTATGCAGTCAGTTTGACAACCTGCAATTCCATCCTAAACCCTGGTATAATACTAAAGTCAAGGGCTGGTTTTTCCTGTAAAAAGGGGTTGATGGGATAAGGATGAAAAATTATTATAAAATTAACGAAATTTCAAAGCTGTATGGTATCGGGGTCGATTCCTTACGGTATTATGAAAGAATCGGGATATTAAAGCCCCGCCGGGATGTAAACGGCTACAGGCTTTACAGCCTCAAAGACATTTATAAGCTGAACATCGTCCGGGACCTGCGTCAGTTGGACTTCTCCATGAAGCAAATTAAAGAGTATCTGGATCACCAAAGCATCGGCAATACACTGGTGCTGATGCAGGAAGAACAGGAATTGATCCAACGACAGTTGAAAAAGCTCCGCGCCAGGGAACAAACCATCCGGAAGCGAATGGAGACTCTAACCGCTGCAGCGCAAACCCCCATCGGCGTTTTTGCAGTCAAGACGTTTCCAGACCGCCCCTGCCTACAATTGAATACCCACATAACAAGGGACGAGGAAATGGACTTCGCCATCAAGAAGCTTCACCGGAAGCATGAAAACAAAATCCATGATTTTGGCAATCAGTCCATTGGCGCGTCTCTGTCTATTGAAGATTTAAATAAGGGAATATGGGGGGTGTTCCACTCCGTATTTTTTGTCCTGGAGCGGAAAACAAAAGAATACGACTTTATCCTTCCGGCAGGGCAGTACCTTTCCCTTTTTTATCGTGGGGACTACCGTCAAAGCCCCCACCGCATAAGGGAGGTTCTCTCTTATGCAAAAGAAACAGGTCGTTGTATTCTGGGCGATCCTTTTGAACTCTACGAAATTGATAATCGTGATACCATGCTGACGAAAGAATTCTTGACGGAAATTCAGGTTAGGGTTATATGATGAGAGGTATTTCTTGGGTTACCATTCAGGAAGCTGATAAAAAGCGAGGGATTACAAAAACTGACATCAATGGTCCCCGGGCAAATTAAGGTTCTCTGCCAACAAAACCAATAAAAACAGGCACTTGTCTAAAAACGGGTTCAAAATTTAAGGAGGTTGTTAAACCGAAATTAACAATGGTTTATGCTTTTGTCAAAACATCTCTGTTTTTAAATCCAAACAACCCAATCCCGGTTAATATAGCAGCAAGACAGAGCAGCCAAAACAGCGGCAGCAGCGGCAGATTGGTGATATCAAAGGTATAGTGAACATAAGCGAAGGGAGAAACACCCAGCAGTGACCAATCAATGATCTGTCCTTCCCAGGCCGGCTCCAATACAACATGTTGTATGATATTGATTATCATTTATCATTTATAATTGGGTTTTGCACTACCTGTGGGAGGTTTCTTTAAACCTGTGGAGGATTAAAAACTTTCCCATAAAAAAACAGTCCGTTAGCACTCAATAGGAGCACTAACAGACTGTTGGATATATTGAAAACTTCTAGCTTTTAAGGTCTTTAATAATCCATGGTCTTTATACTATTCAAATATTCACTGGGGTTACAACCAAACTTTTTACGAAAAGCTGTGGCAAAATTACTCATATTACTATATCCCAGTATAGATGCGGTTTTGCTGACATTCATGCGATCAATCTTCATAACCGAACCGCTTTCTCCATGCGCTGACTTCTAATTAAGCCGAAGATTGTAGTTCCAAATAATTTCCTGAAACCATTTTTTAACTTGGTTTCATTTATTCCTGCCTGAAGCGCCAGGCTTTTTATAGAAAAGGGGGTTTCCAGGTTATTTAGAACAATTCGCCGGACTTCATATAATGTCATAATCATTAAGATGAATGCCGACATTCTCCGGGTTATATCCGCTTATATGTTCTTGAAGAAACATGGAAACCAATTCGAGAATTTTGCCCTGCAAATAGATCTTTTTAGCAGTTCCTTTATAAGAGCAGCCGGCAATCTCATAGACACATTTTTGAACTGCCGGTGAAATAGGGCAGGGCTCTATCTTTCCACGATGATATTGTAAGACCTCTTCTATTACCTTTTGATCTTGAGACTCGGGAAAGTAGGTGTAAAGAGATTGCGGCGACATTCTAAGTTCCAGTGTATGATTTCTAATACCAGACTGTCTTTCGAGATATACTCTTGCATGTTCCAAATAGCAGATATTTCCTGATTCTTCTTTTACGTGATGCCGATTATTTTCACAATGGCAGAAAGCTTCCACTCAGGCAATAGTTCAATTCAAAAATGCTGTATGAGCTTTTTATATTCAACTTCATATTCTTTTCCAACTTTAAATCTGAGATTATAATTTCCAGACCTTTTTGGAGCCGGATGCGACGGATCACACCTTGCCCCATAGGGGCAGGGAGATAAATTTGCTGCTCCAAATCCGCCTCCTGACCAACCCGGTGGAATGCTCTGAAAGCATTTCAAAATAATCGTGGAGATTTCCCATCACCAATTCTTTTTTCATAAAGCTCTCCTGTTCATGAAATATAAATAAGTTTAAACAATGGTTTTGATAATCATTGTCAATAACATGCTAATTCAATATTCCACCATTGCTGGTGGAATGTTGAATTAGCATGTTATCATAGATTTATAGCAAAAATTTATTTACTATTTCTTTCTTCAAAATCACCAATTTTATCTTCCAGTGTTGATAAAAAATCTTTTAAGAAAATGATTTTTTCTTTTGACTCATATCTTAAAATTTCTGTTATCATATCGTCATATGGTTCGTGTGAGCTACTTCCCCTTTAGGCGTCAGCTTTAATATTATTTTTAACTGATTATGAGTATCCTTTTCTTTTTTTATCAGGCCTTTTCTTTCAAGTTTAATTGTAATTTCAGAGATGAATCCCTTGGTTACACCCAAATAATTTGCCAAACCTGCTACATGAATGCCTTCATTCTCTTTTATTGCTTTAAGCATATGAATTTCCGAATGAAATATGGGTACATCCGTCCCGTAATAGCGAGCTTTTTTATCCATATCTAAAAATTTATAAATGACGCTAAAAAGCGCATAACCTATTTTCACTTTTTTCAAATCAGCTATATTTATCATAATAAAAACATATGGCAACCATACGATTTTGTCATACTAAATTTGGCAAAGACAAGAGGCAGACGCACTATGCCTCTTTTTATAAGGTAGATAGAAAGGGTGTTTAATGATGAATAGAATCAATCTTATTACATTGGGTGTGCGGGACATCGAAAAATCCCGCGCCTTTTACAGGGATGGACTGGGGTTTGCAACTCCCAATAATGAGGAGAAGCCGCAAATTGTATTTTTCGATAATGGGGGAACGAAACTTGCACTCTATCCACTTGAAGGGTTGGCAAAGGATATTAACGAAACCAATCCTCCCGGGATCGGCAGGGATTTCGCCGGTATTACTCTGGCTTATAACGCCAAAACAAAGGACGAGGTTGACAAGATATTTAGCAAAATTAAAAGTATTGGAGGTACCATTGTAAAACAACCTCAACCAGTGTTCTGGGGTGGATATAGCGGCTACTTTAAAGATTTAGATGGATATTATTGGGAGGTTGCTTACGCTGATTTATGGCAATTTGATGAAAATGATATGTTAATCATCGGAAAATAAAATTTTATAAAGAAAACGAGAAAAAGCATAACTTATAGTCCTGTCTTGATATTGAGCTTCTTGACGCCAAGTGCCACAAGAATACTGACATTCTCAAATTTACCGCCCCAGTTTCGGCGCAGGTAGATCCCGTCCACATACACATACGGGTATTTACCACCCTGTAAAGGGCGGTTACGCCATTCTTCATGTGGACATACGCCTTCTTGTTCAACTCGCTTACCTGGCCGGAGACACTTTTGTACCCCACAGCGCTTCGGTGATATCTTCTACTCGACGTACAGACACCCCGGCTAGATACATCTCAATCAGGGCTTCCTCAACACTGCTCTCAGGCGTCGGTACCGTTCGATGATGGCTGTTTCAAATGGAATCCCTTCCAGCCAAGGCATCTTCAGCGTAACCTGACCGGTCGTAGTTAGGTTACGCTGGTAATGTCCAGAGCGGTATCCCTGTCGGCTTTCGGGCGTTCATAACCGGCGGCTTGGGTTTGCGCATTTTATTGTACGTTATCTCTGTTAGCATTCATTATAGCTGCATTAACAGGGGTATGTCGAAATAAGAAACAGACTACCGGGTCGGGTAGTCTGTTTTTATGTTTATATTACAAAAGTCGTAATATCGTCTTTCTTTTTATTTTCTATAAGCTTTTGTATTGTATTTAGTAAACGACAGCTTTGAAAATTACCTTAAACCGCCAACTAGCAAATTTGTTTTAATTTGGACTGTTGCCATTTCGGTCTGAACTATTGAATTCTTCAAACGAATAAAAGTTGTAATTTATCTGACCTAAGTCTTTCCCAGTGAAAAATTTGAGTAACTTAGCTAAAAAGATGATTAATACGGCTATGGACGCAATAGCTGAAAATGTCGCAACATTTCTTATAGTGTTATTAGGGTCGTCACAAAGTTTGAGAACTGACATAGCAAGAAGATATTGAGTTATCAGGATAAAAACAATTACTCCGATGAGTGTACACATAAATTTCCTTGTGTTCACATAAATACCTCTTTTCCTATTCTAAATCTACCGTAGTATTATTTATGCCGTATCCAATACAGCCGAATCAATTCAATGTTCCAAACCGCAGGCCGTCAATTCCTCTATAAAAGATTTAAGAAGAGTAGCCGTATTTCCGTTTTTTATGGGGCTCCCATGAGAATACAACATTTCAGAGGCATTCCCCCTTGTAGGTAATTTACTTTAGTTTTCATGCTGTGTCATATGGCAGTGTTCCTTTCTGTATGATGTTCATCACACGAACAAAGCCGCCGGATATGTGCAGCGCGGGCAATAGAGGACGGCATGAGGCTACAGGGGGATAATTTCTGCGCGCAGACCACATAGCCCCCACCAGTCAAAAAGACGATGGCCGCCATAAAACCCCAAAGTGGATTGCCCTCATCGTATAGACGAAACAAAATAAAACAGGCAATAACCATAACGGACAATAACAGAATACTCGTGATAGCAATGCGATCGAGATGCCTCTTTCCAGGCACGGTAACTGAATTCTTCTCCATACTCTTCATATTGACTCTCCCCTTTATGCTTCCGTCAACCGGCAGCTTAAGTCGAATAACAATAATTATAATAAAATAATTTTGTGCAAGAAGGTATTTGTTCCAAATCAACTTATTATTGTTCTTAATAAAGTAAATAAGGAAACAGAGAATAAACCTGACGGAGGAATGTCGGCTTTTTCGCAAAAGATAGATTGAAAAATATAAATTAGAAACAGCTTTACATGGATTGAATACAAGTTGCGACAATGAATCCATCGAATATTTTATATTGAAAAATGTGGTGGGGGCAGGCTCTCCATTATAAAAATGCTTTAGGGCATTAAAATCGGTGATAGAAATGGTTAACATTATCTTCTCTGTCTTGAAAACCGGCCAATCTTACCAGCCCGTTTTCCCTAAAGATTTACCCTTGACATTTCATAGCTGGTCTTAAATTTTGTTGTACAAAACACTATTAAAAGACCAATTGCACCAAAATCATGTAAGCAATCGTTCCACCTGCTATGGATAGGAGCATCTTTTTCTTCCAAAAGTGAAGCACTGCAACCACCGCTACTGCGATAAGTTCGGGGATGCCGTGACTGCCGGACAGTAAACTCACATCCTTAAAGCAATAAATTACCAAAAGCCCTAACACCGCCGATGGCAGTGCTTTACCGAGATACTGAACATATTTAGGTGTGGACTTATCCGCTGGGAAAACAATGAATGGAAGAAACCTTGTAAGCATTGTGCCCAAAACTACCACAGCAATTGTGATGATCTGCTGTTGTAAACTCATAATCATACGGGAACCTCAACTTTCTCCAATGGTTTTCTAACAATAGTGAGTATCCCAAGAATCGCAAGCATAGCAGGGATGATGAAATTGTTCCCGCCAAAAATAATAAGGCTGACGGTTGAAAGTCCAAGCCCTACCAGAGCACTATGGTGGGTTTTCTCTTTCATCCACTGCTCAATGAAAATTACAACAAAGAGAGCTGTCATAACAAAATCGAGTCCTTCAGTGTTGAACTGCACAAGAGATCCCAAAATGCCGCCAATCGTTGCCCCTATTACCCAGTAGGAATGATTGAGCAGAGTTACAAAGAACATAAACCAGCCCTTGTCCACATTCTCTGGAATATCAGTGGTACAATTAATAGAAAAAGACTCATCGCACATCCCATAAATTAGATAAACTTTTTTCTTCCCGGTTCCCCTATACTTATCCAGCATGGAAATCCCATAAAACAAGTGACGTGCATTCACCATTAACGTTAGAAAAAGGGCGTTGAGCGGATTA
The DNA here is from genome assembly GCF_000215085.1 of Desulforamulus ruminis DSM 2154. Taxonomy (NCBI): domain Bacteria; kingdom Bacillati; phylum Bacillota; class Clostridia; order Eubacteriales; family Peptococcaceae; genus Desulforamulus; species Desulforamulus ruminis. The sequence goes on from NC_015589.1 coordinate 53,789, forward strand.
AACGCCATAAGTAAAAAATTAGCTGCCACAAACTCCATTGATCCTGCAAATATTGTTAGGCTCATCAGGATTGGGTAGATTGAACTGAATCCTAATGAATTCATAAAGATTCCATAAGCGATTCCCAAAAATAAAAAGCCTGCCAAAATAGGGACTGTGTACGGAAAAGCTGCACAAAATGCAATTTTTATTCGACCTTTTTTCATATGACGGTCACACTCCTATATTATTGCATACAATCCTATCAATGAAATTCCATACAATCAATGATAGGATTGTATGGAATACAATTTTTGGAGGTAGAGTATGCCGGTAAATTCATTTGATAATTATCCAATGTCTTGGAAACCTGATAAAAAAGCATTAAAACGCCCTTTTTATTACTCCATTGCATCACTACTTGAACAGGATATTATAAGCGGCTTTTTAGCACCGGGAACAAAGCTGCCGCCGCAGCGGGAATTGGCAGATTTTCTTGACTTAAACTTTACCACTATTACCCGCGCCTATAAGCTATGCGAGTTTAAGGGATTGATTTATGCGGTTACGGGAAGTGGGACCTTTGTCGCTCCTAACGCTGCTCGTTCTATTGCCATTTCCGCAGACAAATTATCGGGCTGCATTGATCTTGGTTTTGTTGCTTCTTTTGAGCAAACCAATAGCATTGTAGCAGAAGTTATTCAAAAGGTTGTGGGTAAAAGTTATCTGGAACAGCTTCTGAATTACAATGACCCGACCGGTATACCCCATCAAAAAACAGCAGGCCTGAACTGGATGGAATCTTTCGGTATCCATGCGGACCAAGAGCATATGGCCATTGTTTCCGGTGCACAAAATGCGTTGGCAATTGCTTTGTTTGCCTTGTTTGAACCGGGAAATCGCATTGCTACCGATCTATATACTTACTCTAATTTTATTGAGCTGGCTAAGATGTTTCGTATTCAATTGATACCGGTTTCCGGAGATGAGCAAGGGTGCTGCCCAACGAACTGGAAAGTCAATGCAATCAAATGGATATACAAGGGATTTTTTTAATGCCCTCGTGCTGTAATCCCACCACGATAATGATTTCAGATGCTCGTAAAAAAGAGCTTGCCGCGGTAATTCGTAACCATCAACTAATTTTAATTGAGGACGACATACACGCTTTTTTGACTGCCGGGATCATTCCAGATTATCAACAGCCCATGTTTCATCTTCTGCCGGAACAGACGGTTTATATCTGTGGCACTTCCAAGTCCATTTGTTCCGGGCTGCGAGTTGCTTATATGGTATTTGGTGATGCCTTTCAGAAGAAAATTTCACAAGCAATATTTATGATCAACGTCAAAACTTCTTCGCTGGACGCTGAAATTATCACGGAACTGATCTTATCAGGGAAAGCACATGAAATCGCAGCTCAGAAAAAGCAACTTGCGCAGTCTGCAAATGATGTTTTTTTGCAGGTTTTTCCAGAACATGAAATCGCAGGCCATCCGCTTAGTTTTTATCGTTGGTTCCCCATATCAGGGAATGCCGATGGGGCAAAACTAGAGAATACTTTGCGACTGCATGGGGTGCGTGTTTTTCATTCGGACCGTTTTCTTAGCGGGAAGACTATGTCGAATCAGTTTTTTCGTATTGCACTTGCTTCTACGCATTCATTAGAGGAATTGAAAATGGGGTTGGAGATATTAAAACAAAATCTTGAGTAAAAATATGTTTGTTTACGTAATAATGAATGAAATGCCTTGTTAATAATTAAAAGTAGATTGTTAATCGAAAATAACAACCTACTGAAATCGTTTATGCTTTTATCAAAACAAGATAGAATTTAAATACGATGTGTGTGCGGGCGGTTTATGAAACCGGCGTAATTACTCCCCCACCCAGACGGATATAAACATACCTATGTGCCCTGCCATCCGGACAGTCCAGCCGAGAAACTCATCATCTTAAACCTGCAATATCAACAATAATGACGTAATGTGTGTAACAATTTGGATAGGGCTCTACCGATTCCACTATACGAGAACTCTTTATTGTCCATTTTGTGTTTATTAAAATTAATAAATTTTCAAGATCAAGGGGACGTGGGATACCGCTCAATGAAGAAAAAAGCAACACTTTATCCTCGTATCTTAGAAACATAGGGCATCGTCAATTCAGGATATTTTATAGATTATTGTAAAAACTAAAAAAATCCTAATCTAAATTAAAAGGAGATGTGCAAAATGTTTAAACATGATAAAACACTTCTATATGAGGTTAAAGTGGATGCACCCAACCCCAATTATGCGGCAATGCTCCAAGAGCAATTGGGTGGAGCACAGGGAGAACTGAAGGCTGCATTACAATATCTTTCTCAAAGTTTTCGTATCAAGGATAAGGAAATAAAAGATCTGTTTCTAGATATTGCTTCGGAAGAATTAAGCCATATGGAAATGGTAGCTACGACAATCAACCTTTTAAACGGCCATGACCCTGATGCCCAGAATGCAACAATCGGAAACGTCGAAGCCCATGTTTTAACGGGACTCACCCCAATGTTGAGCAATGCTTCGGGACAATTATGGACGGCTGCATATGTAAATGAAACAGGAGATCTGGCTGCCGATATATTATCAAATATCGCTGCAGAGCAGCGAGCCAAAGTGGTTTATGAATACCTGTACAGGCAAATTAATGATAAAGGTGTCAGGGAGACCATCGATTTTCTCCTAAACCGTGAAGAAGCCCATAATACCATGTTTAGAGAGGCATTTAATAAAATACAGGATACCGGGTCATTGAAAGATTGGGGTATAACCAAAGATTCCAAGCTGTATTTTAACCTTTCCACACCTGGCGGACAGTATTTTAACGCCAGCAATCCACAGCCTGCCAGTTTTAATAACCCCAATCCCAACTAATCTTAATAGACTATGAGTGAATACAGACGAAAGCCCGCTATACCAGCGGGCTTTCGTCTGTTAAGAATCCTGCTCGGTGAGGAATCAACAGGAATTTTCATGCATTGGGAAGGCTTTAGGCAAAAACCTTTTCTTTAGCTTAATTTGCCTGAGAAAAATTCGGCTTGCTTTTTTTCTTATAGCTTATATGAATGGAGATGGCCATCAGTTGGGTTAAGAGCCCAAAGATGCAAACACCGGCCCATTGAAAATGGGCGTAACTGTATGATCCCAGTAAAGAGCCCAAAGCCCCGCCCACAAAATAGGAAACCATAAAGACGGTGTTGATGCGGTTACGGGCTTCGTCACTTAAGGCATGAACCCTGGCCTGATTGGAAATCTGACAGGACTGTACGCCCAGGTCCAGTAAAATGACACCGATAACCAATCCCCATAATTGATAGCCAAAGGCCCAAAAGATGATATAGGCGAGGATGACAATCATCATGCTGATGCCGATGGTGAAGCGAGGGCTTCTTTTATCGGCAATGCGGCCGGCAACCGGGGCTGCCAAGGCACCGACTACACCAACTAATCCGAAGAGACCGGCGGCGTTGGTGCCAAGATGGTAGGGCGGGCCTTCCAGTAAAAATACCAGGGATGTCCAGAAGGCGCTGAAAGCGGCAAACATCATGGCCCCGTTTAAGGAGGCTTCTCTCAGAACCGGAAGGGTTTTGGTCAAATGGACCATGGATTTGGACAGCTCGGTGTATTTTATTTGGGAAATGGGCGGACAGTAAGGCAGGGCTTTGCTTAATAAAGCAGCCAGTGCCAGCATTAAAAGGGCAGCCATAAGGTATACCATTTTCCAGCCCCAGTATTCTCCCACAAAACCGCTGAAGGTCCGGGAGATCAATATGCCAATCAGCAGACCGCTCATGACCGTGCCAATAATCCGGCCCCTTTCCTTAGGATCAGCCAGTTGGGCTGCCAGGGGAACGATCAACTGCGGCACCACCGAGGTGAAACCCACCGCAAAGGAAGCCAAGGCCAGCAGGGTTATATTAAAAGAGAAGAACATAAGCATCAGGGAACAGGCGGAACAAAGCAACAGGGTGATGATTAGTCGTCTTTTTTCCCGGATATCCGCCAAGGGTAATAAAAACAACATGCCCAGGGCATAACCGGCCTGGGTAAGCATCGCCGCAAAACCTACGCTGACCTGAGTCACCTGAAAGCTTGAGGCAATTTTAGCAAGCAATGGTTGTATGTAATACAGATTGGCTACGGTCACGCCGCTGGCCACCGCCATGATCATAACCAGCATTTTATTTAGTTTGCCAATATTCGTTTGTTGCAACATTGTCTCTATACACTCTCTTTTCTGTAAAAGAAACCAAAATGGTTTCTGTCATAATTTTATTAAATCATTAAAGCGGTAACGGCTGCCATTTTGTATAGTAAGCATGAAAATGGAAGGCTACGCTTCTTTCATGCCCGGGCTTATTATAGCAGCAAAGAGTTGTCATGACAACAGAACCCTTCCCGTTATCTTTTTCGCTTTGGAAGAGCAATATCATACAAGAACCCCCGGGGTATTTATGATAGGATTAGGATAACGTCAATGGATAGGAGCCATTTTCTGATGCTAAACGAAATCCGCACTATCTATCTGGACCCGGATTTAAATATTGAAGCGTATCATTTTAAAGGAATTATGCAGAAATTTCCCACGCATTTTCACGACCACTATACCATTGGTTTTATCGAAAGCGGACAGAGGTATCTGGCCTGCAAAGATAAAGAATTCATTATCAATCCGGGAGATTTGGTGCTTTTTAATCCCGGCGACAGCCACGCCTGTGAACAAATCGACGGGAAGACCTTGGATTTCCGCTGCATTAATGTAAAACCGGAGCCCATGAAAAGGGCGGTTTTAGAGATAACCGGCAGGGACACACTGCCTTATTTTACCCAGTCCGTACATTATGGCAGCGGCCTTTCCACCTGCCTGCGGGAACTGCATCTCAGCATTGCTCAGGAAGAAAGGGACTTTAAAAAAGAAGAATTATTTTTATTTTTAATTGAAGAATTGGTAAGGGAGTATTCCGATTTGGAATATGCCAATGGACTAAAGGAACCAAGATCCGAGATAAAAGCAGTCTGTCAATATTTAGAGGCAAACTACGCCCAAAATATCTCCCTTGATCATCTCAGCGCCTTAACCGGATTAAGTAAATACTATTTGTTGAGGTCTTTTACCAAACAAAAAGGCATTTCCCCTTACAGTTATCTGGAAACCATCCGCGTAAATAATGCCAAGATTCTATTGGAACAAGGGGTTAAGCCCATTGAAGCGGCTTTTCAAACGGGTTTTAGCGACCAAGGACACTTTAACCATTTTTTTAAGCGATTGATCGGGCTAACACCAAAACAGTATCAAAAAATTTTTTGCGAAGACAGAGATAAATAGCCGCCAAGATTGGCTGCCCGCTGTCAAATTTGAGGAAGGATTGACCGATGGAAAACCGTAAAGTAACTACCGCCCATTTATTAGCACTGGCTACCGTGATCATTTGGGGAACTACCTTTATCTCAACCAAAATTCTGTTAAGAGATTTTACCCCAGTGGAAATATTGTTCTTTCGCTTTACCCTTGGCTATGTGGCCTTGCTTATGATTTATCCGCATATTTTAAAACCGCAAAACTGGAAGCAGGAACTGCTTTTTGCCGCAGCCGGTTTATGCGGGGTAACCTTGTATTTCCTGCTGGAGAACATTGCTCTTACTTATACGCTGGCCTCCAATGCGGGCATTATTGTTTCCATTGCCCCAATTTTTACGGCGCTGCTGGCCCATCGTTTATTAGACGACGAAAGACTGCAACTGTGTTTTTTTGTGGGCTTCGGGGCGGCCATGATGGGCATAAGCCTGGTGGTTTTGAACGGAAATTACGTCCTTAATCTAAATCCTCTGGGAGATTTTTTAGCCACTCTGGCAGCGGTGGTCTGGGCGGTTTATTCGGTTTTAATGAAAAAGATCAGTGCCTTTCAATACCATATTATCCATTGCACCCGCAAGGTTTTTCTGTACGGACTGTTTTTTATGCTGCCGGCGCTGTTCTTTTCTGATTTTCATTGGCAGATGGCCCGATTTGCAGCTCCAGCCAATTGGTTTAACATCCTTTTCCTGGGCTTTGGGGCTTCCGCCCTGTGTTTTGTAACCTGGAACTGGTCCGTGGGGGTTTTAGGTGCGGTAACCACCAGCGCCTATATTTACTTGGTGCCGGTGATTACCATGGTTACATCGGCTTGGGTGCTGCAGGAACCCATCACCGGCATGGCGCTTCTGGGAGCGGGACTTACCTTGTTGGGACTTTATCTGTCCCAGCGTAAAAGCGATGTCAAAGTAAAGGCGGAAAATAATGTAGCCTTTGACCGTTGACAGAGGCTGATGATTCTGGTAACATTTTTTAAAATATGATTTAAAACGATGACAGGGACTAGTAAGCGTTTACTGCTGGTTCAGAGAGCCGCCGGTTGGTGCGAAGGCGGTCGAAGGCAGGGCGATGAACTCCCCCTTGAGTTGCCGACCGAAGGAGTTAGCAGTAGGCTCGGACGGAATCTTCCACCGATAAAAGGAAGGGAATATCGGATTTTAAATCCCGTATTCTATTAAGGGAACGACTTGTGTCGTTACATTGAGTGGTACCGCGGAGGAACCCTTCGTCTCAATTTGAGGCGAAGGGTTTTTATATTTGTAAGGGGGTGGTGTTGGCATGGAAGCGGACCTTAGTGACCTTACCAGGCTAAACTTGAAAAGGGATTTTCATAATACCAAGGAGGAATTTAAAAATGCGCAAGCTCTATATATTCGATACCACCCTCAGGGATGGAGAACAGTCCCTGGGCATCACCTTAAACACCCATGAGAAGCTGGAAATCGCCAGACAATTGGTCCGGTTGGGTGTTGATGTGATTGAAGCGGGCTTTCCCGCCTCATCCCCCGGGGACATGAATTCGGTAAAAACCATTGCCCGGGAAATCAAGGGGGCTGTTATCTGCGGCCTTACCCGGGCGGTGGCCAAGGACATCGATGCTTGCGCCGAAGCCTTGCGGGATGCGGAGCAGCCCAGAATTCATACGGGCATTGCCGTATCCCCGGTGCATATGGAGAAAAAGCTGCGGCTCTCTCCCGAACAGGTGGTTGAAGCGGCCGTAGCTGCTGTAAAACATGCCAAAAAATACGTCAGTGATGTTGAATTTTACGCGGAAGACGCTTCCCGAAGCGAACCGGCCTTTTTGGCCAAAATTTTAGAAAAAGTCATTGAGGCGGGAGCAACGGTGGTTAACATTCCGGATACCGTGGGGTATGTTACTCCCTGGCAGTATGGGGAGTTGATTTCCTTTTTGACGAAGAACGTTAAGAACATTGACTCCGCCATCATCAGCACCCACTGCCACAATGATCTGGGCATGGCCACGGCCAACACCTTGGCCGCCGTAAAGGCGGGAGCAAGCCAGGTGGAAGGCACCATCAACGGAATCGGAGAAAGGGCCGGGAACACCGCCCTGGAGGAAGTGATGATGGCCGTTTACTCCCAGCCCAGTCTTTACGGAGTAGAGCTGGGGGTAAAAACCAAGGAGATTGCCGCAACCAGCAGACTGGTATCCGGCATTACCGGCGTACCGGTTCCCAGTCACAAAGCCATTGTTGGGGCCAACGCCTTTATGCACGCCTCAGGCATTCACCAGGACGGTGTTTTAAAAGAAAAAAGGACCTACGAAATTATTGATCCGGAAACAGTGGGTATATTGAGAAATAAAATTGTTTTAAGTGCCCGGTCCGGCAGGCATGCCCTCAAGCATCGTCTGGAGGAGTTGGGTTACAGCCCCGAACAATATGATGTGGAAACCGTTTATAAAGAGTTTTTGCAGTTGGCGGATCAGAAAAAAGAAGTTTTCGACGAGGACCTGCATGCCCTGATGGGATATACTGAAAAGGAGCGCAACAGCATCTCCATAAAAAATATCTCCGTAGCCACCAATGGGGCGGCTACGGCCACAGCCACGGTATCCTTAGCAATGAACGATCAGATTCTGACCGACGCAGCCTACGGCAACGGGCCGGTGGATGCCGTTTTTAAGGCCATCGAACGGATTACCGGAATTACCGTCAAACTGGAGGACTACAATTTAAGTTCCGTCAGCCGGGGCAGCGAAGCCCTGGGCAACGCCATTGTAAAGGTGCGTTACGGTGAATCCGGTTTGGTGATCGGCCGGGGGGTTAGCCCGGATGTGATTGAAGCAACGGCCAAGGCTTATGTCAATGCCTTATCGAAAATTAAAGCCATTGATTGATCCATGGCCGGATTTGGCATAGCGGAAGGATTTTACTAAATCCCTGCATGGTGGAGGGCCTGCAATGAAGCTTGAACGGTTGATTTCTATCCTGGTGATTTTGCTCAGGCGGCAGCGGGTACAGGCGAAGGAACTGGCGGAAATGTTTGAGGTTTCCGTCAGGACCATCCTTCGCGATGTGGAGGCCATAAACCTGGCCGGGATCCCTATTGTTACTTATCAGGGGGCAAAGGGAGGAATCGGCCTTGCGGAAGGCTATCGTCTGGACAAAAGTATTTTGACCTCCCATGAGATGGCCGCCATCATTACCATGCTCAAAGGGATTGGCATGTCGGTTCCCGATATTGGCCATGAAATTTTGCAGGAAAAGCTGAAAAATACCTTATCCCCGGCCCAGGCTAAATTTCTCGATGCCAAAACCAATCAACTTTTCATTGACTTATCTCCTTGGGGAGGAAATAGGACTCTGGCGGAAAAAGTCGGCATCCTGCGTAAAGCCATAGAAAACTTAACGGAAGTTGAGTTAAAATACACCGATTCATCCGGCGCAAAGACCTTGCGCCGGGTCCAACCCTATTCTCTCGTGCTCAAAGGGCAAAACTGGTACCTGTACGCCTGGTGCCTGCTGCGGGGGGAATTTCGCCTCTTCAAATTGTCAAGAATGAAGGAGATAAATATTTTAGAAACCCGGTTCCAGCCCCAGGAGGTATCGCTGCAGCCATTTCCCTGGGAGGAGGAATGGTCGAGCCCCGGGGGCATGGTTGAGTTGGAGCTGGTTTTTGACAAGGAAATGGAGGCGGTTGTGGAGGAGTGGTTTGCGGGGAATTTAGTTCAACTGGAAGATGGCAGGATCCGGATTGAAATTTCCCTGCCGGAGAATAACTGGCTCTATGGGTTTTTGCTCAGTTTCGGCACCGGTGTAGAGGTGATCCGGCCATCCAGGCTGAGGAAGATTCTGGCGGACCAGGCCCGGGGAATACTGAAAAAATATGTTTAGAAACATGACGGCCTGTTGTCATGTTTGGGGTAGTATAATGGGAGAAAAATGAAGGGAGTCAATGCCATGAACTACCCATGCGAACTGTCGGATCAACCGTCTCAGCCGGTGCTTTCCATCCGAACCAGAAGTGCGGTGGAAAATCTGCCCCAGGTGTTGGGCCAGGCTTATTTAACCGTTCTCCGGTATTTGGCTGAGATCGGGGAGCAGCCCGCAGGCCCGCCCTTTGCGGCCTATTACAATATGGACATGCAGGACCTGGATCTGGAAATTGGCTTTCCGGTGGCCAAAGCACTAACCGGGCGGAATGAAATTCAGCCTAGTGAAATCCCGGCCGGAAAGCAGGCCACCTGCCTCTATCAAGGACCTTACCGTCAGATAGAACCCGCCTATCAGGCACTGATGCAGTGGATCCAGGAGAAGGGTTTGCTGCCAACCGGTGCGGCCTATGAATTCTACCTCAATGATCCCCGGGAAACCCCGGAGAGTGAGCTTCTGACAAAGATTGCTTTTCCGCTGAAAGGTTAAAATAAATACACAGCAATGACCAAGGATTCCCGCAGAACGGCGGGAATCCTTGGTTTTTATGCTCTTTATGTAAAAATTAAAGGGATCGGGCAGCTTTACCGGACTGCTTATGATATAATATAAACTTGTTGATCTGCAAAAAATGATGAAAGAGGACATGCACAAATGATTAGTACAAATGGATTATCCCTTCGCTTTGGCAAGCGCTCCTTATTTGAGGATGTTAATATAAAATTTACTCCGGGCAACTGTTACGGTTTAATCGGCGCCAACGGCTCGGGCAAATCTACTTTTTTAAAGATTTTGGCCGGAGAAATTGAAGCCAGTGCGGGAGAAGTGGCGGTAACTCCGGGAGAGCGAATTACCGTCCTAAAGCAGGATCACTTTGAATTTGACCAACTGGAAGTACTTAAAGTGGTGATGATGGGACATGCCCGGCTTTATGAGATTATGGAAGAAAAAGATGCTCTTTATGCTAAGCCCGATTTCTCCGAAGCGGATGGCATGAGGGCTTCTGAACTTGAATGTGAGTTTGCCGAGTTAAACGGCTGGGAGGCGGAACCGGAGGCCGCCCGGCTGTTAAATGGCTTAGGCATCAAGGAAGAGCTTCACACCAAGAAGATGAAGGAATTAAGCGGCGGAGAGAAGGTTAAGGTTTTACTGGCCCGGGCTTTGTTTGGCAATCCCGATATTATGTTGTTGGATGAACCGACCAACCACCTGGATCTGGAGGCCATTCTCTGGCTGGAGGATTTCTTGTATCATTTTGAGAATACAGTGATTGTGGTTTCTCACGACCGCCACTTTTTAAATAAGGTATGTACCCATATTGCGGATATTGATTTTGGCAATATCCAATTGTATGTGGGTAACTATGACTTTTGGTATGAATCCAGCCAATTGGCCTTAAAAATGGCCAAGGAGGCCAATAAGAAGAAAGAAGAAAAAATTAAAGATCTACAGCGGTTTATTGAACGATTTAGTTCCAACGCCTCCAAAGCCAAACAAGCCACCTCCAGGAAAAGACAACTGGAAAAATTGACGCTGGAGGATATTAAACCTTCCTCCCGGAAGTATCCTTATATTGATTTCAAGCCGGACCGGGAGGCCGGGGACCAGTTGCTGAGCGTAGAAAACCTGACGGTTCACATGGATGGGGAAGCGGTGTTAAAGGATGTAAGCTTTACCCTGAATAAAGGGGACAAGATTGCTTTTGTCGGTCCCAACGGCCTGGCTAAAACCACCTTGTTTAAAGTATTAATGGGCGAACTGGTCCCGGATAGCGGGGAATTTAAGTGGGGCGTATCCACCTCCCAGGCCTATTTTCCCAAAGATAATTCCACCTATTTTGATGTGGATTTAAATCTGGTGGACTGGCTGCGGCAGTATTCTCCGGACCAGGAAGAATCCTTTGTCCGGGGTTTTCTGGGGCGCATGCTTTTTTCCGGCGAGGAGACCCAGAAGGGAGCCAAGGTGCTCTCCGGAGGGGAGAAGGTACGCTGCATGATTTCCCGGATGATGCTCAGTGGGGCCAACGTGCTTCTGCTGGACGAACCCACCAACCACCTGGATCTGGAATCCATTACCGCGTTGAACAACGGCCTGATGAATTTTACCGGGAATATTCTGTTTGTGTCCCAGGATCATCAGTTTATCCAGACCGTGGCCAACCGGATCATTGAAATCACGCCCGGCGGCCTGGTGGACCGGCAGATGAGCTATGACGATTATCTGTGCAGCGAAGAGGTTAAAAAGCAATTGGAAACGCTATATCAATAATCCCAGGAAACGGACCATTTTTGAGAAAATGAGGTGGCCGGATGAACATTCAGATATTCGGCACCAAAGGGTGCCAAAATACCCGCAAGGCAGAACGCTTCTTTAAAGAACGGGCCATCCCTTATCATTTTGTTGATTTGAAAGTTCGCGGTTTGAGCAAAGGCGAGCTGAACCGGGTTGGATCCGTACTGGGTCTGGAAAATCTGATGGACACGAACGGAAAAGAGTATGCCAAACGCAATCTCAAATATATTGTTCATGATACGGAAGAAATGCTGCTGGCTCATCCATTGCTGTTAAAAACCCCCATTGTCCGCAACGGTTCTCAAGCCACCCTTGGCTATTGTCCGGAAATCTGGCAGAAGTGGGTGTAACGACGGGTTTGCTGAAAGAGATCGTCCTATAATAAAAAGATTCCCACCTGATCAGGGCCGGGAATCTTTTTATTATTTTTTGAAAGTAAAAAATTTTCTATCCAAACGAACAGGACTTATTCAATCGGTAGGGAATTATTTAGAAAAATCTAGGAGGTGGTTTGCTCATGGAAGGTCCCAATAAATTAGAGCTGCTTCGAACCATGCTGCTGATTCGCAGGTTTGAAGAAAAATTGGAAGACTTGAGCAGGGAACCGGGAAAACTCCACGGCATGATGATCGTCTGCACCGGCCAGGAGGCGGTGGCGGCGGGAGTGAGCGCGGCTCTGGAGGCCCAGGATGTGATCATCAGCAATCACCGCAGTCACGGTCATTTAATTGCCAAAGGAGCGGAGCCGGACCTCATTATGGCCGAAATATTTGGCAAGACCACAGGCTATAACAAGGGGAAAAGCGGTACCCTGCATATCGCGGTTCCGGAAGTAAACGCCCTGTGCACCACCACGGTGGTGGGAGGCGGCATTCCCATTGCCGTAGGAACCGCTTTCGCCGCCCAATATGAGAACAAAGATTTTGTGACGGTTTGCTATTTCGGCAACGGGGCGGCGGATGAGGGAAGTTTTCACGAAGCGTTGAATTTAGCCGCCCTGTGGAATTTGCCGGTAATCTTTCTTTGTGAGAATAACCTGTACTCCGGGGCCCAGCGGCTGGAGGAGCACACCCGGATTAAAGATTTGGCGGAACGGGCCGGGGCCTATGGCATGGCTTCTGAGATTGTGGACGGCAATGATGTGATGGAGGTATACCAGGCTGCTTTACGGGCCAAAGAGAGATGTCTGGCGGGAGCGGGACCGGTCCTCATAGAATGCAAAACCTATCGCTGGGGCGGTCACAGCACCACCGATCATCAGGCTTATCAGCCCCGGGAGGAAATTGCGCAATGGAAGCTGCGGTGCCCGGTTAAACAGTTAAAAGAAGCACTGTTACAAGAGGGCGTTTTGACGGAAGCCGCCTGGGAGCAGATGGACGCTGAAGTGAAGCGGCAGGTTGATCAGTCGGTACAGTTTGCCGAGGAAAGTCCCTGGCCGGATGTTACCGAGGCCTTGGAAGATGTGTTTGCCTAGGTAAATAATCTTGGGAGGTTAAACTTATGCTACAAATAACCATGGGTGAAGCGGTAAAGCAAGCCTTGCAGGAAGAGATGCGCCGGGATGAGCAGGTTTTTGTGGCCGGAGAAGGAGTGGGTGTGGGGATTCACAGTAACCCTAAATTTCCCACCTTTGGTCTGCTGGAAGAGTTTGGTCACCGGCGGGTAAAGGATACACCGGTTTCCGAGGCGGCCATAGCCGGTTTGGCGGTAGGCGCCTCCGTAATGGGTTTGCGGCCGGTGGTGGAGATCATGTTTAATCCCTTCTTCACCATTGCTTCCGATCAAATTGTCAATCATGCAGCCAAGCTGCGTTATCTTTCCGGGGGAAAGAGCCAGTTTCCGCTGGTGGTGCGCATGAAGTCCGGAGCGGGGATCGGAGCCGGCTGCCAGCACTCCCATAATCTGGAGGCATGGCTGGCCCATTGTCCGGGTCTTAAGGTGGTTATGCCCGGGACCCCTGCGGATGCCAAAGGGCTGCTGAAGTCTGCCATCCGGGAGGATAACCCAGTCATCTTTATTGAAGATATGGTTTTATATTTTGTGCCGGGACCCGTGCCGGAGGAGGAATACACCATTCCCATTGGCCTGGCCGAGGTCAAGAAGCCGGGCCGGGATGTTACCCTGGTTACCTGGTCTAAGATGCTGGGCGTTGCTTTTAAAGCAGCCGGTCAATTGGAAAAGGAAGGGATCAGCGTAGAAATTGTGGACTTAAGGACACTGGTTCCCCTGGATGAAGAGACCATTTTAAAATCCGTGGCCAAAACCGGCTGCCTGGTGGTGTTACACGAAGCCACCCGAACCGGCGGGTTTGGTGCAGAGATCGCGGCTCTGGTGGCGGAAAAGGCCTTTATGCATCTTAAGGCGCCGGTAAAGAGGATTGCGCCTCCGGATATTCCGGTTCCTTACAGCAAGCCTTTGGAGCAGTTTTATATCCCCAATGAAAATACCGTTGTTGAGGTAATCAAGGACATGGTTTAATTTAGACGAAAACATTCAGGGCATCACAAACCAACCTTATTTTGGGCCGCCATAGGCCTGGATTAGGGGGAAATCCGAACAAGGGAGAAAGGACTCTCACCATCACTGGTGAGAGTCCTTGGCTATTCCCTGCAAAAATGTTTTTTCCGTGAGCAGTGGGCAAGGATCCCCTTGCCGCGGCAGAAGTGCACCAATCTATCATGAGACATAAGATGGTAATTTTTTAAAATAATAAAAGGATGATTCCTCCAATTACTTTTTAAAAGTAATTTCATGGATCCCGGTTTTTCCGAATACATTTTAGTCGATAGGTGATATAATCCCCAGTAACAGCCGGTTATTTTTTTAAGGAATTAAAAAAGTTTGGAGGAGAATCGCTATGTCCTATTTACTTAAGCCATTACAAGTGGGTACCCTGGCATTAACCAATCGTCTGGTGATGCCGCCCATGGCTACGGCCAAGGCTGAACCGGATGGGAAAGTGAGCCAGGAGATTCTGGACTACTATGCTGAAAAATCCGAGGGAGGATATATTTCACTCATCATCATTGAACATAGTTTTATAAAACCGGAGGGAAAAGCCAGTATAAAGCAACTTTCCGTTGCGGAGGATGGCATGGTTGAAGGGTTAAAGAAACTGGCCAAGGTGATTCACGGCAATGGCTCCAAGACTATGATGCAGCTTAACCATGCCGGAAGTGCTGCCCTTGAAGAGGTGATCGGAACCACTCCGGTAGCTCCCTCGGCAGTGGCCAATCCACGCAGGGGGGATAGGCCTCGTGAACTCACCCGGCAGGAAATTGCAGAGATTATTGAAGCCTTTCAAAATGCCGCCCGGCGTGCCAAAGAAACCGGGTTTGACGGGGTTGAAATCCACTCCGCCCATGGTTATCTGCTGAACCAATTTTTATCCCCGCTGACCAATCGGCGTTCGGATGAGTATGGCGGGGATATTCATAACCGCATCCGTATTCACCTGCAAGTGATTGAAGCCGTGCGGGCGGCGGTGGGGGAAGATTTTCCCCTTTTGCTGAGGTTAGGGGCTTCGGATTTTATGGCCGGTGGGACCACCCTTGAAGACAGCCAGATTGCTGCCAAAGAATTTGCCAAGGCGGGGATCACCATACTGGATATTTCCGGCGGTTTCTCCGGCTATAATGTGCCGGGACTTACGGGGCAAGGTTATTTTGCACCATTGACAGAAGCCATTAAAAAGGTGGTGCCCATTCCGGTCATTCTTACGGGTGGTATTACCGAGGTTCGGGTTGCCGAGCGGTTACTGGCCGAAGGAAAGGCCGATTTGATTGGTGCGGGCAGGGCCATACTGAACGATTCCCAATGGGCCAAAGGTGCGGTAGAAAGTCTTCGTTAAAGGCAGTGCCCGGTGAAAGATAAAAGACCCCTTGAGCAGACTGGAAAAGCAATTTCTTCCAAAGAGATACTTGAGATACGTCAAAAAGAAACAATGATAGACTTTTTTAGGGATTATTTTTATAATATTAAAAGGATTATCAGTAAAGGTAAAGTTTACCACATGGGATCCGGTGGTTTTGGGGCTAGCGAAGGGGAAATGGGTATTTGCAGGACATTAGAAGGACACTTATTTTAGTGTTAAGCAGAAAGAAAAGCTGCTGCCAATTGGTAGCAGCTATGTTTTTAATATGATAAAGGTTCTGTACATATTTAAACTTATAAAATCCCTACGTATGGGCTGTTTGCCCTGGGAGGGAAGGTATGAATGTAAACGTACTAATTGTTGATGGTGAACGGCAAATCCAAACTCTTTTTAAAAGGATTCTGGGAAGTCAGGTATACCGGGTTACCGCGGTAGATGATGCCAAGTCCGCCTACCTAAAATTAGCGCAAAAAAATTTTAAGGTGGCCATGATAAATTTTAAGCTGCGGGATACTACAGGATTGGATTTACTCCAGTATATCAAAAATGTTCAGCCAGAATGCCGTTGTATCATTATGACCGGTTATGGCTCGATTGAAACGGCAATACGGGCCATTCAATTGGGGGCTTACGATTATCTGGAGAAGCCCTTTGAGTCGCTGGAAAAGGTGCGGAGGATCGTTCAAAGCGTTGGTGATTTCGGAGAGAAAGAGTCAAATCATACCGAGTTTGAAAGCATACGGAGTTGTGCGGATACCGTGGGCATGGTGATTGGCAACAGCAAAGAGATGCGAAAAGTAATCACCACGGCCTATAAAATCGCCAATAAAAAAGTAAATGTATTGATTTCCGGTGAAACAGGGACTGGAAAAGATGTGCTGGCCAGATTTATTCATGCCGCCAGCGACAGGAAAAACAATCTTTTTGTGCCCATAAACTGCGGCGCCCTGCATGAAAGTCTGCTGGAAAGTGAATTGTTTGGTCATGAAAAGGGAGCTTTTACCGGGTCCAACGGAACCCGAAAAGGTATCTTTGAATTAGCCAATAAGGGAACACTCTTTTTAGATGAATTGTCTGAAGCCAGCCAGGCCATCCAGGTAAAGTTGCTTAGAGTACTAGAAACCGGTGAATTTTTGCGTTTGGGTGGTGAAAAACCCATCAAGACCGACGTAAGAATTATTACTGCCACCAATGCCAACATCGAGAACCTGGTAAGAAGCCGTAAATTTAGAAAGGATCTATATTATCGTTTAAATGTGGTACGGTTGGATTTAATCCCGCTGAGACAAAGAAGCGAGGATATTATCGAATTCGTCAAGCATTTTGCCGAAAAAGTTGCCGCTAACTATAATCATCCCACCCCCCCTCTTTTTACCGAACTGGCTTTACATGTACTACAATGTTATCCCTGGTATGGCAATGTTCGGGAGCTATACAGCATTATTCAAAAAATTGTTTTAAAAGATGTCTCCGGGGTCATTGACATTAAACATTTACCAAAAGACATTATTAATAGCTTTAGCAGGCAGAATGGCCAGAATCAAAGTAATTTTTCACCACAAAAATTTAAAATTCAAAGGCTAAAGGGTATCATTCATAGTTTAAATGGGTTGAACAACCCCCAACTGGAAGGCAAATCCTCCTTTCATCCCAGACTGCTGCAGGATGTGGAAAAAGAATACATTGAAAGAACCATAGAATATTATAACGGCAATGTTACTTTAGCCGCCAGGGCCCTGGGGATCAGCAGAGCAACATTATATCGCAAAATTAAACAATAAATGTATTGTTTTGAGAAATAAAACTATTTATATGTCGAAAATTGCCTTTTGAAAATAAAGCTATAATAGCTTTATTTTTTTATTTATAGCCGAATTCAAGCATCTCCGGCCTTTTATAAAGCTTTTTTTTAATTCTTAAAGGTTTGGCATTTATTTTGCTGTTAGAAACAATGGATTTGAACTGAATGGGGTGAGATAAATGCATAACCATGAAAGGGTGCAGAGGGAATTGGCTCAGGAGTACATACCCATGATCAAAGATTCGCTTACCGTTATCATCAGTAATTTGCAACTTTTGTCCGAGGAAAAGCCGGACCATCCCGCAATCAACCGGTATCTGGAACTGATTGATGAAGCCAGAAAGATTAACAGGGCTATTGATGTACTCTTCTCTTTAAGGCCTGGGATGAAGTAAAGGAAAATCAACCTTTGCGGATAAGGCCGTGATGATTGACGGTCATTTGAAGGGGGTGAAAAAGCTGTGTTGGTCAGGTCTTTATAAGAAAGGAGGTATTAACAAATGTCCACGAACCAGGTGATCGTCTTTGAGTTGGGGGATATACGTTATTGTGTTGATATTCTGAAAACGCAGGAAATCATGCGTATGGTGGAAGTAACCCCGGTCAATGAGGAGAATGACAAGGCCAAGGGAATTATTAATCTGCGCAACGAATTGATTCCAATTATCAACACCGCTCATCTGCTGAGATTGTCTGAACAGGCGGAAAGTAATGAAACCCGGATTATTGTAGTAGAGTCGAATAAAAAAAAGGTAGGTTTAATTGTCGACCGGGTTTTGGAAGTAGGTACATATACCCTGGAGGAAATGGAAGAAATGAAGGCCGTTGCTTCCGCGGATACCTCTTTTATCAGGGGAATTATTAAGAAAAAAGAACACTTGTGGTTAATGTTAAATCTAGACCAAATAGCATAAATATTCGGGGGTGCAAAATTGCTTAAAAATACAAACTTCATGATGAACAAAACCCTGCGCTCTAAATTTATTTGGGGTATTGGATTGGTGTTGCTGCTAATTATCGGAACCTCTTTATTTTTAATCGCAACCATTAAAAGGAGCGATAACAGCTATACGGAGCTTATTGAGAAAAAAGCCTTTGCTTATGCCAAGACCGAATCGTTAATGAGTAATTTCAACCGTTCTGCAGCCAGTGTGCGGGCTTATATGCTGTTTGGAGAAGAGGACGAAATTAAAACCATCCAAGAATCAATGGCCCGGACAAAGGAAGAATTAGAAGCAATTCTTCCTTTATTAACAACGGATGAAGGAAGACAGATGCATCAAGCGGTTGTAAAAGATCTGGAAGAGTACGAAATTTTTACGGAACAGATGATTTCATTGATCCAGACCCGGGAGGCGGCCCAGGGAGAGGAACGAACGGCGGCTGAAGAACAAGTGCTAAAATATTTTTCAGACAATAGAGGGTATGTCAGCAAACTAAATACGGATGGAATGAAATTGTCCGAACGTCAATTAAATAATTTAGTCAATGGTAGTAAAGAGACTTCAGTGGCTGCCCAGAGAAGCATTATGATTGCCACCATCATTGTTATCATAACTGTCCTGGTTAGTTTTATCATTGCCGTGGTAATCTTTAAAAATCTCAAAGAAATTGCGGCGCAAATACAGGAAAAATCCCGCAATGTGGATACTTTGACCACCGAGTTATCCGCCAACTCGGAAAATGTTGCGGCCGGAGCAACCGAATCGGCTTCCACCACCAACGAAGTGGCCGCCTCCATGGAAGAGGTAAATGTCAATGCCCAAAATATTTCTAATAAAGTGGAGTTAGTTAACCATAATATTCAACGTATTTCTGAAACCTCGGTGCAAACCTCGGGCTATGCCAAGGAGGGGGACAAGGGGCTCCGGGATATCTTTGAACAGATGCAGGCCATTCAACATTCCGCTGCCGGGAGTGAAAAGGTGGTTCGCGGCTTGGGAGAAGACGCGGGCAGGATTAACCAAATTATTGAATTAATTACTAAGATTGCCGACCAAACCAATTTACTGGCTTTGAACGCAGCCATAGAAGCAGCACGGGCCGGTGAACACGGCCGGGGTTTTGCGGTGGTGGCTGAAGAAGTAAGAAAGCTCGCCGAGCAGTCCGCAGAGGCCACCAAGGACATTTATGGTTTAATCACCACCATCCAAAGTAAATCCCAGGAAGCAGTCCAGAGCATGGTTTTAAGTGTAAATCAGGTGGAAAAAGGAGCCCGGGTGCTGGAAGAAGTAAAGGATAAGTTTGGTAAGATCACCCTGGCCGTGGATGGTTTGGAAGGGGATATTTTGTCCGCAGCCGGGGCGGCCAAGGATATGACCGACTCCGTACAGGGGGTTATCAGCGCGGTGGAGGAAGTATCGTCCGCGGTACAAAATGTTGCTGCAGCGGTGGAAGAACAAACAGCCAGTACCGAGGAAATATCATCGGCTACTCAGACTTTAGCAGGTTTAGTAGCGGAATTAGATGCCATTGCTGTTAAACTTTAATTTCCAGGATTAAAATCAGTGGATATTGGGCCGGCAGCCTGCTTCCGCTTGCTGGACACCCGAGGGTTCATTTCTTTATAAAGGGGCTTCCTTGATGTTAAAAAAACAAACAACCTTTTTGGGTATTACAGATCTCAGCTCGTTAGCCTATTTAGATTTAGATATGGATACTAGGGATCATTGTTATAAAGTAGCCCATTACGCCAGTGCTATTGCTGTGGCCATGGGAAACCAATATAGCTGCCAGGTCTTTTTAGCTGCTTTGCTTCACGACATCGGGAAAAGTAAAATTGCCAAGGAAA
Source organism: Desulforamulus ruminis DSM 2154 (assembly GCF_000215085.1). Classification (NCBI taxonomy): domain Bacteria; kingdom Bacillati; phylum Bacillota; class Clostridia; order Eubacteriales; family Peptococcaceae; genus Desulforamulus; species Desulforamulus ruminis. The sequence continues at coordinate 73,813 of NC_015589.1, forward strand.
TTCTTTGTAAGCCCGGAGAACTAACCCCAAAGGAGTGGGAACTCATAAAGCGGCATCCGGTAATGGGATATCATCTCATTAAAGAAAATCCATCCTTAATGCCCTTTAAAGAGATTGTTTTATATCATCATGAACGTTTTGACGGAAAGGGCTATCCCTGCGGGCTCATGGGTTACGATATTCCCCTGACGGCAAGAATGATCAGTATTGCGGATGCCTTTGACACCATGACTTCTACCAGGGTTTACCGGGAACAAATAAGTGTAGAGCAGGCTTTACAGGAATTAATCCATTGTTCCGGCACCCAATTCGATCCGGAGTTAGTAAGAATCTTTGTAGATTTGTTTAAAGAATAGCCGCTAGACTTAAAATACTCCCTTGACCTCAAGGGAGTATTTTAAAATTGGCGGGTTTTTCCCATGGTACCAATCTACCCACGGGTAAGAACCTTTAAATGATTGAAAGGGTAATAAAGAAACATTGCCCGGCCAATGATATTATCGGTTGGCAGAGGGCCCCAAAATCTACTGTCGTAGCTGTTGTTACGATTATCCCCCATGACAAACACATGATCTTCGGGAACAGTGAAGGGTTTTAAATCCTCCCGGGGTTTTTCTAAGAGATAGGGTTCCTTTAATGGTTTGCCGTTGATGTAGACCGTTCTTTCTTGGATGGAAACGGTATCCCCCGGTAACCCAATCACTCTTTTGATAAGGGCTTCCTCTTCGATATGGGCCTCGGCAGGAGGGGTGAAAACCACAATATCTCCCCGTTGGATTGATTTAAACTGATAAGAAATTTTGTCGGTCATCAGATGATCTCCCACCTTTAAGGTGGGGAGCATCGATTCGCTGGGGATCCATCTGGCCTCGGCCACATAGGAACGGATCACTAAGGATAATACAATGGCTACCACAATGGTGCCGGCCCACTCCAATAGGTTCTTTCTTGTAACAGAGGTCATATTTACACTCCTATCGGTTTGTTAAAAACCTGCAACGGCTTCCGGCAAGAGGCTGTTTTTGCCAGCAGCTAATTTTCCCGGTTGCTTAAGCCAGCCTAAATTGAACCCCATACCCACCTCTGGGATAGCGCCACCGAATGTTCTCGTAGGGGCAGCCGATTCTGCAAGCGCCACATTCCAAACATCCCTCATAACCCACGGAGATCCGGTTTTCCCGCCACTCATAAACTTTGGCCGGGCAAAACAGGGTACAATCCTTGCCGGAGCATTTTTCGGCACAGATCGCTTCGTCGATGATTTCCAGATGAGAGGTCTGATCCGGTTTCCAGCGATTCAAATACAATTTGTCGTCAATGTTAATTTCCGTATCCAAATCTTTTAATTTTTTTATTAATTTATCCTTCATTATCTCATCGCCTTCCAAGCTTGATAAAGGTCTTTACCTAAGGAGAACAGAGAATTTTCACTTAAGAGGCGTTTTAAAATTAATTTTTGTTTGCCCTGTTTGCTGAGGCCATCCACCGTTAACATTTCCTGCAGCGCCATGTTGCTGACCGGAATATATTCGTTGAAATATTGGGGATTTGTTTCAAATAAATGAGAAGCATTCTTGTATTTCTTTAAGTCCTGGATGACATAACTGTTGCGCAGGTTCTTTTCGTAGGAGGATAAGCCCTGGGCGGTAAAGTTGCCGGTGTCATGGGCCTCCACAATGGCCTCGGCAGCCAGGCGGCCGGAAGTCATGGCTAAATTGCTGCCTTCCCGGTGAATGCCGTTTACCAGTTGGGCGGCGTCTCCTACCACCACCACGCCAGGGCCCACCAGTTTGGGAATGGCGTTATAGCCTCCCTCGGGAATTAAATGGGCATAATATTCCACCGGTTCTCCATTTCGGATTAACGGGCGGACCAAAGGGTGCCTTTTTAAATTCTCCAGCAGATCATAGGGGCGTACCTTGCTCTGCCTGACTTGGGATAACAGTGCGCCCACCCCGATGGAGAGATGTTCTTTATTGGTGTAGATAAAAGCGGTGCCCACCAGGCCCAGGGTGCCGCCGCCAAAAATCTCAATGGTGGCGCCCATGCCCGGTTCAAGATTAAACCGGTCTTCAATGACTTCAGCGGGCAATTTCAATTCTTCCATCACCGCCAGGGCCACTTCCTGGGGCTTCCATTCTTGATGAAAACCCAACTGTTTGCTTAATAGGGAATTGACGCCGTCGGCCAGCACCACTACATTGGCGTAAAGGTCTCCTTCGGGACGGCTGGTTCTGACACCCACCACCCGGTCTTTTTCCACAATGCAGGATTCAACGACGGTTTCATTAATGATGACGGCTCCCGCTTCGGTGCATTTGCGGGCAAACCACTGATCAAACTGGCCCCGGAACACGGTAAAGCAATTGTAAGGTTCCCTGGCCCAGGCCTGCCCCTTATATCCGGTGGTAACCGCCGACTCTTCATCCATCAGCCAGAAGCGCTGATCCACCACCGGCCTTTGCAAGGGGGCTTCTTTCCAAAATTCCGGGATTAATTCTTCCATCATGGACCGGTAAAGAACTCCGCCCATGACGTTTTTAGCTCCGGGATAATCCCCCCGTTCAATAACCACAACGGACAAACCGGCCTGGGCCAGTTTATAAGCAGCGGCTAGGCCGCCAACGCCGGCACCAACCACAATCACATCAAATTTTTCAGGCACAGTTGATTCCCCCCTGACCTTGAAGCTGTTTTTGCAAATCAGCTTTATTCTGTGTCAATAGTTCTTTTAAAGGTTCCGTTAGCAGGGGCACCAGTTTAAAAACATCCCCTACCAGGCCGTAGGTGCATTCCTTAAAAATCGGAGCGTTGGGATCGGTGTTAATGGCGATGATGACATCCGCCCCGCGAATTCCCACCAGATGTTGAATAGCTCCGGAAATGCCCAAGGCAAAATATATTTTAGGAGCTACGGTAACGCCCGTTTGTCCCACCTGGTATTTATGGTCAATCCAGCCGGCTTCCACCGCCGCCCGGGACGCTCCAACCCGGCCGCCCAGAGCCTCCGCCAGTCCAAAGCAAATCTTTTGAAAACCGTCCCGGTCTCCCAGCCCCCGGCCGCCGGCCACAATAATTTCCGCTTCCTGCAGGTTAACCTGTTCGCCCTGCTCTTGCACAATTTCCAGCACCCGGGTCAGCAGGTCCTCTTCCTTCAGGCTGACTTCCTTCTGAACCAGCGCACCCTGCCGGCCGGGCGCCAGGGCGGGCATCCGCATGACCTTGGGTCGAACGGTGGCCATTTGGGGGCGGTGCGCCTTGGAGACAATGGTGGCCATAATATTGCCGCCAAAGGCCGGACGGGTGGCCAGCAGCAGACGTTGTTGCAGATCAATATCCAAACCGGTGCAATCCGCAGTAAGCCCGGTCCTTAACTCTGTAGCAACCGCTCCGGCTAAATCCCGTCCGGTGGTGGTGGCACCCATTAAAATAATCTCCGGCAGGTATTCCTTGGCCAGATCCACAAAAACCTGCATATAGGTTTCTGTGCGGTAGTAGCGGAGGGCCGGGTTATCCACAAGATAAACCTTATCGGCGCCGCATTCATAGACCTTATTGGCCAAACCGCACACCTGATGTCCTAAAAGAACACCGGCCAGTTCCACCCCGAGCTTTTGCGCCAGTTGACGCCCGGCGCCAAGCAATTCCAAAGATACCGGCATAATCTGCCCTTCTCTTTGCTCAATAAAAACCCATACCCCCTGGTAACGGCCCAGGTCGCCGGACAGCACGGCAGCCTCCGCCCCGGCAAGGGTGGTTAAATCTTCCTTTGCCTCATGGGCCATTTCCGGAAGGCTCAGTGCGCTTACAGGACAAACTTCAACGCATTGGCCGCAGGCAACACATTTTTCTTCAATCACCTGGCATAAGCCTTCTTCGTTTATATAAAGCGCTTCATAGGGGCAGGCCGGGATACAGGCCTGACAACCAATACAAGCAGATGATACACGAACCGCCATTTTAACCACCTCGGCTTAATTATTCTGAGTCATTCTCTGGGACAGTTTCGCCATTAACTGGTTGACCATGCTTTGCTCATCGCCCTGCAAAATCTCTCCCCGGTTTCGCTGGGAAGGGGCAAAAATTTTGGTCACGGAAGTAGGGGAACCCTTTAGGCCCATCATGGAGGGATCTGCCTCCAGGTCAACCGCTTGCAGAATGCGGGGCTGATAGCGGGCGGCCCGCAGCATGTTGGGAAGAGAAGAATACCTTAATTCGTTGATCTCCTTCTCCACCGTAAGAAGGCAAGGCAGTTTTGCCGTTACCACCTCATAGGCTTCATCCAGCTTCCGGTGCACCTTGATTTCTCTTGCCCGGGGGTCCAGGGCCGCCACGGTTTGCACGTAAGTTAACTGGGGCATGCCCAACCGCCGGGCAATACCGGGACCCACTTGGGCGGTATCGCCATCAATGGCTTGTTTGCCGCAAAAAATTAAATCAAAAGGCTCCTGCTCACAAACTTTCTGTATTCCCCGGGCCAAAATATAACTTGTGGCCAAAGTATCGGAACCGGCAAAGGCCCGGTCGCTTAATAAATATCCTTCATCGGCTCCCAGGGCAATACATCGCTGGATAACCTCCACTGCATTGGGCGGTCCCATGGAAATCACGGTGACCTTCCCTCCAAAGCGTTCCTTGATGCGTACCGCTTCCTCCACCGCATGGCTGTCATAGGGATTCATGATGGCCGGTGCGCTGGACCGGTCTAAGGTGTTGGTTTCAGGGTCGATCCGAACTTCGGTTGTATCCGGCACCTGTTTGACACAAACAAGAATATGCAAAAGAATCACCTCTCAATAAATGTCGGTTTAGAAAGGAGAAGCCTTTCATTCACTTTCAATTAAAAGAACCCTCATATAAAAGTATAACAATCCTGGATTTGCAGGTATATGAGTTAGTTCTTCCAGCTCTTTCAATTTCTGACTGGCAATGCAGCAGGTCAAATATCCATATACGAACCATTATAATGAATAACTCTTTTTAGATCATGACAAAAACATGAAATAAATCTTAAGTTAAAGTAAAAAGGGAGAGACCTGAAAAAGGTTTTCCCTTTAAAGAAATCAATCTGCCTTTACCATAGACCAATTAACTTCCAGTAGAATAATCCGACGGTTAGATAAAGGATGGTTGTTAAAGCGGTTACCACAAAACCGATCTTCCACCAGGTCTTTTTATCGACATAGCCTGTTCCGAACAAAAGCGGTCCAAGACCGTTACCGTAGTGAGTGAGGGTGGAGGAAACCACCATTAAATAGGCGATCAGGAAAAATGCCGGGTATTTGGGCACGCCGGTCACGGCAACAAAGCTGAACAATACCGGAGCAAAGGCGGCCACGTAACCCACCAGAGAGGGAAAGACATAATGAGGTAAAATGGCCACCAGGGCAATAATGATAAAAGCAATAAATACATTGGTACCCCCGATGGGCAAGGATTGCTCCATCTGCAGCGTCAGCCATTTAAAAAAGTCCACTTTATCCAGAGCACTGGAGAGGCCGATGATGCCGCCGAACCAAATTAAAATAGACCATGTTTCTTTGGTTTCCACAATATCTTTCCATTGAATAATATTAAACAGAGTCATAATGGTAACGCCCAGAAAGGCCACGATAGCGACATCAATTTTGCTGATGGTACTGGTGGCCCATAAACCCAGGGCAAGTAAAAAAGTAGCCGCAACCACCATTTCCTTCCAATCCACCGGTCCCAGTTCCTCTAACTCACCTCTGGCCATACGGCGGACTCCTTCCACAGAATGCATCTCCGGCGGATAAATTCGATAAACCACCCAGGGAATGAACAAGAAAGCAATGAAACCCGGCAGGGCAGCCATAGTCCAGAGGGGCCAACTAATTTGAATGCCCAGAATCTGGTCGGCCAGTTTGGTGCTTAAAACATTGGGGCCCATGCCGGTGATAAACAAGCTGCCGGTGGTCATGCTGATCATATACAGCAGAACCGTCAGGTAGGAGCCCAGGCGCCGGGGGTTTTGATCCGGTTTTGAATCCACCACATCAAAGACCCCCTGGCAAAGGGGATAGACCAAACCGCCGCCCCGGGCAGGTGCAGCAGGAATGGAGGTAGCCAATAACAAATCCATAAAACTAAATACATAACCTAAACCCAGGCTGCTTTTGCCAAAGGCTTTAATCAATATCAGGCCAATTCTCCTGGCCAGCCCGCTCTTCTTAAAACCGATACTCATCATAATGGCTGTTACGATTAACCACACCGTGCTGTCGGTATAGCCCACCAGCACATCCTTTAACGGCACCACCATCAGCCCGGCGGATGCTACACCGACAAAAATGGCGCTGGGTTCCGGTAATCCCTGCAACATCAGCATTAAGATGGTGCCTACAAAGATACCGAATAGTTTCCAGGCCTGGGGAGAAAGCCCCTGAGGAGAAGGCAGGATAAAAAATAAAGCCGCAAAGAGAATTGGTATAACGATTCGGATAAAGCGACTGTCCCAAGACAATCTAAAGCCGTTGCCATTTGTAGTACTATGAGCCATTTAAGAATACCCCCCATGAGATTTTGCTGTAAGAAATGATTTTTACCTTAATTCACGGGTAACTTTATCTTATCGTTACCTTGTTAGGGGGGCTTTAAACACCTATTTATGGAACGGAAAATTAAGCTTTAAATAAAGGGACATTTCTCTCCGGTGTAATAAATGGCCAAGCGGTGGAGTGCTCTGGTGCAAGCAACATATAATAGCTTTTTGTCCAGATCACTGGAGTAATTGCCTTTGTTTGCACCGTACACCATGACCACATCAAATTCCAGACCTTTGGAGATATAAGAAGCAATGACTGAAAGACCCTTTTCCACCTTTCCTTCCTGGGGATGGATGAGTTTAACAGGTATCCATTCCTTTAATTTGTGATAAACTCGTTCCGCCTCTCGCTGGGTTTTGCATAGAATGGCCACAGATTCAAAACCTTGTCCAAGGAAGTCCGAAGCAGCACGGCGAATGGCCCGGTCCATGGATTGCTCCGTTTTGTTCGGTACAATCAAGGGCTCTTTGTCGTGACGTTCAAAAAAACGATTCTGCTCTAGGCCCAACAGCCTTTGGGCAAAAGTATTAATTTCATAAGAAGACCGGTAGGCTTTATTTAATTGCAGGGTGATACTCTTTTCTTTATCCAGTATGGCTGAAATATCATCATACAGGGAGGGATCGGCTTCTTTTTCGATGGTTTGCCGAATATCTCCCAAAACCGTATATTTTGCTTCCGGAAATAACAGTTTAAAAACTTCGTATTGCAGAGGAGCATAATCCTGGGCTTCGTCGATGACCACTTGTTGAATCTCCGGAAATAGATTGTGCCCCTCCATGCGCAATTTTAGATACAGAAGGGGAGCGCCATCTTCATAATGCACCTGCCCTCTTTGCAGGCCCTCCCTGGTACTAGAAAGAATCTGTTCAATATTCTCCGGGAGGTCAAGCCCCTGGGAGAGTTTAAAGAAAAGTTTGGGCTGGTCAAAGAGTCTTTCATACAGATGCAGGTAATCCACCCTGGTAAATTTATGAAGCCGCTTCCGGAAAGAGGCTGCTTCCTTAATGGACATCAATCGGCTGAAGGACCTGATTTCCAAATCATGTCCTTCACTGCTGGCTACAATTTTTTCAATTTTTTTAAGTCGTTTCTTTTGCAGCGGGTGAACCTTTTGCCAAATCCAATTTTCTATCCGTTGAAGTTGTTTGGCCATGGGTATGCCGGTTTTGTTGTTTAGAAAACGGTTTTTCAACTGTTGCCTGGTTTCCAGAATAAGACCGTCGTAATAGACATCGGCAAAGGGAATCATGTGGCGGGCATAATGCCGGAGCAATCGGTCAAGGATCTTGACGAAGGTTTTTGAACCTTTGAAATCTGCGCTTTGCCTCCTGGCGTTCCCTTGGTTCGTGCGGCAGGAATAAATCATAGATTCAAGCTGCATGGCCCGGGTTTCTATCCTAAACCTGTCGGCAAAAACTCTTGCTGCAATATCTTCAAAGGTCGCTTGTTCTACGTTTTCTTCTCCAAGGCCCGGCAGGACATCGGAAATATATCTGCTAAAGATCGGATTGGGAGAAATAATCATAATGTTATGTGAAGCCAATTTTGACTTTAAACCGTCATAGAGTAAAAAGGCAATGCGGTGCAGGGCAATGGAAGTTTTACCGCTGCCCGCCACACCCTGTACCATTAAAAGGTCGTGGTCCCTATTCCGGATAATGAGGTCTTGCTCTTTTTGAATGGTTTCCACAATATTTTTCATTTTCACGGAGGCATTGCAGCTTAATATTTCTTGAAGCATTTCGTCATTGATCATCCTGTTGCAGTCAAAAAAATAGATCAGTTTAGAGTTCCTGATTTTATATTGACGCTTTAACAAGAGGTCTCCGTGAATTAACCCGGCCGGAGCGTTGTAGGCCGCGCGGCCCGGTTCATACCGGTAAAAAATGCTGGCAATGGGTGCCCGCCAGTCATACACATAAACCTGGTGTGTTTGGGAATCGGTCACGGTATGAAGGCCAATATAAATCTTTTCCCCAGGGCCGCAGCTTTCCTCCGCGAAATCAAACCTGCCGAAATAAGGAGTATCTATGATGCTATTATAATCCTCGATTTGCTTCACGGTGTTCTGATAACCGGCGGTCTCCTGATTCACCTGAAGAAGACATTGATTCATTTCCGTAAGCAGGGCAAAGTCACCGGAAAAAGGAGCGGCATTTTCCCACATATCCCTTCTGGCGTCAATTACTTTTTTCTTTTGCTTGGATTGCTTTGCCAGTTCTTTAGCCCGTTCTTTTTGAATCACGGCAATGGTTTCTTCGAGATAAGCCAATTCCTTTTGCTTTTCCCCGTTCATTGGAGCCCCCCTATTTTTTAAAAGTTTATTGACACAGGCCTAAGATTGTGGTAAACTAATTATAATAAAATTATAAAATAGGATAGTTGTGCACAATAATTAATTATATACAAAAAACTTCTTTGTGTAAAGAAATTTTTAGGCAACCCATGTGTTGCCTTTTATTATTTTTAAGCAATTTGCTAAAATGGATTATAAGATAACCAACGGGTCCATTGGCTTGACGGGAATGTTATGCTTAATATAAAAATATAATAGAATCTTTGGCGCCAATTCTGCTTTATGGAGCCTTAAGGAGAATAAATAAAAGATAAAGGAAGTCGTTATTATGGATACTGGTGGTGCACCCAAAAACTTAGAAATATTTTTTGATAAAATATTAGATGTTTTTTATGATGGTATCTATATTACGGATTCCCGTGGGGTTACTATAAAAGTTAACGATATGTATGAAAAACTTACCGGTTTAAAGAAGGAAGAACTTTTGGGACGTAAGGTTACGGATTTGGAGAAGGCGGGGGTTTTTGATTCTCCTCTAAACCCCATTGTGGTTAAGACGGGAAAGCCCCAGACCTCAGTTCAGTTAAATAAAACAGGGCGAAAGGTTGTTATCAACGGGCATCCGGTATTCGATGAGGGAGGAAAGGTGGCTTACGTGGTCACCTATGTCCGGGATGTTACCGTTCTTTCTCAGTTAAAAGATGAAATATCGGTCCAGCGGGAGCTCATTCAAAAATATCATCACGAAGCGCAATACCTGCGCACGAAAAACTTTGGACAGACCCATGCGGTGATTGAAAGCCCTAAAATGATAAAATTAATGGATTTGTTAAAACGGATATCTCAGACAGACACGACGGTTTTGATTTTAGGGGAGACCGGTGTTGGGAAAGATGTCTTTGCCAAAAAAATTCACGAACACAGCAGCCGGAGGGATGAGCCGTTCTTTAAAATTAACTGTGCCACCATTCCGGAGAATCTGATTGAATCCGAACTCTTCGGCTACGACCCGGGGGCCTTTTCCGGAGCCAGTTCCAAGGGAAAACCGGGATATTTTGAATTGGCCGACAAGGGGACCCTCTTCCTGGATGAGATCGGAGAACTGCCCCTTTCCATGCAGGCAAAATTGTTGCGTGTTTTGCAGGATCAAGAAGTCATGCGGATTGGTTCGACCAAAGTAAAAAAAGTAGATGTGCGTTTTGTGGCGGCTACCAACAGGAACTTGGAGGCAGCCATCAAGGAGGGCAACTTTAGAAGCGACCTGTATTACCGGTTGCATGTGGCTGTGCTGGAAATACCCCCGCTGAGGGAAAGAATGGAGGAGATTATACCGCTCATTGATTATTTCTTAGATAAATTTAATACCAAATATAAAAAGAAAATGATTTTTTCCCAGGAAGCGAAACAAATGCTCAAATCCTATCCCTGGCCTGGAAACGTGCGGGAAATGGAGAATTTGATTCAGGGCTTGATCGTAACAAGAGATGAAGAAATCCTGCAGTTGCAGGATTTACCCAGTTATTTGCTGACAAACCAAAATAAAAACAGCTTATTCCAACCCCATCCCCTGAATATAGAAGAGAAACCCCTCAGTGAGATCATGGATGAGTTTGAAAGAAATCTTTTGGAAAATGCCTTAAATACCCATGGCAAAACTACTACCTTGGCCAAATTGTTTCATGTAAATCATTCCACTATTTTTAGGAAATTAAAAAAATACAATCTAATATAATTTATCTTGTAGTTTAAAAGAGAGAAAGCCCGATTTCAATATTAGGCTTTTTCTTTTTTGTTTTAACCGAGCTGTATAGATCCACTTGTGGCATAAATTTAATCCTTTGAGAAATGTAGTTCATGAATGGCAAGAAACTAGTTTTTATAAAACAATGTTCGTTTCAACCAGGAAAATTTCTGAATAAGAGTAAAATTAATTGCATCTGTGCAAGGGAATTTGCAATTTTGCAATGGACAATCTATCTAGGAAACGACACAATGCAATAAAAAGTAATTTTTGATTGCAAAGATGCAAATTATTTAGGATAAAGAAGTGAAAAAAGTCTAATTTATCTGTATTTATGCCTTGGCATAGTTCTTGCTATATTAGTACTATAGTTCACTTTTGGGGGAGGGGGGAGTCGGTATAACCCTGCAGATTTGTTCCTTTACAGCCCCGACCAAAATTATCAGTGGTGTTGATGCCAGGAAAACGGTTGGGACGGAGGTGAAGTCCCTGGGAGGCAAGGTTGTTTTCATCAGTACCGATAAGGGCATTGTGAATGCGGGTTTGCTGGTGGATATCCTGGAATCCCTAAGTAAAGAAAGCCTGGCCTATGTTGTATTTGATGAAGTTGAAACCAATCCCGCCATTGATATTGTGGAAAAGGGGTTACAGGTTTACCGGAACGAAGAATGTGATATTTTGCTGGCGGTGGGCGGCGGCAGCGCCATGGACACGGCCAAGGCCATCGGTATTATGGTGAACAATCCCGGACCCATTGGCACCTACGCGGGAGTTGACAAATACCCCTGCGCTCCGCCAAATATTGTTTCGGTACCCACGGCGGCAGGTACCGGAGCGGAAATTCTCAGCACAGCGGTCATAACCGACCGGGTAAGAAATTGCAAAATTTCTGTCAGTGGTGCAGGACAATCGCCCCGGGTAGCCATTGTTGATCCTCTGATGCTGCAAACCTTGCCTGCCGCCATTGCGGCGGCTACCGGGATGGTTACCCTGACCCATGCCATCGAGGGCTACGTATCCCTGGGCAGCTCGGAGTTAACCGATTTATTAAATTTTAAGGGAGTTCAGTTGGCCGCCAAATATTTACGCAGATTTGTGGCTAACCGCAGAGATTTAGAAGCTGCCACCGGCATGCAAATGGCTTGCTTGTATGCTGCTTTGGGTTCGTCTAATTCGGGATTGGGCAATGTTTATGCCATGGCCAATTCCCTTGACGGACACTTTAATATCCTGCATGGCATTGCTTGTGCAGTTCTGCTGCCGGCGGTGATGGAATTTAACACCATGGCCTGTCCGGATAAATTTATAGAAATTGCCGGATGCTTTGGGGAGAATGTTTCGGGCCTGCCGGCGCCGGAAGCCTCTTTAAAGGCTGCCGTAGCCGTGAGAAAGCTGGTCAAGGACATTGGCCTGCCCGCTGGATTAAGAGAGATGGAGATTACGGAGAAGCAAATCGTGCAGATGTCCCGGGATGCCATCGGCAGCGGTATTTATAAAACGAATCCGCGGGAAACAAACCTAATGGACATGATCAAACTATATAGGGAAAGTATTTAATCTGGGTGCATAGGCCTGGGGCTTTGGCCCCGGGTAATTTATACAAAGGAGGCCATATAAAATGGTTGCTGAGGTTCGATTATTTATTAATGGTGAATGGGTAAGCACCAATCAAAAGGAAAAAGTATTGAATAAAGCCACAGGAGAGACGGTGGCGGAGTATTATGTCGCCGGTGCCAAGGAAGTGGATGCGGCCATTGCTGCCGCTGAGAATGCTTTTAAAACCAAAAAGTTAGCTCCTTACCGCCGTTATGAAATTTTAAAAAGAGCCAGCGAATTAATGATGGAAAGACAGGAGGACTTAGCTCTAACCATCAGCCAGGAAGTAGGCAAAACGCTAAAAGAAGCAAAGGGCGAAGTAGCCCGGGCAGCCCAAACTCTGTTGATTTCCGCGGAGGAAAGTAAGCGTGTACAGGGAGAAATTGTTCCCATTGCCGGTTCTCCCGGAAATGAAAACCGCCGCGCCTGGACCACGCGGGTACCCCTGGGCATTGTTTGTGCCATTACTCCATTTAATGTACCGGCCAACTTAACCTGCCATAAAGTGGGTCCGGCCATTGCTGCCGGGAACGCTGTTGTGTACAAGCCTGCCAGCGCCACTCCCATTATCGGTGCAAAACTCTGTGAGATCATGGCGGAAGCAGGTTTGCCGGCCGGGTACTTAAACATGGTGATGGGGTCCGGCCCGGTGGTGGGCGATGCCCTGGCCAAGGACCAACGAATCGCATTTTACAGCTTTACCGGTAGTGCGGCGGTAGGAATGAAACTAAAAACTGCCGTGGGTTTTAGACCCATTTCTTTGGAGCTTGGTTCTAATTCCCCTACCCTGGTTCACGGCGATGCTGATTTGGCGGCGGCCGTTGACGCATGCACGCGGTCTGCCTTTGCCAATGCCGGCCAGTTGTGCATTTCCGTACAACGGGTTTATGTTCATGCTCCCATTTACGATGAATTCTGCAAGCAGGCAGCGGCTCTGGCCCAAACCTTAAAAATTGGAGATCCTCTGGATCCTGCCACCGATATTGGCCCCATGATCAGTGAAAAAGAGGCGGTAAGGGCTGAAGCCTGGATTCAAGAGGCGGTGGCTGAAGGGGCCAAACTCTTGGCAGGGGGGCAGCGCAAAGGACCCTTTTTAGAGCCGACAGTTTTAGCCAACGTTAAGCCGCAAATGAAATGCAGTTGTAACGAAGTTTTTGCTCCGGTCTTTAATATTGTGTCTTACGATACCATCGACGAAGCCATCGCCCTGGCTAATGATTCATGTTACGGTTTGCAGGCGGCTATTTTTACAAATTCCCTGGATATCGCCACCCGTTGCGCTGAGGAGCTGGAAGCCGGCGGTGTCATCATTAATGATGTTTCTACTTTCCGCGCCGATCTCATGCCCTATGGAGGTTGGAAGGAAAGTGGTATCGGCAAGGAAGGCCCCCGGTATGTAATCGAAGAAATGACCAAGGAAAAAATTGTGGTCTTAAAGATGTAACGACTAAGATTTCTTTTAGTAGCTTTTATGTCCCTAAATTCTCCATAAATCCCTCTATGATCAGGACCTGTGATCAAACCTGTGGTTTATACCACAGGTTTCTCTTTCTATAGGACCACCATCCTGAACTCAAGAATTTGGGAAATGTAGTTCATGAAATGAAAGAAAATTAAATTTTTTCTTGAAAAACAACCTTCTTTTAAGCTGAGACATTTCTGAATAAAGCAAAATTTATTGCATCTGCGCAAATAAATTGCAATTCTGCAAGAGGGGGATTGTCCGAGAAACGACATAAAACGAGAAAAAAGTAACCTATAATTGCAAAATTGCAATATTTTTAGAATCAAGAAGTCGAAAAAATGCAATTTGTCTGGATTTATACTTTGGCACAGTTCTTGCTATATAAGTACTATAGTTCACTTATCGGAGGGGAAGGAAGCAGGGCGGACGGTCTGGCCCATAGCATAAGAGGATGTTTCACCGGTAAGTTCAGAATTAACAGATTAATTAAATTTTGAGATAATTTAATTGGTTGCTGAAAGGGCTAATAAATAAAAGCAGGTGAATAATCAATGAAATTTGTCATAACCGAATTGATCTGGAACGAAGGAATCGAGATATTAAAGGAAATGGGTGAAGTCATTTACGATCCCAATCTGTGGAAGAAGAATGAGCAGTTGCCTTCACTCTTAACGGATGCCGACGCCCTGATTGTAAGAAACCAGACCAGAGTGACCGGAGAACTGCTGGCCCAAGCCCCCAAGCTCAAAGTGGTAGGCCGCTTGGGCGTGGGTCTGGATAACATTGAACTGGCCGCTGCCCGGGAAGCCGGCGTTAAAGTGGTCTTTGCCCGGAATGCCAATGCCATCTCGGTGGTTGAATATGTTTTTGCCGCCATGTTTTCCTTTTCCCGCCCCCTGGAAAAGGCGTCTCAGGATGTTAAGCAAGGGAACTGGGACCGTAAGCTCTTTACCCGGGAAGAAATTTACGGCAAAACCCTGGGTCTCATCGGTGTGGGGGAAATTGGCGCCCGGCTGGCTTCCCGGGCCAAGGCCTTTGGAATGAAGGTCATTGGTTATGATCCCTTCCTGCCGCCCTACGAACTGGCCTGCACCGACATTGGTGTCAATATGACTTCTTTAGAAAAAGTCTTGGCCGAAGCGGATTATGTCAGCCTGCATGTGCCGCTAAATGATCAAACCAGGAACTTGATCAACAGGGAAAGTCTCAAGACCATGAAAAAGACCACTTTCATTATAAACACAGCCCGGGGTGGTGTCATTAACGAAAGCGATCTTTATGAAGCCCTTAAATCCAATATTATTGCCGGAGCCGCCCTGGATGTGCTGTCCAAGGAACCGCCTGAGGGCAACCAACTGCTGGAGCTGGATAACCTGATGGTGACGCCTCATATTGCCGGACTGACCGAGGAAGCCCAGGTGCGAACGTCCGAACTGGTGGCCCGGGAATGTGTCAAGGTATTGTGTGGACAGGGTTCTCTGTGCATCGTAAGATAAGGGCGGAAGAACGGAGGAAAAATCAATGAATTTTACTGCGTTACAGTTGACCGAATTTTGCTCCAATTTGCTGCAAGCAGTGGGCGTGCCCCAGGCAGAAGCCGATATTGCGGCGGATGTTCTGGTGGATACCAGTTTGGAAGGGCTGGATACCCACGGCATCAGCCGGCTGCCCATCTATGTAAGCCGGATTCAAAAGGGGCGCATTAATGCCAAGGCGGCAATTAAAGTTAATCAAACCGCACCGGCGGCAGCTACGGTGGATGGCGACAACGGCTTGGGGCAAGTGGTGGGCGTAAGGGCCATGGAGGTGGCCATTCGTCTGGCCCAAGAGGCCGGTGTGGGTGCCGTGGCGGTTAAACACAGCAACCATTACGGGGCTTCCTCCTATTTTTGTAAACAGGCAGCCGCTGCGGGCATGGTGGGTTTGGCTTTTACCAACACTCCTTCCGGGATCCCGCCTTGGGGCGGCAAGGAAGCCTATTTCGGGACCAACCCCATAGCCTTTGGCTTCCCCGGCAAAGAACAGCCGGTGGTGGTGGATATGTCCTCCAGCATCGTGGCCAGGGGCCACATTATTCTGGCAGCCAAACAAGGCCAGCCCATCCCCGAAGGATGGGCCATTGACAAGGAAGGAAAACCCACCACCGATGCCAAAGCCGCCCTGGAGGGAGCGGTGCTTCCCATGGCCGGACCCAAGGGCTATGCATTAGCCCTGGCGGTTGAAGTGATGGCGGGAATTATCAGTGGATCCGCCTTTGGTAAAAATGTGGGGTGGATTTACGACGAAAGCACCCAGCCGGTGGATATCGGACATTTCTTTGTTGCCCTGGATGTGGCTAAATTTATGCCGCTGGGATTTTTCCTTAACCGGATGCTGCAAATGATTACGGAAATTAAGGAAACACCCAAAGCAGAAGGGGTTGAGGAAATTTTTATTCCCGGCGAAAGGAGAGCTATGAAAGCCAAGCGGCGTAAACGGGAGGGCATTCCTGTTCCGGATCCGTTGCTGGCAGAGCTGAACCAATTGGCCGGGGAAGTTGGTGTCATGCCCCTGGGTTCGTTTACAACAAGTGGTAATACCTAATACTTTATATTTTATAATCAACTGGGCAGCAAACAATTTTCTGGGAGGTGGTTTATAAAAATTCCTTTTAAAGCAAGGACGATAACCCCAATCAGCTTTTGGTACAAGAGTAGAGAAAAAGGAGGAGTTAAGTTGATTAAGTTCCTAGTACACGACCTGGCAGACATGGTTGGTGTAGCCGTAGCCGACATTAAAGCCGGCGAAGCAGTCACCGGGAAAGTTCAGGACTCGGACAAGACCATTGAGATTCAGTCTATCAGTGATATTCCCCTGGGCCACAAAATCGCCCTGAAAGATATCGCTGCCGGTGAAAGGGTAATCAAGTATCACGTGCCCATCGGTAAAACCGTACAGGCCATTAAAAAGGGTGAGCATGTGCACACCCATAATTTAAAAACGGAAAGGTGGTAAACCCAATCATGTCTATCCCCACTTTTTATGGCTATCGCCGTGAGAACGGCGCCGTAGGCTGCCGCAATCATGTGATCATTTTACCTGTGGACGATATTTCTAACGCTGCTTGTGAAGCGGTGGCCAAGCATGTCCAGGGCACCATGGCCCTGCCCCATCCCTACGGCCGTCTGCAGTTTGGTGAAGATTTAGAGCTGCATTTCCGTACTTTGATCGGCACCGGCTGCAACCCCAACGTAGCGGCGGTCGTGGTCATCGGCATTGAACCCAACTGGACCAATCTGATTGTGGAAGGCATTGCTAAGACCGGCAAGCCGGTGGCGGGCTTCTCAATTGAGCGCAACGGGGATTTTAAAACCGTGGAGCAGGCTTCCTGGAAAGCCAAGGAATTCGTTCAGTATGCCACCGGACTGCAAAGGGTGGAGTGCAGCATTGATGAACTGACCATTTCCACGAAATGCGGTGAGTCGGATACCACTTCCGGCCTGGCAGCCAACCCCTCCATTGGCCGTCTGTACGACCGTCTGGACCCCATGGGCCTGACCTTGTTCTTCGGGGAAACTTCGGAAGTGACCGGCGGGGAGCATCTGGTAGCGGATCGTTGCGCGACGCCGGAAATCAGGGAAGAGTTCATGAAGACCTGGACGGCTTACAACCAGTTCATTTTGGACCAGGGTGTGGATCTGTGCGGTACTCAGCCCACCCAGGGGAACATTGCCGGGGGCTTAACCACCATTGAAGAAAAAGCCTTGGGCAACATTCAGAAGATCGGTAAAGTAGCGAAAGTACAGGGTGTGCTGGCTCCGGCGGAAGCACCGACCAAGAAAGGCCTGCACTTTATGGATACCTCCTCGGCAGCAGCTGAATGCTTAACCCTGATGGCAGCCGCGGGAGCGGTATGCCACTTCTTCCCCACCGGCCAAGGCAACATTGTGGGGAACCCCATTTTGCCGGTGATTAAGGTTTCGGCGAACCCCATCACGGTATCCACCATGTCGGAGCACATTGACGTAGATCTGAGCGGCATTCTGCGGGGTGAAATGGATCTGGACGGAGCGGCGGATGCGCTGATGGACATCATGATCCGCACTTTGAACGGCCGGATGACCAATGCGGAAACCCTGGGTCATAAGGAGTTTGTTTTGACCAAGCTCTATCGTTCCGCTTAATCCATAAAGTCACAGATAAAAAGAGGGACTGGATAAATTCCCGCCCCTTAGAAAAGAAATATGAGAGTAAAATACAAAAATCATTTTAGTACAAAATGAATAGAAAAGCTACAAAAAGTTGCAAGAAAGAAGGTGTGGCTATGTCCCAAGAGATTATTGTGCGCGGGAAACAAGATATTATTAACTTTCTAAATAATGCGGGTCCGGCCAAGAATGCCTCTATTGTGATTTTTACCGCCTTGGGCGGCATCTTTATCGATGCCTATGACTTTACCAGCCTGGGTATTGGGGCGGTGCAGTTAAAAGAGCAATTTGGTTTAAGTGCTGTGCAAATGGGGAATTTAACGGCCTCCATGGCTTTTGGCGCCCTGCTGGGGGCAATTTTTGGCGGTTACTTTGTTGATAAACTGGGAAGGCAGAAAATGTTTTATGCCGACCTCTGGTTCTTTGTGGTTTCCGCCCTGGTTGCGGCCTTTGCTCCCAATGTGGAAGTATTAATGTTATGTCGGTTTTTGATGGGTATCGGCGTTGGTCTGGATTTCCCGGTGGCTTTAAGTTATATTGCCGAGTTTAGCTCCATGAAGGGCAAGGGCAAGTGGGTCAACCTCTGGCAAGGCATGTGGTATGTTGCGGCATCTGCCTCTTTCTTAATTGTGCTTCCCTTTTACTTCCTGGGAGCCGGTCCCCATCTGTGGAGATGGGCGGTTGGTTTCGGAGCGGTGCCGGCCATCGTGGTTCTAATCATGCGGAAGTATTTCATGGAAGAAAGCCCCCTTTGGGCTCTGAACCATGTGGGTATAAAGGAAGCGGCACGGATTATTGAAAGAACCTATGAAGTAAAAGTGGTATTGGATTGCAAACCCGAAGACCTGGAACCGGTCAAGGAAGAACATAAACCCAATCTATCCTACGGGGCTTTATTCACCAAGCGCTACAGGCTGAGAACCCTGATGGCCACCATTGTGGCCATGACCCAGAGTATGGAATACTTTGCAGTGGGTTTCTACCTGCCGGTGATTGCCGCCATGATTTTCGGTAAGGAATTCCTCTGGGCCATTGTTGGCTCCATCGTATTTAATTGTTTCGGCATTGTAGGCGGGACCTGGCAGGCTTATATTACAGATAAGTTCGGTTCCAGAAAAATGTGCATCATTGGCTATAGCATTGCCTGCTCTTGCCTGCTGATCATCGGGTTATTTGAACAACATATGTCGGTGCTTATGCAAGCCTTGGTCATCGGCCTGTTTATCTTCGGGCACTCTTTCGGACCGGGCGCCCAGGGAATGGCAGTGGCGACCCTATCCTTTCCGGCCAGCATCCGGGGCTTGGGTTCCGGTTGGGGACAGACCATGGTACGGGTAGGCAGTATTACCGGCTTCTATTTCTTCCCCCTGGTACTGGCGGCTGTTGGTTTGCAAAAAACCCTGTTGTTCCTGGCCCTGGTACCGGCTATCGGTTTACTGTCCATCCTGGCCATTAAATGGGATCATACCGGTCAAGATGTTGAGTCGGAAGCTTTGCAAGATGAACAAGCGGCCAAAACCCAAGGCATGAGTGCAGGAGTTAATCTTTAGTGCGCGGAAAGTAGATTACGTAATGACTGAATCTGTTTCTCTTAATTCTCGACAAAAAGGGGTGTCCTCAATGAAATACGGATATATTGGATTAGGTCTTATGGGGGGAGGGTTAGCCCGCAACCTCATTCGTGCAGGAAAAGATGTAACGGTATTTGATTTAAACCCGGAAGCCATTAAAAAAACCCTGGCTGTGGGGACTACCGGGAAAGCAGCCCAAGGTGCTGCGGAACTGGCCGGTTGCGATGTGGTATTTACCAGTCTGCCCCTGCCTAAACACATTGAGGGGACCATGCTGGGAGAAGAAGGGCTGCTGAGCAAAATGAAGGCTGGGGCCACCTATATTGATGTAAGTACCATCGACCCCAAAACCGCTAGAAAATTAGCGGAGGCTGCAGAGAGTAAAGGGATTGGTTTCCTGGCCTGCCCTTTGGGAAAAGGTCCGGCCCAGGCCGAGAAGGCGGAACAGCCCATCTTCGCCGGTGGTAAAAAGGAAGTATATGAAAAAATGCTGGATACTTTAAAGATCGTGGGCAATCCCGTTTATTATCTTGGCGGGGCGGAACAGGCCTACGCCTTTAAATTAATCAGCAATATGATCGGCATGACCAATCTGGCTGTGCTGGCTGAAGGTTTGCGCATCGGTGAAAAGGCCGGTATTGAGCCTAAGCAGCTTCAGGAACTGCTGGCCGATACCGGGGCGAACTCCTTCCAGTTACAGGTTCGCGGGCCTTGGATCTTAAACAACGACTTTGGCAACCGTTTCGGTGTCAGTCTGGCTTTGAAGGATGTCCGGCTGGGTTGTGACATGGCCGATGACTGGGGTTATGATGCCAGATTCACCAAGCTGGCCAAGAAATTCTACGAAATTGCGGAAGCCCAAGGTTTTGCCAACGAAGACTGCAACGCAGTTTATAAAGTTTTGTAGTTGTGATTTCAATAACCCTCTTTGCCATTTTGGCAAGGGGGTTCATTTTTTTAAGGCTTATGATTTTTATCTATTCCTAAAATTCTCCTTGCCCGGTATGATATAGGCAAGATTCGTAACGAGGCAGGTGACTGCTGATGATGCCGGGGGATTTTACCTATCCGTCCCGATATCTTAAGGTGCTGGGATACAACCTGCATTATCTGGATGAAGGAGAAGGGGAGCCGATTCTGCTGCTGCACGGGAACCCCACCTGGGGCTATTTGTGGAGGCTTTTTTTGCCGGAGTTAAGCAGGAATTACCGCTGTGTGGTTCCCGATTTTTTGGGCTTCGGCTTATCGGATAAACCAACCGGAGCGGATTACGGCCTGGCGGCTCAACAGCAGAGGCTGTCCCGGTTTGTGGATAAGCTGGGGCTTCAGGAGATAACCCTGATGGGGCATGACATCGGCGGGATTATTGGCCTGAGCTGGGCGGCTGAAAACAAAGAACGGGTAAAGCGGCTGGTCCTCATGAACACAAGCGGGACGGTGCCCGAGGTGCTGGGCGGAAACCGCTACAGGATTCCCTGGTCCTACCTTGTATTGTGGCCCCTGCGGCTTCCGGGGTTGGGTGAAGGGTTGGTGCAGGGCCTCAACTTTTTGCAGAGGGTGGTTATGCCTGCGGCCTTTTGGGGGAGGCAGTTCTTCTCCAAAGAGATCCGCCGGGGATTCGCAGCTCCTTACAGGGGCTGGCGGGATCGTAAAGCTCAGTTGGTTACCGTAAGGCAGATACCCATCTGGAAATCCGATCCCGTTTATCAAATGCTGTATAAAACCGGACGGTCATTGGCGGGTTGGCAGGTTCCCACCCAGATCATATGGGGGATGAAAGATCCGTCTTTTCCCCCGTGGATCATCCATGACCTGGAAAGGCTGCTGCCCAACCACGGAATTACTTTGCGCCTGCCTGGGGCGGGGCACTTTTTAACCGAGGAAAAACCGGAAGAAATTCTTAAACAAATCAAGGAGTTTTTGCAAAATACCGGTGTCCGATGAATTAAACCAGCAGCAGCATGACCAAGGCAAAATACCCCAGAGCCAGAAAAAAGGCCGCGGCATTAAGCCATTTGTTTTTGACTTTAGGGGAGATCTTGGTCAGGCAATACTCTGTAAACAACAATCCGATGACCATAAAGTGGGCTTGCAGAAAGTAACAGGCGGTGGTTGTCAGCAGGGGGCTGCTTGTTTTAAGGCTGGATAATTGGACCAGGTAGTTTTTTAAAGGGCTGAATTTGGTGCCCAACTGGTAGGAAATATGACTTCCGGTAATGAGTGGGATGAAAGCCAAGGACATGCGCAGGTAGGAAACAAAATTTTTGGCCATCACTCTCTTCTTTAAAAAGAAAACAACAAAAGCGGCCAAGAGTAAAAACAGCGTCCAATAAGAGAGATTAAATACCCATTTCCAATGCTGGGGATAGGTATTTTTTATTTCCGGCAGCAGGCATAGGGGCAGCAGCATCAAGCCGAAAAATAAAACCAGAGCAGCCATTCCCCCGTGCACATTGGAGAGACGCCAGATTTCCCTGCCCGGGGGCCGCAGGCTAAATTTAATGGAATCGTTGGGGCAGTTCAGAACACATTTAAAGCACAGCTTGCAATTCATATTACTGTCCAGGTAAGCGGCATGCTGCAGCATGGGACAGCCGGTTCCCGTATCCCCTTTATAACAATTGAAGGTTTGACATTGGTTCTGGCAGATGTCTGTTTTAGCCCGCAGTTCAACCGGTGATAAGGTGGAACAAACGGCGAAGATGGCTCCCAGGGGACACAGGTAGCGGCACCAGATTTGACCCCGGAAGAGCAGCCCGCAGGCGATGGCTGCGGCTGAAATGGCCAGCAGCAAGAGGCCTGTTAAATAAGGAACATCCTTTATATCAAAAAATTCTTCATACCAGAAAATCAGGCTAAAAAGGAAGGAAAAAAATAAGTAGTAATTTTTACTGATAAAGGCTGGCACCGGTTTGGCGTAACACTTTATTTCCTGAGCCTTGCAAGCTAAAAAAGCAAAGGGACAGATGGAGCAGGAAATCCTGGCCAGCAGCAGGGAGGCCAAAATAATCATGGGGCCCATGAATTTCCAGGTGAAGGTATTGATCCAGAGGTTGGTATTGTTTCCGGTAAAGGCAAAGAAAAGAATGCCGATAAAGATCAGGGTCATTCCTTGTTGAGCCCTTTGCGGCCAGATTTTATGATGAATTAAATTTTTCAGAAAGCCCCACTGGAGAAGATTATACCCGGGATGACTCTTGATTACTTCACCAAGAATAATGGTTTCCGCTTCGATAACAGAAGTGCTTGTTAACAGCACGGCCCGGTCAATGATTTCTTCCAACTCGCGGATGTTGGCCTGCTGGTAATCGTGGTACAGCAGTTTTTCAGTGGCGGCCTGGGAAAGGGAAAGACCTTCCTTTTCATATTTTTTACCCTTTAACGTCACAAAGTGATTTAGTAATTCAGGAATATCTCTTTTCCGGTTTCGCAGGGGTTCCAGATAGAGGAGGTCGCGGAACAGTGAATTGCACACAACGCCCGGAAATTTTTTTTCAATATACCGGGTGGGGTTACTGACGGTGGAGGCCATGAGAATTCTTACTTCCCTGGATCGGTTCACATAGTCTATCAACCGCAGCAAAGCGCCTTTGGGGAGCAGCTCGATGTCGTTCAGGAACAGGGTGCCCCCCTGGGCTAAGTCCATATAACTGAAGCCATCGGTCAATCTTTCCATTTTGGCCAGCGGACCCAGTAATTTATTTCCTTCCTCATCCTTTGTAAGCTCTTCGCACTCCACTACAATAAAGGGCTTTTCGTTCCTCATTCCGTAGGTGTGAATGAGATTGGCCGCCAGAATTTTACCTGTTCCCTTTTCTCCCAGGATTAAGACGGGCTCATTGTGCCTGGCGATTTCATCAATTTTATGCCGCAATATTTTGGTAAACTTGCTCTGACCCACCAGTTCATGCCAATCGTTTCTGGAATGAA
Organism: Desulforamulus ruminis DSM 2154; assembly: GCF_000215085.1. Lineage (NCBI taxonomy): Bacteria > Bacillati > Bacillota > Clostridia > Eubacteriales > Peptococcaceae > Desulforamulus > Desulforamulus ruminis. The sequence continues at coordinate 97,168 of NC_015589.1, forward strand.
TAATGAAACTGGCCAGGGACAGCTCCTTGTTCCTGGCAGCGAAAATTTCATCGTTTACCTTGATTAGCTGAGAAGAGAGGGTTTTAATCACTTTGTGGTTTAATTCAGGAACCCATTGGATGAGATTTTCAAAACCACGGTCTTTAAAGACAATAATCTGACTTTTTTTGGCGGTACTAATGCAAACCGGAGAGGCTTCCCTGGTAAGAAGGCAAATTTCCCCATAATAGTCTCCGGGAGAAAGTCGGTCCAAAATGATTTTTTCTCCATGCTCATCCTGAGTGTAGACCTCTAATTCCCCTGAAAAAACAATAAAAAACTTGTCGAGGATTTCCCCCTGGGATATCATAAGATCCTGAGGGCGCAGGGTCTTTAAGCTGCAATGGCTGCTGATGTCCAGTAAAAGGTGGTCGGAAATGCCCTTAAACAGGCTCAGATTTTTTAATAAAGGATAGAGGATGTTTGAATTGGTTTGTTTTAACATAACCATGACAATCCTCCGGGTTTATGATTTTGTTTCAGGTATTGATCAAAGGCGGAGAAGCAATAGCCAAAGGAGGTGGTTCCTTTTCAGGATAATTCATTTCCTTTATTGGCTCAATCACAGAAAATGTCGAAAAAAGGATGTGCAGGATCCCTTGAAGGGTTGATAAAAAAGATGTTATAGTTAAGGGACAAGTCTTATTTGGCTCTTGACTTGTGAAACATAAATGAATATAATCTAACATGTAGTCTGTAAAAACAAGAGAAAATTTTTCTGGAGAGGTGGCCGAGTCCGGTCGAAGGCGCATGACTGGAAATCATGTAATGGGGCAACTCATTCGCGGGTTCGAATCCCGCCCTCTCCGCCACAAAAAATGTTAGTCTATGACCGTGCTAGACGGGGAGGTAGCGGTGCCCTGTACCAGCAATCCGCTGTAGCTGGGTTGAATTCCTGCCCTAGGGTATGACTTGTGGGGTCTGGCCATTGTAAGGGGCGTTGATGACCGGGTCTTGCGCAGCGTAGGCTCTCGAACCGTGTCAGGTCCTGACGGAAGCAGCACTAAGGGAATCCCTGCGGGTGCCGTGAGGCAACCTGGTCTGAGCAACCTGCGATGGTTTCGCCCGGAAGTGATCATTCGAAGGTGGGTGCACGGTCTCTAATTTTATAGAATGTGTTGAAACCTGCAATTATTGCAGGTTTTTTGGTTTTTGAAGTCGATAGGCCAGCAAACAAGGGTTTTTAAAAATTGTGAAAATAAAATATAATGGATTCAGTTAGCTAACGAACGAGGAGGTGTACAAATGGAAAATTTAATTAAGGTTTGTGTGGAAAGGGAAGAAACGTACGAAATCGACCAGGGTACACCGGTGCAGGAACTGCTGAAAAAGAACGGGGGAGCCAGGAAATACCCTGTGGTTGCGGCCATGATCAATCATCGCCTTAAAGATTTGAGAACGCCCTTGGACCGGGACTGCCAAGTTGAATATATCGACCTGTCTTCCGAGGATGGGATAAGGATCTACCACCGCAGCGTCATTATGGTTCTGATGCGGGCGGTATCCGAGGCTCTGCCGGGAGGTACGGCCATCATTCAGCATACCCTGGGGAACGGCGTCTATGGCGATGTTTCCTATAGCAGGCCCATAAAGGACCGGGATGTTGCCAGAATTGAGCGGCAAATGCGTTATATCATTGAGGCCGATGAGCCCATGGTTCGCAAAAAAATCAGTAAAGAGGACGCTGAGCGGTTGTTCACCGAATCCGGTCAGACCGAGAAGATCAGTCTGCTCCGCTACCTGCCTCAGGATGAAGTGGCCATTTACTCCTGCGGCGGCTACTATGACTTTTGTTACGGGCCTTTAGTGCCCAGCAGCGGATTTCTGAAGAATTTCAGACTGCGGTTCTATCTACCCGGATTTATTCTGGAATTACCCAAAAAGGAAAATCCCATGGAAATTCCACCCTATATCGAGCAAGGAAAGTTGGCCAATGTTCACTACGAAGCCAAGAAGTGGGCTAACATTATTAAGGTAAATAACGTGGTAACGTTGAACGACATGGTTACCAAGGGAGATGTGGGCAACTTAATCCGGGTATGTGAAGCCTATCACGAGAAGCAAATTGCCCGGATTGCCGATCAAATTACCGAAAATATTGACCGCATCCGCATTGTTTTAATTGCAGGGCCGTCCTCCTCCGGGAAAACCACCTTTGCCCAGCGGTTATCCACTCAACTGCAGGTCAATGGCATCCGGCCGGTGGCCATTTCCCTGGACGATTATTTTGTGGACCGGGAGCTTACGCCCAGGGATGAGCAGGGCAACTACGATTTTGAAAGCATTAAGGCCATTGATAGTGCTTTATTTAACGATCATTTAATTAAATTAATCCAGGGTGAGGAAATTAAGCTCCCTTACTTTAATTTTAAAACCGGCAAGCGGGAATATCACGGAGAGAAATTAAGGCTGGCTCCTTCGGATATGGTGATTGTAGAAGGAATTCACGGGTTAAACGATGTCTTAACCAGCTCCATTCCCAAGGGCAGAAAATTTAAAATCTATGTCAGTGCCTTAACCCAGATTAATATTGATAATCAAAACCGAATTCCCACTACGGATTTAAGAAAAATCCGGCGCATTGTACGAGATCATCGTTGCCGGGGACGTTCCGCGGCTGAAACCATTAGTATGTGGCCGTCGGTTCGCCGAGGTGAGGAGAAAAATATTTTTCCCTTCCAGGAAAGCGCCGACGTGATGTTTAACTCCGCTTTGGCCTATGAACTGGCCGTTTTAAAAGGGTCCGCCGAACCGCTGCTGCAGGGAATCACACCGGATTCTGCCGAATATGCCGAAGCCAGAAGACTATTGAGCTTTTTAAACTTTTTCTCACCCATGGCTGTGGATGAAATTCCGTTAAATTCCATTGTACGGGAATTTATCGGGGGCAGTTGCTTCGTGGGGACCGTGAGATAAAGAAGAAAAGAAACACCCTCAAGCTCTGCTTGAGGGTGTTGAATTATTTAGCGCAGCAGCTTTTTGCCCAGCCAGTTCTGGCGAACCCGGACCGCTTTGTGGGGGCAGAGTTCCTGGCAGCAGAAGCAGCGAATGCATTGATTAAGGTTTAACCGGGGCTGGCCGTCGGCCATGGTAATGGCCCCGGCGGGGCAGCAGCGCTGGCATTCGCCGCAGCCCAGGCATAGCTCGGGGCTGAAAATGGGTTTTGGCTGCAGCCGGCCGATAACCCTTTTTAGGGGGCCGGGAATATCAAAATCGATTTGCCTATGGCCCGGCAATTGAAAAGGTGAAGTAAGGGTTGGCAGAGGGTCTCCCGCCAGTTCCAACTGTTCAGGAGGTGGACAGAGGCCCTGTTCCATGGCTAACCGGATTAACGGAAGGGATTCCGGATGAATGCCGATGAAACCCGAACCTACATAATCCAGGGCATAGGGATTGGGGGAGGCCAGTAAAAGTCCCGCCTTTCTGGGAGTTCCCGCCGTTGGCCCGTCTCCTTCCATGCCCACGATGGCATCCATAATGACCAAGGTTGGTTTTAGCAGGGTGTTGATATCGATTAAAAGCTGGGTGAAGTCTTCCAAGCGCTGCAGGTTGAAGTGATATTCCGCCTTTTTCAAGCCGGGTATGGCCCCATACATTAACTTTACGGCCCCGGTGTACCGGGTCATGCAGTGGGTTTTTAATTTTGGCAGGCCGATAATAACATCCGCTTCGGCCAGTACTTTGAGAACGGTCAGTTGCTTAATGACCCTGCCCCGGGGATGGGCCAGCACCAGTTCGGTGGTGTCAAGGCAAAGGTCGCAGCCGGTGCGGGCGGCCACTTCCGACATGCCCGTAGTCCGGTAAACGGCGTTAAGCAATCCCTTGCTGGAAGGCCCGCCGGGAGAGTCCACAATAAATGGTTTTCCGCCGGCCCTTTGCACCATACGCACCACGGCTTCCACCAGTAAAGGGTGGGTGGTGGCGGCTTCCTCAGGCTTTTTTTTGGCGATTAAATTGGGTTTTACGGCCACCCGCTGGCCCGGTTGGATCCATTTTTCCACAGGGCCCAAGGAGATCAGTAATCCTTCTAAAGCCCGGTCAATGGCTGGTAGTGCATAGCTGTCACAATGGGCAACAGCGACCCGGTTGTTTTCAGTCAAGAATGCAATCTCCCTTCTCGGGTTATGGTGTACAAATAAAGAGCTGGCAGCGGCAGAGAGCCGCAGTTATTCTAAACCTTCCTTTTATTATGACCCGCCGTTTCCGGCGATAGAAATGGATTCTCCCAAAGTCGGATATTTCCTGGTTTTTTAAATGGAAATAGTTTCTCTTAAAGGAAATAAGTATTAAAAGGCGAAACAATATGGAAGAATAACAATGGGGTGTTTCTGTTTTGACGTATAAAGCTTTGTACCGTACATGGCGTCCCCAAACCTTTCATGAACTGGTGGGCCAGCAGCACATAACCCGGACCTTGCAAAATGCCCTGGTCAACGGGAAGGTTGCTCATGCTTATTTATTTTGCGGCCCCAGGGGAACCGGGAAAACCACCACGGCCAAAGTGCTGGCCAAGGCCTTAAACTGCCTGAACAATGACCTGGGAGAACCCTGCAATGAGTGTGACAATTGTCGGGCCGTTAATGAAGGCACGTCGGTGGATGTGATTGAAATCGATGCTGCCTCCAATCGTGGCATCGATGAAATTCGGGATTTGCGGGAGAAAGTTAAATTTGCTCCGGCCACCGGTCGCAGAAAAGTATATATCATTGATGAGGTTCATATGCTCACGGACCAGGCTTTTAATGCTTTATTAAAAACCCTGGAAGAACCTCCGGCCCATGTGGTTTTTGTACTGGCCACCACCGAAGCCCATAAGGTTCCGGTAACCATTCTTTCCCGCTGCCAGCGTTTTGATTTTCGCCGCATTAAAACCCAGGAGATGCTGGGAAGGCTAAAAGAAGTGGCTGCCGGCGCCGGTATTGAAGTGGAAGAAGAGGCTCTTCGGCTGATTGCCGAGGCGGCGGAAGGAGGCTTGCGGGATGCCCTGAGTATTTTGGATCAGGGGGCGGCCTTTGCGGAAGAAAAGGTTTCCGCCGCAGACATTCACAGCATCCTGGGAACGGTGCAGCAGGAAGTACTGGCCCGCATGGTGCGGCATTTGGCTGAGGGAAAGGCGTCTTTGGCCCTTGAACTGCTGGCTGAAATAAATGATCGGGGAAAGGATTTGCGGCTTTTTGCCAGGGAACTGACTTCCCATCTGCGGGGATTGCTGCTGGAAGGTTTGGATCAAAAGAGTCCGGCCGGCTCTCTGCAGGAGCAGACCTTGTTTCACTTGCTGCAGGTGCTGGTCCAGGCGGAACAGGAAATGAAGTGGAGTTCCCAGCCGGTTCTGGTGTTGGAGCTGGCTTTGGTTAAAGCAGCCCGGCCGGAGGTAAGCACCTCTGTAGAGGCTTTGGCCCGGCGGGTGGCCCAGTTGGAACACCGGCTGGAAAGTGGAGCGGTGGAAATTGCCTCCCTGCCGCGGAAGGACTTGGACCAAGAAACCCAGGCCCCTGGGCCAAGAAAAGAGAGCCCTATAGCCAAGGTAGGGACTGCCGGCCCGCCGGAGAAAGAAAAGACGGTTGAACTGCCGGTAAAAGAAAGTCCCGCAGCCCCGGTAAAGGATACGGGCATCGAGATCATACGCCAGGCTTGGCCCGCCCTGTTAAAGGGCATACGGGATGGTGGGAAAATGAGGCTGTGGAGCGTCTTAAATAAAAATGAACCTCAAATAGAGGCCAAAGGCAACACCTTAACCCTTTATTTTGAAGAATTTATTGATTATGCAACAGCAGATAAACCTGAGTCCAGAAAATATCTGGAATGGCTACTCTCCAAACATTTTGGGACTCCCTGGGAGGTACGCTGTGTGCAGGGAAAAAAGCAGGTGCCCCGGCCGACCTCTAATCCTAAGGACGATCCCATTTACCTGGAGGCGGTCCGGCTTTTTGGGGAAGACCTGGTAACCCTTGAGAATGACCCGGAATCAACGGGTTGAGCATATATAAGGAGGATTTAGTGATATGATGGGTGGAAATATGAACAAAATGATGAAGCAGGTTCAAAAGATGCAGCAGGATATGGCTAAAATGCAGGAAGAGTTGAGTTCCCGCACCGTTGAAAGCACCGCCGGGGGCGGTGCGGTGAAAGTGGTGGCCAATGGTAAACAGGAGATCGTTAGCATTGCCATTAAGCCGGAAGCGGTGGACCCCGAGGACGTTGAAATGCTGCAGGACTTAATTTTGGCCGCAGTGAATGAATCCCTGCGCAAGTCCCAGGAGATGGTCTCCAAGGAAATGAGCAAACTTACCGGCGGACTGAATATACCGGGGCTGTTCTAAAAGGCTTCGGGGTATGGTTTTTTGGTTCCGTTGTTAGACTTATAGGCATGTCTTTGGGGTCCTGTTGTTAGACTCATGGGCATTTCTTTTTGAGTCTTGTTGCCGGCCTTGTACTTCGGGATCCTTTACAGGACCCTTTAAGAACACTTATAAGGCTAGCGACAGGACCCAAAGGAAGCACCTCACAGGCCGGACCCTAAAGGACTGCTTGAAAGACTCCACCAAAGGAAGGATAACCATGCTTTACTACTCCGGTCCGGTGGCCAGGCTGGTAAATGAGTTTGCCAAACTTCCAGGCATTGGTCCTAAAACAGCCCAAAGGCTGGCTTTTCATGTATTGAATTCTTCTCCGGAAATGGCTCAAAGTTTGGCTAAAACCCTGGTGGAAGTGCGCCAGTCCATCAAGCGCTGTTCCCATTGCTGCAACCTTACGGATGAAGATCCCTGTCATGTCTGCCGGGATACCAGCCGAAATCGCAAGTTGCTCTGCGTGGTGGAAGAGCCCAGGGATGTCATTGCCATGGAGAAGGCCCGGGGTTATCGAGGTTTATATCATGTGCTCCACGGCGCCATTTCACCCATGGAAGGTGTCGGACCTGAGGATGTCACGGTGAAGGAATTATTAGGACGCCTGCAGGAAGGAGAGGTGGAAGAGGTCATTCTGGCCGCCAACTCCGATGTGGAGGGAGAAACCACCGCCCTTTATCTGGCCCGATTGATCAAACCCCTGGGAATTAAAGTAACCCGCATTGCTCATGGGATTCCCGTTGGCTCCGATCTGGAGTATGCCGACGCCATGACCTTGAACAAGGCACTGGAAGGCCGTGGAGAATTCGGTTCCTAAAATTTTCCAAATAAATAGTCATAAAGTTTGTCCAACCCCGCTATATATGTAGTGGGGTTTTTCTTTGGGGCGGTTAGCCTAACGGGCATTTCTTTAGGGTCTAGTTATTAGACTTAATGGTACTGCTATGAGGTCCTGTATCAATAAGCTGCAGGACCCGAGAAGAAGACTTTTAAGGCTAGCAACTGGACTGTTAAGGAATACCAATAAAGCCAACGGCCGACCTGAAAAAACCACCCTTTAGCAAACGGGGGTGTTTATATGGAAACAAAGACCATCATCTTAAGCCTGCTGGGGCTGTTGGGCCTGTACCTGTTTGGGACAATCTTTGCCCGGCCCCTGGTTTTAATTGGTAGAGTGGGAATATCCCTGCTGGTGGGCGGCCTTTTACTGGCGCTGGTCAATGTAGCCTGCGGTGGTTTGGGCCTGCATATTGCCATTAATCCGGTTACTTTGTTAACGGCAGGTATATTGCAGATTCCGGGGGTTGTATTGTTGGTACTGGCAAACTATATGGTGCTTTAAAACCTCTAAAGCATTAAATTTGACCTTTTACTTTCCCTAGAGGCAGTTGGCCGAAAAACAAATCTGAACGCAATGATTTAATGTTGTAAATAATTTTTCCGCGAAATGTCGAAAAAAGGACTTGAACGGTTAGTTGGCCTGTTAAATAGGGTTAACTAATTGTTGACTTAATAAATTTTAGAGATTATACTAGTAAGAAGAGCTCGGGATATGGCGTAATGTCCCGGTTCTTGCTTTTTATAGAGCTTTTAGGAATTTTCTGAAATGGACAAACTAATACCGCAGAAACAGGGGGGATGACCATTTCGAAGAGAATTGTTGAGGCCTATGTGGGTGAATATGCCAGTGGAAAAAGTGAAGTGGCTGTAAACCGTGCTCTGGAATTGGCCAGCTTAGGTCGCAAGGTGAACTTGGTAGACCTGGACATTGTGGAACCCTGTTATACCCTGCGTCCCATTAAAAAACAGCTTGAGGATGCCGGGATGAGCGTCATCGCCTGGGAAACAAGGGAAACCATGGGCTTAGGAGAAGCCGGCAATACCATTAAACCGGAATCCCGGTGGGCATTATACCGGGAGGGGGATGTGATTCTAGATATTGGGTATGGTATTGAAGGAGCAAAAACCCTGAACCTTTTGGAAGGGGTGGAAGAAACCCCGGAATTAAAGATTATCGCTGTAATCAATGCCAAAAGACCCATGACATCAACCGTCCAAGAAATTCTTGATTACATAAAAGAACTGGAACCTATTCACGCGCTCATAAACAATACGCACCTGGGGGATGAGACAACGCCGGAAGTTGTTCAAGAGGGTGCGCGGATGGTAAGCGAGGTTTCTAATATTCTGGGAATCCCTGTGGTAGCCACCACCGCAGACCAAGAAGTAGCCCGGCAACTGGGAGCACAGGATTGTATGGGATATCCCGTACGACCCCTGGTTCGTTACATGCCGCATACGTTTTGGTAGGACAACCAGACCATTATAAATGTAGGCTTCAAAGTTGCTCCAAAGGAATCTATTAACTTAGGAGGTGTGGTTTTTCTCATGTCCGAAAAACCGATTACCGGAGAAAAGCGGGCGTTCATGACGGGTAACGAGGTAGTTGCCTGGGCAGCCCTGGCAGCCAATGCCGAGATTATGTATGGCTATCCCATTACTCCTCAAAACGAAATCATGCACTACTGGACCCGCCAAGCTCCCAAATTTGACCGCAAATTCCTGCAAACCGAAGATGAACTGTCTGCGGGTTTTACCACCGTTGGCGGAGTGCTGGCCGGTCTTAGGGCCTTTACTGCCACCGCGGGCCCTGGTAACACACTGATGCAGGAACCCATGTCCATGGCTGAAGCCATGAGACTCCCCAGCGTGGTGGTTGTCCAACAGCGTGGCGGCCCGTCCACAGCGACCGTTATTTACTCCCAACAGGAAGTAACCCTCACTACATACGGTGGTAATGGTGAAGGGATGCGGGTGGTTTACTCCCCTAGTAATCACCAGGAATTGTTTGATTACACCATTAAGGCCTTTAACACTGCCTGGAAGTATCGTTTCCCTACCTTTGTACTGGGCGACGGCTACCAGGCTAAAATGCGTGAATCCGTAACCCTTTACGATCCCGCCGAAAGAGGCATTGAAATGGTTCCCACCGAAAAATACGTGGGCAAACCCGGAACTCCCGGTGTAGACCGCGAACCCGGGCATTACCGCAATACCTATAACGTTGAAGAAGAACTTTATGAAGTACTCCAACAGCATTTTGCTGATTATGAAAAAATGACTCCGGAAGTTGTGGAATACGCAGAGGAATTCACCGAGGATGCGGACCTGATCGTGATTGGCCACGGTGTTGTTTTCCGTGGTGTGCGTGATGCCGTTAAAGAACTAAGAGCAGAGGGGCTGAAAGTCGGCTATTTCCGGCCCATCACCCTTCGTCCCTTCCCTGCGGAGCAGCTTAAGGCTTTAGCCACCGGCAACAGAAAACTGTTAATTGCTGAATCCGCCCAGGGCCAGTTGGCCAAACTGGTGAAGGATGCCATTTACGGTGCCACCGCCGAAATCGTGCCCTATTTCAAGCCCGGCGTGGGGATTACCACCGAACAAATTGTGGCCAAAGTTAAAGAGGTGCTCTAAGAATTTTTTGCAAATAAGGAGGGAGGTTTCAACATGTCTGTGAACCCACAACCCGCTATGCCCAAAAGCTGGCGTGTAGAAAGTAAACCTCATAAATTCTGTCCCGGTTGCGGTCATGGTCAGGTGCTCAAGTGCCTGGGCGAGGCCATTGATGAACTGGGTATTCAGGATAGAGTTGTATTTGGCTGTGACATCGGCTGTTCTTTGCTGTCCTGGGATTTCTTCAACTGTGACAGCGTGCAGACCCACCATGGGCGGACCACCCCGGTAATGACCGGTATTAAACGGGCCAACCCCGATCTCATCTGCATTGCCTATATGGGTGACGGCGGCGGCTACGCTATCGGTGTCGGCGGTATCGTAAACGCTGCCGCCCGTAACGAAAAAGTTACCGTTCTTCTGGCCAACAATACGGTGTATGCTATGACCGGCGGCCAGATGTCCCCTTGCACCATGCCCGGCCAAAAGGTAGAGACCGCTCCCTACGGTCGCGATGCACAGGCAACCGGTATGCCCACCCAAGGACCGGAAATGATCTCGGCCATCACCGGTGACGGCGCCTATGTGGCCCGGGGCAGCGTTGCCAATTTACGGCAGTTAAAAAGCTATATTAAAAAGGCTTTGGAAAATCAGATGCAGGGGAACGGTTTTTCCTTTGTGGAAGCCTTGGCCTCCTGCCCCACCAACTGGCGGACCAATGCCCAAAAGACCTGGGCCTTTGTAGAGAAGGAAATGACCCAGTACTTTAAGGTTGGAGAAAAGAAAAACCCCTTTGAGGCAAAGAAGGAGGCTCAGCAGAATGGCTAAAGCTACAAAAATCTGCTTGGCCGGTGAAGGTGGCCAGGGTGTTCAATCCGTAGCGGAAATTATTGCCGCGGCTGCCAACGCGGAAGGACGCGAGGCGCTGTACATTCCTAACTTTGGTGTTGAACAGCGGGGCGGTGTATCCATCGCTTACCTGCAAATTGGCGACCAGCCCATTGGAGCTCCCAAATTTGATAAAGCCGACATTTTGATTGCCCTCAGTGACCGCGCTGTCCGTCGCTGCAAGCAATATGTGGGCCCTGAAACCGTATATGTTTATGATACCAGCATTGAAGGTGTGGAAGAGGACCTGCCCAAGGAAGGCGAAGCCAAGAGGGTATTGGCCATTCCCGCTCTGGAGATTGCTAAGAACGAACTGCACCCCCGGGTATTTAACGTGATCATCATGGGTGCCGTAGTGGCCGCCACCAATGTGGTTCCGGCTGAAGCCGCCAAAAAGGCCATTGAAAAGAAACTTGGCTATAAATTTGAGCAAGATCCCAAGCTGCGCGAACTGAACTTTAAGGCCATTGACCGCGGCATGGAACTCATGAACAAGTAATTAGGGGGGAAAATCATGGAATTCAAAGGCCGTACCCTAGAGCTAACCAAGGGTGATTGGACGCTGTTCCCCGGTCTGTGCAAAGGCTGTGGACTGTGCATTCAAAAATGCCCCAAGAAGTGTATTGCCTGGTCCAAAGTGCTGGGTGTATATGGAACCCCCTCGGTAGAGGCCAACGACGAGTGCATCGCCTGTGGTATCTGCCAGATGGTTTGCCCAGATACAGCCATCCTGGTTAATAAAAAGAAAGTAGCCAAAGAAGCATAGTTTTGTAACATAACCAAGACACCCCCAAACGGGGGTGTCTTTATTATGTGCCGGGGTAGTCATGATGATTTTTGCAGAGGATTTGCTTTCTTTGCTGCCTAACGCTGGGATTTTAGGGCGTTTTTAAGGATGGCAACCAGCCAAAGCAGCAGGGGAACGCCAAATTGAATGGGAAGGGCGTATACCGGCCAGATGGTCGCGGCAAAGGTGAATTCTTCTATGGCGTTGCTATGTAAATAAAGGGCAAATAAAATGAATAATGCTCCCGCCGGCAGTATCAGGGGCTTATAATCGGATAGTTTGAACCAGTGGGAAGTACCCAGAACAAAACCGTAGTAGCAAATGAAAAATTTACAGATGGAAAAGACAAAGGTATTTAGCGCCATGATGGGCATCAACAGCCTTCCGCCGGGGGCGGAACTGAGACCCGTTATAGTGGTAAAAATGGCCCGGGAGGAGCGTTCCGGGTCCAGCGTAACAATAGCCCGTTCAATGGAGAGAACTAAAACCAGGATCCCGGCCAGGAGGCCGGCTGTAAGGGACGGACCTACTTGCTGCGGTTTATGAATATGAAAGATCAGCAGGCTGAACACAATAATTTCACCCACGGGGAAAGCGGTAAAATTAACCGCCGAGTGCAGAATGGGCTTAAATCCCCGGCTCAAAACCGGCAAAAGATTGGAATAATTTGCAAACAGCATGCTGTAGATATGTACGATGGAAAAGCCGATGACCACCAAGAAAATTAAAATTTTAAAGGCCCGGGCCAGGGTTTCGATGCCTAATTTAACGCCATAAGCGGTTAAAGCCACGGTAAAAATAAGAATAACCGTCGGCGGGGTTTGAAAAAGCATAATGGAAGATACGAAGGTTAAAATGTTTCTTAATACCAATGCTCCCAGATGGAAAGTGAACCAGAGGATAAGCAGGCCCAACAGCTTACCCGGCCAGCCCAGAATGGAGCTGCTGTATTGTATCAGGGACTGGCCGGGATACATCCTGTTCAAAGAGGTAAGCAGGGCAATGAGGAGCAAGCCCGGAATAGCCGCCAGCAGCGGTGCCAGCCAGGCGTCTTGTTTAGCCGTCAAAATGGTGGCGGTGGGAGACAGTAACAGGGCGGTACCTACCACATATCCCAGGGTTAAATAGGTTCCGTGTTTGGCCGAGATGAATTCTTTGTCCAAGACGATCTTCCTTAGCAAAAGATTTTTTCCGGTGGTGATTTATAAAAGAGCTACCTATAGGGCGGTACCCAATATCTTTTCCAACTGCAAGGCCAGAGGTTTAAAGATCCCCTCAATCAGCTGGGTGGGATTGGGTAAATTCACATCAAAGGCCATGCCGTAACTATAAACAATAGCCGGCAGCAGCAGAAGGGAAAAGGCGGTTAACTCCCGCCACTTTTTTTGTGCCAGCAGCCGGGGAACTTCCAGTACAATAATCAGGATATAGGCCAGGGTAATTAAAATAACGGTTAAAGCCATGAGCTTCCTCCGATTACTTGATTTTTTGGGGATTTACTGAATTGATGATTAATCCCACACCATTGATGTGACTTTCCACCGCCACGTCCACTTCCAGCTCTTTAAAGGTTTCCGGCCACTGTTTAGAAAGCTCCCGGTTCCAGGCTTCGGGATAATCCCGGTGGACGGCCCCGGCAAAGCCTAAAACATCGGTATTCAGTTCCTGGGCCCGGGTTACTGCTCCGTTGATTTGTTCTTTTACCTCTTTTGCCATCAGGGATTCGATTTTCTTAACCTGTTTTTCATTCAGCTCTATGCCGGGGGCCATTTCTGTAAGATTACCCTGAACCTTAACCTCTACCTTCATAATCAGATGCCCTTCTCTCACTTCAGACTTAAATTTACTGCTGCTTTTGGTTATTTCCACCGATACTCTTTGATTTTGCAGATTTAAGATAAGCAGGCCCTGTCTGACTTTTCCCTGAATCCAGAGCAATCCCCGGCTTTCAACCGGGTTAAACCAGCCCGCCAGTTTATCCCGGTTGAACACAGCGGTGTCTGAAAGGGTTAACTCTTTGGCCGGTGCGGGTTCCTGACCCGGTAAAAATACGCTGTCCGGATCTTTCATCAAGCTCTTGGTAAAGGTAACCCCCGCCGTGTAGGGCTGAGTATTGGGACTGCCAAGCTGCTGCAGGAAATCACCCAGGCTGGATATGGCGTATTTGGCATTGCGGTTGCGGATGTTGATGATATCCGAGAGCACCTGGGATGGGGGCTGACCGGCATTGTTACTGGATTCCAGTATTTCCGGCAAGCCCTCTTTGGCGATCAGGATCCAGGCATTTTGCTTAAATTCCGGATCCCTTTCGATAAAGTCCAGCACATCCGCCAAACCTTTTTTGGCTAGTTTTTCAGAAATAATGAAGACCTGATTATGAGACCAGAAAAAAACATTGGGAGACTTGAGCGTAAGATTCAGCACAGCGTCATAAACAGTTTCCCCGGTACTGTACCAATTTTGAAAGGTATCCACTCCCTGGTTGGTTCTTCCCGTAACTCCCCCGCCGGCCCCGGGAGTTTGGGGCTTTACCGTTTGAGCAATGACGACGATGGTCCCATCCTCTTTTTGATCAATGCCCATACCCACCACAATGCCGGTCTCTTCCGCTTCCCGCAAATCCCAGCAGCCTGCCAGGCTGAAAGAAAGCAGAAGGATACCAAGCAGCTGGAGAAACTTTCTTCTCAAGGATCCCACCCCCTACTCCTTTTTCCCAGGCGGCCTTGGTTTAAGATTTCGGCCCATCAATTGGTTGTTCTGCTGTACCAGCTCTGCCGGTCGTTTGGATCGGGTCCAGTGAGGAGCCACAATCAAGGTGTCTTTTAAACCCTGCCAATTAAAGGGCGCCAGAGGGCTTAAATAAGGAACCCCAAAACTTCTTAGAGAACATAAATGAAGCAGAATGGCTAACAGGCCGATCATCACACCAAATAGTCCCAGGAAAGCTGCGGAAATCATTAAAGGAAAGCGCAGCATGCGAATGGTAATGCCAAAATTGTACTGAGGGATGGTGAAGGTGGCAATGCCGGTGAAGGCCACCACGATAACCATCAAGGGAGATACAATGTTGGCCTGGACGGCTGCCTGACCGATGACCAGGGCCCCTACGATGCTGACGGCCTGGCCTATGGGCCCCGGCAGGCGGATACCCGCTTCCCGCAGTGTTTCAAAGGCTGCTTCCATCAGCAGGGCTTCCAGGAAAGCCGGAAAGGGTACTCCCTGACGGGCCGCAGCAATACTGATAAACAGAGTGGTGGGGATCATTTCCTGGTGGAAGTTGGTGATGGCAATGTATAGGGACGGCAGCGTCAAGGCGGCTAAAAAAGCCAGATATCGCAGCCACCGGATCAGGGTGGCAAAGTAAAAGTTGACGTAATAATCCTCCGGATGCTGCAGTAAAGACAGCAGTTCCCCGGGAACCACCAAAGCCAGCGGGGTATTATCGGTGAGAACGGCCACTTTTCCTTCCGCCAGATTTCCCACCACCCGGTCCGGTCTTTCGGTTACGAGCATCTGGGGAAAGGGAGAATAAGGGCTGTCCTTAATAAAGTGTTCCAAATAACCGCTTTCCAGGACCACGTCGATATCAATTCTTTCCAGCCGCTTCCGCACTTCCGCCACCAGACCTTCGGAGGCAATGGTTTTTATATACAGCAGGGCTACGGTGGTATTACTGACTTTACCGATTTTTAAAGTTTCCACTACCAGATTGGGAGAGGCCAGCCGCTTGCGGATCAGGCCGATGTTAACAGGCAGCCCTTCAATGAAGGCGTCCCGGGGACCCCTTACAGAGTTCTCCAGGGAGGGCTGGGGAATATCTCTCATTTTATAGCCTTTGCAGCTTATGGCAAAAGCACGGGGAAAACTATCCACCAATAAAATCACTTCACCCGTCAGCAGGCTGGAAATGATGTCATCAAAGGCAGTATATTGTTTTATTTCGGCCCGGGAGATTAGCCCCCCCTCGGTTAAGACCTTGAGTAAATGAACACCGGAACGCTGATTCAGAGGGGGTTCCAGCAGGGGGCTCATGATCTCCCGGTCTAAAAGGGGAGGGTCAATCAGGTTATCTATATAAATCACGGCAGCCTCCAGGGGTTGCTCCTGGCCCAGAAAGAAAGTTCTTTTTACGAAATCAACATTTTTACCCAGAATCCGGGTCATCTGATCCAGATTTTTCTGCAGGGAGGGGACGATTTCTGTAGACGCCAGTTCCTCTTGGGTATAAATATCCCTTTGTGTCGGTTGAGGGTGATAGGGCCTCGGGCGATTCTTCCGGATTTGCCTTTGTAACATGATCCATTTCAACTTTTCTAAAAGATCCATCTATGCAGCCCCCTTTGAACGATTTAAGCCGTGGCGGAACAGGGAGAGAAGGTATAATAACAAGGGAAGACCCAGATTGATAAAAAGGATGGAAACCGGGAAAGTATACTGGGAAAATTCCAGCAGTTTTTCCGTATTAGGCCAGGATATAAAAGCCAGCACCACGATTAGGGCTCCTGCCGGCAGGACCAGGCAGCGATAGCTGGTTAGGCCGAACCATTGGGCCAATCCATACACTCCGGCAAAGAAGAAGGTGGTTAATTTCATTAGCATGCCGGAAATCCAGACGGCCATGAATAAAGCGCTGGGCTGAAAAATCAGTTCCTGTACAAAATGGGGAGGCTGCGACAGCAAAGTAAATAACGGAAAAACCAGCCGGCTGGTCCGGTCCGCACCAAGGCTGCCTACTACGGTGATGATGACCATTTCCAGCAGGAAAAACAGCAGGAGAATGGCATATAGGGTAACCCTCCGGACAGCAGATTTCCGCTGGATAAAAGGGATCAGCATTAAAATTACCGCCGTTTCCCCGAGCCAGCTGGACGGTGACAGAGAACCGGTAACAATGGGACCAACCCCTTTGGAAAAGTCCGGTTTAAGGTTATACCAATCTACTGTCCCCACAAAAACAAAAAAAATAATAAGAATGGCAAACAAGTTGAAAAAAAGAATTAAGCTGTTGGCCCGGACAATTACCTCCAACCCCAGGTACAAAGCCGCACAGGAAAGCAGGGTAAGCAGCACCAGGAAAACTACCGGTGGGGTTTCGGGCATGTAAGCCGCGGACATCAATGCCTGGAATTGCCTCAAAACGTAATAGGCTACATAAATAAAGTAAAAAATAAACAGGAGGCTTACCAGCTTTCCCAAGGGGAAGCCCAGTATATCCACAGCGTATTCAATGATGGTCTTTTCCGGATAGCGAAGGCCCAGAGAGGTGGAAACCAGGGCAATTAACGACCCAACCGCCAGAGCGATTACCAGAGCCAGCCAGGAGGCCATACCTGCTCCCTTGGCCACTAAACCCGGTACAAAAAGAATGGAGGTGGCAAATACAATCATGACCAGATACCCCATGGCCTGCCACTCAGAAATTTTCCAGTTTTTCAAAAAACCATCCTCCCATAAGCTCTAAAAAAGCTGCTTATCAATACTTCTAGTATTTTCTCCCAATAAAGAAAACATGTACAAGAATGCAGGTTGTATTGGATCAGGCATACGAATAAAAATACCGGCTGCTTTTCGCGCCGGTATAAAAAGGTTTCACTTCACCAATTACCCTGCAGGATCATATACTTAGCTTAGAGAATGTTTTAATAGCTCGATTTTTAGGGAACACTGGAGATAAAAGGGGGGTTGGTATGGAAAAATTTTTAAATTGTGCTTTATGCCGGAAGTCTGTACCTGAAAACAACACCGGCATCACTCTTTTGGGAAGCTATATCTGCGAAGCCTGTGAAAATAAAATTGCCAACCTTGCCTGGGATGATCCCGAATATGACCTTTATAAAAGCGGTCTTAAAAAAATCTGGCGTTGTAACGAGGCCTGACTTTTCGCCAGGGCCTCTTTCTTTTTATCCAATCTTAACTTGCGGTGAGCCAGCTCGATGTCCGTTTTTATTTGTCTGAGTGTGGTTAAATCAATCCCGGCCCGGGCGGCAATTTCCATGTCGCTGCGACCGCTTTTCCATGCCCGGATCAGGCGGGTCACACTGGTGCGGTATTTTTTAGACAGGGCTTTTTCGTCGATTTGAGGACCCTTTGATTTAGGCATTCTGCTGCTCCTTTCTCTGCCCATCCCTTTATTTTAATTTTCCCCTCTTAAACACAGTCTATAAGGTTAAAGGAATGGAAAATAAGTTAGTAATTAATTGGCAGTTAATTTTTGTATATGATAAAATAAGTTGTTAATTATTTTTAGGATGTGGTTGGGTTGGAGCAAAAAAATGCTCCTTTATGGGAGTCGTTGCTGAAGCAGAAATTTGCCGGGTCGGCCCAACTGCATATTCCGGGTCACCGGAGTGGACAGGCCATTCCTACGGAATTTTTAAATTTGGCGGGAACAGGAATCTTTCAACTGGATCTTACAGAGATTCCCGGACTGGACGATTTGCATGATCCCCGGCAGGCCATTGCCGAAGCTCAGAAATTAGCAGCGGAACTGTATGGTGCGGAAAAAAGTTTTTTTTTAGTGAATGGTACCAGTGGCGGGCTGCTGGCTTTAATGCTGGCCTGTTGTCATCAGGGTGATAAAATTATTGTTCCCCGTAATGCACATAAATCCATCTTCTCGGGTCTGGTATTATCCGGGGCAGCGCCCGTTTATTACTATCCCCGGATCATGAAAGATTTTTTTTGTTCCAACGGACCGGATGTTTGGCAAATTAAAAATAAATTTAAAAAGGAGCAGGGCATCAAGGCAGTGATGGCGGTTCATCCCACCTACTACGGGATTGCCGGAGATTTGCCGAAGGTGGCGGATTGCTGCAGAGAAAACAATGTGCCCCTGTTGGTGGATGAGGCCCATGGCTCCCACCTGAAATTTCACCGGAATTTACCCCCGGATGCCCTTTCCTGCGGGGCGGATGCCGTGGTGCAAAGTATGCATAAAATGGGCGGCTCCCTGACCCAGTCCTCCCTCCTGCACATCCAGGGGCCTTATCTGGATAGGAAGCGGCTGGCAGAGGCGCTGCGCATGGTGCAGAGCAGCAGCCCGTCCTATTTATTGATGGCTTCCCTGGACCTGGCCCGCAGACAACTGGCTCTGAAGGGGGAAGAACTGATGGGCAAAGCCCTGGAAAAAGCCCTTTGGTGCCGGGAACGTCTGGAAAAACTAAAAGGGGTAAAGGTTTTGAACCAGGCGTATCTGGATGGGGACGGAGCCAGGTATTTTGACCGAACCCGGTTGACCTTTTCTTTACAGGACCTGGGTTTTTCAGGGTATCAGGTATCCCAACAACTAGAGCAAAAATATGGCGTTTTTGTGGAGATGGCGGATATTGCCTGTGTGGTGGCGGTGATTTCCCTAGGCACCACCTGGGAGGATTGCCGCAGGCTAATGCATGGAATAGAAGAGCTGACCCGGTCCCAGACGCAAACCGTGTCCCGGTTTTACCCCGAGACGTTCATGCTGCCGGAACCGGTAAGCCATTTAACCCCCCGGGAGGCCTGGCTCAGGCCCTCGGTAACAATTCCTCTGGAACAAAGTCTGGGCAGCATAAGCGCCGCCACCGTAGCGGTTTATCCGCCGGGAATACCGGCTCTTTGTCCGGGAGAGGAAATTACCAAGGATATTTTGGAATACCTGCAGGAAGTCCGGCAGAAGGGCTATCCCTGTCATGGGCTGGAGGACAGCGGGTTAAAGGTGATTCTTGAGGTATGAGTGGAGAATGATATAATTTAGCGTGGAGGGTTTATGTCCAAGGGATTGTTTATCGTATTTGAAGGTGTGGACGGGTCGGGAAAATCCACCCAACTGGATCTCTTAAATAAATATCTGACGGCCCGGCAGATTCCTACCTGCGCCACCCGGGAACCCGGGGGAACTCCGGTGGGAGAAAAAATACGGGAGTTTTTACTGGACCCGGTTTTCCAGGAAATGCAGGGGCACACGGAGTCTTTGCTTTACGCGGCGGCCCGGGCCCAATTGGTGGCCCAGGTGATCCGGCCCGCATTGGAACAGGGAACCGTGGTGCTCTGTGACCGTTATATTGACTCCAGTCTGGCCTACCAGGGTTATGGCCGGGGGCTGGATATTGAATTTCTAAAGAAAATTAATGAGCTGGGGACCGGGGGCTTGCAGCCTCATATAACCTTTCTATTGAGCCTGCCGCCGGAAGAAGGTCTGGCCCGCTCAAGAAGAACCAAGTCGGCCGACCGGCTGGAGAATGAAGCCATGGATTTTCATCGCCGGGTTTGGACCGGCTACCTAGCTTTAGCCCGGCAAAATCAAAGTTATGTTGTTTTGGATGCACGGCGAAGCATTGAAACATTGCACGAGGAAATTTGCTCAGTGATGGGTGGAATGATGGGTGTATAAGCTCAGTGATATCATCGGGCACCAGGAAATGATTCGGACGCTGAAGCATGCGGTGCAGCGGGACCGGGTGGCTCACGCTTACTTGTTTATGGGGCCGCCGAGGATTGGCAAGGGAACGGTGGCGGAGCGCTTTGCCGGCTCCCTGTTGTGTGATGAGCCCCGGGATGGTGATGCTTGCGGTTTGTGCCGTTCCTGCCGGCAGCAGTCCGGCGGCAATCATCCGGATTTGCATCGATTGCGGCCATCCGGGGCATCCATAAAAATTGAGCAGATCAGGGAATTGCAGCGGCAGGTGCAATTTAAACCTTACCAGTCCCGGAGGCAGGTGATTCTTATGGAAATGGTGGAAGCCATGACCACGGAAGCCGCCAACTGTTTTTTAAAAACCCTGGAGGAACCGGTGGGGGAAACGGTTTTCCTGTTGTTGACCCATCAGCCCCAGGCCCTTCTGCCGACCATTTTATCACGCTGCCAGCAGTTGGCCTTGCGACCCCTGAGTCAAAGGGAAGTGGCAGAGGGTTTGTTGAAACTTTGTCATTTGGACCCGCAACAGGCGGATAAACTGGCCGCTCTAACCGGCGGCAGCCTGGGCCTGGCGGTGCGGCTGGCCGACGGAAGCGAGAGCTGGGACGTCCGGAACCGGGTGTTGGAGATGGTGCAAAGATTTCCCGAAATGCAGAAGGCTCAAGCCTTGAGCATGGCGGAGGAATTATCCTCCGACCGGGCGGCGGCTTTGGAGGGTCTGGGGCTGATGCTCCTGTGGTTTCGGGACCTGCTGGTTTATCATTATACATCCGACCCGGGACTTTTAATAAACCGGGATGTGCTGGACAAGTTAGGCCGTCAGTCCGCCTGTTATGCTCCGGCGGGATTGGTGGCAATACTGGAGGATATAAAGCAAGCGAAGGATCATATCGAAGGAAACGCCAATACAAGGCTGGCCTTGGAAGTATTGATGTTAAAAATTCACTCCTACGGAGGATCTTATAATGTCCGTTAAAGTCGTTGGTGTACGCTTTAAAACAGCAGGCAAGGTTTATTATTTTGACCCGGACGGCATTGAACTGAAGCAGGGAGACCATGTGGTGGTTGAAACCACCCGGGGCGTTGAATATGGCGAAGTGGTGGTGGCCCCCAAGGAAGTCCCGGATGAGGAAGTGGTGGCTCCTTTAAAGCAGGTCCTGCGCAAGGCCACCGCAGAGGATGACCAGCAGGTCCAGGCCAACCGGGAAAAAGAGAAAAAAGCCTTTCACATTGCGGTGGAGAAAATTGTTGCCCACGAACTGCCCATGAAATTAATCAGTGTGGAGCAGACCTTTGACGGCAATAAAATTATTTTTTACTTTACGGCTGAAGGGCGCATTGATTTCCGGGAATTGGTCAAGGATCTGGCTGCAGTTTTCCGCACCCGGATTGAATTACGCCAGATTGGGGTGCGGGATGAGGCTAAAATGGTAGGAGGGCTGGGTTGTTGCGGCAGGGAATTGTGCTGCGCCTCCTGGCTGGCGGATTTTGCCCCGGTTTCCATTCGCATGGCCAAGGAACAAAATTTATCCCTTAATCCGACTAAAATATCCGGCATCTGCGGTCGATTAATGTGTTGTCTGAAATATGAAAACGATGTTTATGAAGAGGCCAAGGCCGGGTATCCGGAAATCGGCACCCTGGTCATGTCCCCGGACGGGGAAGGGAAGATCGTAACCATCAATATATTCCGGAAAACCGTGAGTATTGAACTGCATGAAAGTAAAGCCATTCGCGAATATCCCCTGAATGAGTTAAAAATTAAGCAAGGCCGAGGTGAATGCAACTGTGGCTGCCCTGCCCGGCAGGATTAATCGTTTGGAACAGGCCCTTCGTCAGATTTGCGATGAGGTGGACCGCCTGAAACAGGAAGTAAGGGAACTGGAAGATGAAAATAGCCGTCTAAGACAGGAAGTGGCCGGCTTATATGCGGAAGAAAATGAGGGAGCGGGTCGGAATCGACCCGGTGCCCGCAATCTGTGGGACTTGTATGACAAGGGATTCCATATTTGCAACTTGTATTTTGGCAAGGGCAGAGAAGGAGAATGCATCTTTTGCTATGCCCTCATGAGCAGAGGAGATCAGAATGACGGTGCTTAAAGAACGGGGAACCCTGTATCTCTGCGCAACCCCCCTGGGAAATCTGGAGGATATTACGCTCCGGGCCTTGCGTATTTTAAAAGAAGCGAGCATCATTGCAGCGGAGGATACCCGCCATACCCGGAAACTGCTCAGTCATTTTGATATCCACACGCCCTTGACCAGTTATCATTCTCACAGTGGTGAGGGCAAAGGGGAACACCTGCTGCAACGTTTGAGGCAAGGGGAAGCCGTTGCCCTGGTCTCGGACGCCGGCATGCCCGGCATCTCAGACCCGGGAGCAGAATTGGTTAAACAGGCCGTGGCCGAGGAGATTGACGTGGTCCCGGTTCCAGGGCCTTCGGCGGGGATTGCCGCTTTGATCATTTCCGGCCTGCCGACCCACAAGTTTGCCTTTGAGGGTTTTCTTTCCAACCAGCGAAAAACCCGGCGCAAGCAACTGCAGGCTTTAAAAAGGGAGCACCGCACCCTGATTTTTTACGAATCTCCCCACCGGCTGGTAGACAGCCTTAAAGAGATGCTGGCCCAATGGGGGGAACGCCCCTGCGCGGTGGCCCGGGAGCTGACAAAAGTGCATGAAGAAATTAAAAGGGGCACCCTGTCTGAGGTGCTGGCCCATTTTGCAGAAAATCAACCCCGAGGAGAGATCACCCTGGTGGTGGCCGGCTTGCCGGAAGAAGAACGGAATGAATGGGAGTTCCGGGAACCCTGGCTGGAACTGTCGGTGCTGGATCACGTGACCCTGTTGGAGAAGGAGGGCCGGGAGCGCAGGGAGGCTATCAAGGAGGTGGCCCGGCTGCGGGGAGTGCCTAAGCGGGAAGTGTATGCCCTGGTCCATGATACCGGAGAACAAAGAAGCCCGGAGTTTCCTCCAGGCTCTTAATTTAAACAAGGTTTTATAAAGACGGCGGAAAATAAAATGAGAGACGCTTGTCTCTCATTTATGTATTATGCTATACAACTTTTACACTTTCACCCATGGCGATGGCGCACTCGCGGCAGACCATTTTTCCTTTGTAATGCTGCACATCGGAAGCATTACCGCAGAAAACACACGCTGGTTCATATTTGCGCAGAATGATTTTTTCGTTGTCAACGTAGATTTCCAGGGCGTCTTTTTCATCTATGCCCAGAGTACGGCGCAACTCAATGGGGATTACCACCCGACCCAGCTCGTCCACCTTACGAACAATACCTGTGGATTTCAATCCGCTTCCCCTCCCTGACTTAACATTCGACAATATACCAGAATTTGCTACATATAAATCATACCAGTACTAACCGGAACAGTCAATATTTTACTTTTAATTTTATTCATAATATGTATAAAAAGCACCATATTCGGGAATGAAGTGCACCCCAAATGTTGGAGAAAAAAACTAACACTTGGAGGTGCACTTTTCTAATGACAAAATACAGCGATGAGTTTCAGCTTAGGCTTGTAATGGAAGTCGAATCAGGACAATCCATAACTGTTGTAGCAAGAGCACATGGTATTCCCAAAAAGAACTTACAGCGATGGGTTTCAATTTATGAACATGGTGGTATTGAACAACTGTTATTAAAAAAACAGCATTACTCACAAGAATTTAAGATCTCCGCTATTGAATATCGCTGGCAGCATCACTTATCCTATAGACAAGCAGCTGCCGAATTAGAAATTCCTAACGAAGGTACTCTGTATCAATGGGAAAAGCGATATTTAGAAATGGGTTCGGCAGGTCTGCAAGCCACCAAGAAAGGCAGGCCCCCTAAAATGCCAAAGAAATCTGAGAAACTTAAGCGGAATCTGACTAGAGAGCAAGAGCTGGAAGCTGAAAATGCTCAGTTACGCATGGAGAATGCTTACCTAAAAAAATTAAATGCCTTAGTTCAGGAAAGAATCGCCCGCGAAAGTGGGAAAAAGCGGCTGCCATCAACGAACTAAGGCAGGAATTTAACCTGATGGCATTACTCAAGTTTGCCAGCCTGCCCCGGAGTACCTTCTACTACTATCTAAAAGCTATGGACAGGCCTGATAAATACGAAGAAATCAAAGCTGTAATCCAAGAAATATACCACGCTCATAAAGGCAGATACGGCTACCGGAGAATCACCCTTGAACTGCATAATAGAGGGTACCGTATTAACCATAAGACGGTCTTAAAGCTGATGGGGCAATGCAACATCAAGTGCCAGGTGCGAATACGCAAGTATCGCGCCTATAAAAAAAAGTTGGGTAAAGTAGCCCCCAATATTCTGCAACGTGATTTCAAGGCAGATAAACCGAATCAGAAATGGGTTACTGACATTACTGAGTTCTCCCTATTTGGAACAAAGCTGTACCTCTCTCCGATCCTTGATTTATTTAACGGAGAAATCATCAGCTACAACATATCAGACAGGCCGACCTTCCATCAGATAATAGATATGCTGGATAAGGCATTCTCAAAGATTCCTGACAACACAAACCTTATCTTCCATTCAGATCAGGGCTGGCAGTACCAGATGAGAAACTATCAAAATAGGCTTAACAAAAAAGGAATTATCCAGAGCATGTCACGCAAGGGTAACTGCTTAGATAATTCAGTAATGGAGAACTTTTTTGGTCTTTTAAAATCAGAATTACTCTATCTTCAAGACTTCGATTCAGTAGAACATTTCCGAAAGGAGCTCGAAGATTACATAGATTACTATAATAATCAAAGGATTAAGTGCAAACTGAAAGGACTGAGTCCTGTTCAATACAGGATCCAGTCCTCCAGAGTTGCTTAATTATCTGTCCAACATTTCGGGTTCAGTTCAGAAAACTTGACAGGTGCTTGATTGTTGGATACAATCGAAGTAGCAAAGGCTATGATGGGGATGAGTAGGCGGAAGAACCTTTTAGAGAGCGGGGAACAGGTGCAAGCCCTGCAGGGAGGACCGTTCGAACATGGCTCCGGAGCCGCCGGTTCGAAGCAAGGGAAGGCTTGCTGTAGGGCCGGACGGTAGGGCACCGTTACGCGCTTTTAAGTGTTTTACACTTGCTGAGGCCGTTTACTGCAAAGGAACGGCAAATCAGGGTGGTACCGCGGGATTTACCCCGCCCCTGCCAGGGGCGGGGTTATTATTTTTTAGAAGGGAAGAAATCACTTGACAAAACCTCCATTTTATATCACCACACCCATTTACTACCCCAGCGATAATCTGCACATCGGCCATGCCTACACCACGGTGGCCGCTGACACCATTGCCCGCTATAAGCGTCTTACCGGCCATGAGGTTTGGTTCCTGACCGGGTCCGATGAACACGGTCAGAAAATCGAACGGGCGGCCCGGGCTAAAGGCCAGTCCCCCAAGGAATACGTGGACAATATTGTGCTGGGATTCAAAAAACTATGGGAGCGTCTGGGCATCAGTTATAATGATTTTATCCGCACCACCGACCCGCGCCACCACAAGGTGGTTCAACAGTTTTTCCAGCAGCTTTATGATCAGGGCGACATCTATAAGGCCGAATACGAGGGCTGGTACTGTACCCCCTGCGAAACCTTTTTTACCGAATATCAACTGGCGGAAGGAAAATGTCCCGACTGCCAGCGGGAGGTGGAAAAGGTCCGGGAGGAAAGCTATTTTTTCCGCCAGTCCAAATATGCCGAGCGCTGGCTCCAGTTTATTGACGAGCATCCGGATTTTATTCAGCCGGTTTCCCGGCGCAACGAAATGGTCAGCTTTGTAAAGCAGGGCTTGGAAGATCTGTGTGTCTCCCGGACTACTTTTGACTGGGGCATCAAAGTCCCCTTTGATCCCAAACATGTGGTTTACGTATGGGTGGACGCTTTAACCAACTATATCTCCGCTTTGGGTTACGGTACCGAGGATGACAGCCTCTACCGCAAATTCTGGCCGGCGGATATCCACCTGATGGCCAAAGATATTGTGCGTTTTCATACCATCATTTGGCCCATTATGCTGATGGCCCTGGCCCTGCCCCTGCCCAAGAAGGTGATTGGTCATGGCTGGCTGCTGCTGGATAGCGGCAAAATGTCCAAATCCAAGGGCAATGTGGTGGACCCCCACGTGCTGATGGATAAATACGGGGTGGATGCCGTGCGTTATTTCCTCCTGCGGGAACTGCCCTTTGGCTCCGACTGTGTTTACTCCGAGGAAGCCCTGGTAAAGCGTGTTAACACCGACCTGGCCAATGATTACGGCAACCTGCTGTCCCGCTCCGCCACCATGATGGAGAAATATCAGCAGGGTGTACTGCAGGCTCCCGGGGCTCCCGAAGGACCGGATGCCGAATTAATTGATCTGGCCAGGACCACCCCTCAACTGGTGGAAGAATACATGAATAAGAGCGAAATTTCCAATGCCCTGGGGGCCATTTGGCAGGTGGTCAGCCGGGCCAATAAGTATCTGGAAGAAACGGCTCCCTGGTCTTTAGCCAAGAATGGTCAGACGGAAAGGCTGAACACGGTTTTATATAATGTGGCTGAAGTTCTGCGCCTGGCCACCATTATGGCCACTCCCTTTATGCCTGGCCTGCCCGGCCGGGTTTGGCCGCAACTGGGGATTCAAGACAAACCGGAACTGCAAGCATGGAATAGTCTGAGCTGGGGCCTCCTGCCGGCGGGAACCACCGTCAAGCGGGGCGACGTACTGTTCCCCCGCATTGATTTAAAGAGTCTGGAACTGGATTAACTTTGGGGGCGGCCTCGGGGGTTTCTTTTTTAGTCTTGTTGTCAGCCTGATGAGGATTCTATTGGGTCCTGTTGTTCGTTTTAAAAGAGTATTCCTGAGATACTGCAATATTACTAGACCTTAAAGAAAGCCCATTAGGCTAACAACTGGACCCCTAAGTAATGCCTCCTAGGCTGAACAGGGACCTAAAAGGAGTGCTAAAGATGCTGATTGATTCCCATGCCCACCTGGATAACGAGCGGTTTAATGAAGACCGGGAACAGGTCATTGCCCGCTGCGGCCAAGAGCTAAAAGCCGTGTTGAATGTCGGTTATGATCTGGCTTCTTCCCGTCGTTCCATAGCTCTGGCCGATGCATATCCCTTTATTTATGCCGCTGTGGGCGTCCATCCCCACGATGCCAAGGACGCACCGGAAAATTATCTGGACCAATTGCGGGAAATGTCCCGGCATCCCAAAGTGGTGGCCATTGGGGAGATTGGCCTGGATTACTACTATGATCTGTCTCCCAGAGAAGTTCAACAGAAAATTTTTAAGGAACAACTGGCCTTGGCCGGAGAGTTGAACCTGCCCTTTATTATCCACAACCGGGATGCCCACGGGGATGTTCTGCAAATTTTACAGGAGGGCCAGCCTTTTCCGGCGTCCGGAGTACTGCATTGCTTTTCGGCCAGTTGGGAAGTGGCCCAGGCTTGTTTGAAAATGGGTTTATACATCTCCCTGGCCGGACCGGTGACTTTTGCCAATGCCGGAAAACTGAAGGATATTGCTCAACGGGTTCCCCTGGACCGGCTGCTGGTGGAGACCGATTGTCCCTATCTGACGCCGGTTCCCTTCCGGGGCAAACGCAATCAACCGACCTATGTCCGTCACGTGGCGGAACAAATTGCCCAATTAAGGGGGATAGCGCCGGAAGAACTGGGCAGGATTACCGCAGCCAATACACTGGCGTTGTTCAAGCTGCCGGGGGTGCTGCTAAATGAATAAAGAACGGGGCTTAATCCTGGTTTTTACCGGCAACGGCAAGGGCAAAACCACCGCGGCCCTGGGGTTGGGCCTAAGGGCTTGGGGCCATGAAATGAAGGTACTGATACTTCAATTTATCAAGAGCCGCACCTGCGGAGAGCATCTGGCTGCCCGTCAAATGCAGCCGGGTCTGGAAATCAGGCCCTTGGGGTTGGGCTTTATTGATTTCAAGGACCCCCAGGCAGTGGCCCGCCAGCAGCAGGCAGCCAGGGAGGCGCTGGACAAAGTGGAGAAGGCCATGCTGTCCGGGCAGTATCAACTGCTGATCCTGGATGAAATTTTGTATGCCCTTAAATATCAACTGATCCCCTTGCAGGATGTAATCAACTTGCTGGAGAGAAAACCGGAGACCCTGCATCTTGTGCTGACAGGCCGGGATGCCCCTCCGGAAGTCATTGAGCGGGCGGATCTGGTGACGGAGATGAAAGAAATAAAACACCCCTTCCAGCAAGGCATTGACGCTCAGAAGGGGATTGAATTCTAGCTTACGGTTCTTGCTATGGGGTCGTTGCCTTACGGGATGAATTCTTGGGTCCTGCTGCTGGCCTTTAAGGTATTCCTTTAGGGTCCAGTAAACAGGACCCGGGGGAATGCTTTTAAGTCCAGCAACCGGACCCCTAAG
Organism: Desulforamulus ruminis DSM 2154; assembly: GCF_000215085.1. Lineage (NCBI taxonomy): Bacteria > Bacillati > Bacillota > Clostridia > Eubacteriales > Peptococcaceae > Desulforamulus > Desulforamulus ruminis. Next base: position 125,483 of record NC_015589.1, read on the forward strand.
GAATACCCGTTAGGCTAAGAGAGGTGTTTGGCCTGAGAATCATTGATTTGACCCATGCCGTTGCACCGGATATGCCGGTGTATCCGGGAACAGAACCGCCACGGATAGCCGAAGCCTGTACCCTGGAGAAGGATGGTTTTAAAGAAACTCTGCTGACCCTGTACTCTCACACCGGCACCCATATGGACAGCCCCGCTCATCTGTTTAGCCTGGGGAAAACGCTGGACGTTTACGATCCCGGTTACTTTTATGGAAGGGCGCTGGCCTTGGATGTGTCCGGCTGTAAAAGGAACATTGAAAAGAAGGATTTGCTCCCCCATGAAGCAAGAATAAAAAAAGCCGCCTTTCTTTTGTTTTATACCGGCTGGGAAAAATTATGGGGTACCCAAGGCTATTTCAGCGGGTTTCCGGTTTTATCCCAGGAGGCGGCCCGGTGGCTGGCCCAGCAAAATTTGAAGGCCGTGGGTGTGGATGCCATTTCTGTTGATCCGGTGGAAGGAGTATCGTCCTTGCCGGTTCACCGTACACTGCTGGGCAATGAAATATTGATTATTGAAAATCTGGTCAATTTACATTTGCTGATCGGCCGGGAATTTATCCTGTGCTGCCCGCCCTTAAAGATTGCAGGAGCGGACGGGGCTCCGGTCCGGGCGCTGGCGGTAGTCCATCCGTAAAGAAGGCCCGGGGATGACGGCGGTTTTAATTGAATCATTACAAAGGTGAGAGGAGGAACCGGAAGCGGTTCCTCCTCTTTAGGCGTTGGTGATACCAAAGCTTACATCATCAATAAGGGCGGAGCAGGTATTCCAGGGCTGAGAAGTAAAGACAAAGGCAATGTTGGCTGAAACGGTCCCTGCCGGGGCTGTGCCCGTCAGCCGTAACTGGCGGTAGCTGGTGCTCAACTGCTCGGAGGAGATCATCTGCTGGGCGGTATTCAGAATATTACCCAGGGTGTCCCTAAAACTAATCCTGGCTTCCAATGTATAACCGCAGGGACGATCCCTGGGAACCTCGCTGTTCCTGGCCCAGAAAGTCATCTCATAGGTGGTACCCCCGGTTAGACCCTCTACATTGCGGGAGAGGGAAGCCGAGAGGGTGGGGCAGCATCCCAGTGCCGCAGCCTGACCGGTTCTGCCGTTGGGGTTGGGACAAACGTTTTGACTTTCCCATAGGGCCGGAGTGTTGTTGATCCAATCTTCAAAGCTTTCGTCCTGAATGCCCAGGGTAGCGCCGCTAACATCGCATATCTCCACGAAAAACTGTCGCTGCTCAACGATCTTCAACAGAAAGGAGACGGTCACCACCTGCTGGAGCCTGTTTGGGCGGGGGAGATCAAAGTCGATGGAAACATCTACATTGCGAAAATCAATCTCAGTGTTGCCGGGGTCCGTTACTTCAAGGGGCGGATGCAACTGAATGTTTTTGCTGAAAGGGAAATCTTCAGACATGTGACGGACATCATCATGCTTATTCACATAAAAGATTTGCTTGTGAATTTCGCCATGGATGGTAATGCTGCGGATAAACCGGGGGCCACATTGGGGTTCCCCGAAGTGGATGGTGGCCTTGGGACTGTTGCAGCCGGTCTCGGTGGTAAAATGGGGATCTGCCTCCAAATCCCGGACTACCACATCGATATGGTCTATCTTTTTTGCCTGCTCTTCCGGGCAGATGACATTCTCCACCGTGATTGAGGCCATCTGCTCAGCGATTACCACCGGGAGCTTAACTAACTGACAATTTAGGCCGTTAGGCATGTCTATACCTCCTTTTTCCAAGGTGGTTCTTAAATCCACCAAAGATTGTGTGGTATAGTATATTCCTGGGTTATCCAAATGAGGCCAGTCCAGTTTATTTTGTTCTCTGGATAATCCATCCAGCGACAAAGGTTGTCATTATTTTTAGTTATATTTTCCATCCCCCTGAATATATTTTTGGAAGGCACAGTTTACGAAAGGGGGATGAGCAATGAATTTAGGCATCAAGAATATTTTGCACGACCGGACCTGTCGGCTCCTCTTAGGGTTAATTTGCCTGTGTATTGCTTTTCTGGCCGGGTCTCTGGCCTTGGGAAAACAAATCCGTATTCAGGCGGACGGCAAGGAGTATATGGTGTTTCAGTTACGGGGCACGGTGACCGATGCCCTGGCCTTGGCCAATGTAACGCTAAGCGGAACCGATAGGGTCCACCCTTCACCCTCATCCAGACTGAGGGACGGAGAAAAGATTACCGTAACCAGGGTCAAGATAAAGGAGTTTACCAATCATCAAGTAACTCAGTTTGCCTTGGAGAAAAGAGAAGACCGGAATCTTTTTCCCGGGGAACAGAAGGTGATCAAACAGGGAAAGACCGGAATGGTAAGACATTATTACAAAGTGGTTTATTGGGACAATCAGGAGAAGCAGCGGCAATTGGTAAAAAAACAAGTCCTTAAAAAACCTGAACCCATGATTGTTGCCTATGGCCCTCCCATTGTTCCATCACGGAACATGACCAGAACCGAGAACCTGGAAGAGCTTTCTTCCGGGAAATATAAACGGATTATTCAAGCCTACTCCACCGCTTATACCCATACGGGCTACCGGACCGCAACGGGAGTAAAGCCTTACCGGGGAGTGGTATCGGTGGATCCTAGGGTCATTCCCCTGGGAACCAAATTATATGTCGAAAACTATGGCCCGGCCGTGGCCATGGACACCGGCGGCGACATAAAGGGCAACCGCATCGACGTTTTTTTTGAAACCCGGCAAGAGGCGCTTTCCTGGGGAAAGCGCCAAGTCAAAGTACACATTTTAGAATAAAAGCTGAAAATGAAGGTCAAGGGACGGCGTTTAATATGCCGCCCCTTGTTGTTGTGCAGGGGAATTTGTATGAATTTTACAGGAGGATCACACCCTGAAGAGGAAGAATTGAGATCGTATACCCTTTAATAAGGAGGTTTTAGGATGGATTGGTGTCCGGTAGAATGGCCTCCCCGTTCAAAGTCCTGCACTGTAGATCTTAAACATAAAAGGGAGTCCTGCAAAAAAGCCTTTTTGGCAGGAATGCTGGGAATATTCTTACTGTTAAGCATGACCGGGCTGGCTCTTGGATACGCGGTCTGGACTAAAGAAATTGACGGGGGACAAACCCTTGCCCGTGTATCGGGCTATATCCAGGATCGGATTTTGGGGCAGGTGACGGTTCACCTCACGGTAGACGGCAAAAGGACCACTATTAAAAGCACCGGAAGGACGGTTCAGGAGGTACTGGAGCAGCAGGGCATAAAAATGAACTCCCAGGATGTGGTTCATCCGGCACGGTCCGCTACTCTGGAAAGGGATATGGACATTAAAGTAACACGGGTGCTGGTAAAGAGAGAAACCCAGGAAGTATCCCTGCCTTTTGCCACAAAATATATTTCCAACCCTGAAATGCCCAAGGGCTTCAGCAAAAAAATAAGTGAAGGTCAAGCCGGGACAGAGCTTCAAATCTGGGAATTACAATATGAAGACGGCATTGAGGTATCACGGACCTGTGTCTCTAAAGAGATTCAGAAGGAACCCGTAGATTGTATTATCCAGGTGGGGGTCCAGTCTTCCGTCAGCCGTGGAGGACAGTCCCTCCGGTTTAGCCAGGCTTACGACATGCTGGCCACAGGCTACACCTATACCGGTTACAAGACTGCTTCCGGCAGAAATCCCGGCCCGGGAGTGGCAGCGGTTGATCCCCGGGTGGTTCCTCTGGGAACCAGGCTGTACATCGAAGGCTATGGCAGGGCCGTGGCCCTGGATACCGGGGGGATGATTAAAGGCAACCGCATTGATCTTTTTTTTGAGACTCAGAATCAGGCTCTGAGCTGGGGCGCCAGAAAAACCCGAGTCTATGTTTTAGAATAAGACATTTGTGGGATAACGGTATTGACATTTTAAAAACAGCAGCCTATAGTATAATCAGCTAAAATAAATAGCTTTTACCAGGGGAGCCAATGGGGCTGAGAAAGGGCTTTACGCACCTGACCCTTAACCAGATCGGGATAATGCCCGCGTGGGGAGTGTAGTGCTTCTTAGACACACCGTCTTCACGGTGTGTTTTTTGTATAAGGGATATTTTTATTAGGTAAAGTAAGCAGAAAAGGAAGCAACCGGAGAGGTGCGCCATGCAGTGTATTATTTTAGCTAACGGTGAAATGGAAGATTATGAAAAATACCGCAGTTTGTTTGTCGGCAGTCCTTTAACCATTTGTGCCGACGGCGGGACCCGGCATGCCCTGGCCTTGGGCATTGTGCCCCAGGTGGTGGTTGGGGATATGGATTCGGCCCGGCCGGAAGAGCTTGAGCAATTGGCGGCCCAGGACGTGGAATTGATTAAGTATCCCAAGGAAAAGGATGAAATGGATACCGAGCTGGCTCTGATGGAGGCTGTGAAGCGGGGAGCCACCTCCATTGTTTTACTGGGGTGCTCCGGCGGGCGTCTGGATCACACGCTGGCTGCCATTCAGATGCTGGTGCCGGTGGTTCGGCAGGGGGTTAAGGTACAAATGCTGGCCAAGGGGCACCGCCTTACCCTGGCGACCCCGGAAAACCCGGTCCGTCTTCCGGGCAACCCGGATACCATCCTGTCCATTCTGCCCCTGACCACCCGGGTAACCGGAATTACCTCCAGAGGAGTGAAATGGCCCCTTACGGACGCAGTATTTGAATTGGGCAAGCCCTATGGTGTCAGCAATGAAGTAACTGGTCCGGAGGTCAGTATAACCGTTAAGGAAGGAATTTTACTGGTGATCGAAATGAATCGCAAGGAGGAAGGGGAATGCCCGTTATCAATGTGAGTTTTCAGGTGATTCCCAAAGTGGCGGATGAGTGCACTTATGCCGTGGTGGATAAAGCCATTGAGGTGGTGCGGAAGTCCGGGGTGAAATATGAGGTGGGACCCATGGAAACCACCATGGAAGGGGAACTGGAACCGCTGCTGGAGATTGTCAAGGAAGCTCAGCAGGCTTGCGTAGAGGCTGGAGCCAGCCGAGTGATGACCATCATAAAAATTGACTACTGCCCCAGCGGAGTGACCATGGAGGAGAAAATCGGCAAATACAGGTAAACCCTGTACCATGAAGCCGAGGGTGTTTATGAAAACATTAAAGAACCTGCTTTGGCCTCTGCTGTTTTTATTGCTGACCCTGGTTGTCTGGGAAGGAATGGTGCGCTTCTATGCCGTTGCCCGGTGGCTGCTGCCAGCACCCAGCCAGGTTCTGCAAACGTTGTGGCAGTCCAGGGCGCTGCTGGCGGAGCATACCGGACAAACCCTGCTGGAAGCCGGAGCCGGGCTGCTGCTGGCCGTTGCGGCCGCCCTGCTGCTGGCTTGGCTGATGGATTTTTCAGCCGCCCTGCGCAGGGCGCTGTATCCGCTGCTGGTGGTGTCCCAAACCATTCCCATCATATCCATTGCCCCGTTGTTTATTATCTGGTTTGGTTATGAAATGCTGCCCAAGGTCATTGTGGTTGCCCTGGTCTGCTTCTTTCCGGTGGTGGTCAGTGTGGTGGAGGCCATGGCCGGAGTGGACCGGGAGATGATTAATCTCATGCGGGTTATGGGGGCACGCAGGGGACAGATATTTACCAAGGTAAAGCTGCCGGCGGCCCTGCCGTCCTTTTTCTCCGGCTTAAAGATATCCGCTGCCTACAGCATTATGGGGGCGGTGATTGGGGAATGGCTGGGAGCCAGCAAAGGGCTGGGTGTTTATATGACCCGGGCAACCCGTTCCTATCAAACGGACGGGGTGCTGGCTGCGGTGGTCATTATTTCTGTCCTGAGTCTGGGGGTTTTTGTCTTAATTGAATTACTGGCCAGGATGATCATGCCCTGGCATAAGGAAGGGAGAAAATAATTTTGAAGAAGATCGGGCTGCTCCTAACCACCTTTTTATTTCTGGTATCCCTGGGCTGTGCCAAAGAACCGGCCCCGGAATCCAAGGCCCAGGATGAAAAGAAACTGGAAAAGGTTACGGTGATGTTGGACTGGGTGCCTAATACCAACCACACCGGTTTATATGTGGCCAAGGATAAAGGATATTTTAAAGAACAGGGGCTTGAGGTGGAAATCATCCAGCCTTCCGAAGGAGGAACTTCCCAACTGGTAGCCACCGGCAAGGCCCAGTTCGGTGTCAGTTACCAGGAGGATGTGACCATGGCCCGGGCCAATGGAATTCCAGTGGTATCCATCGCCGCGGTGATCCAGCATAATACTTCCGGTTTTGCTTCCAAAAAGGAACTCCATATCCAAAGACCCAAGGATTTGGAAGGCAAGCGTTACGGCGGCTGGGGCTCTCCCACCGAGGAAGCGGTGCTGGCGGCGGTGCTGGACCAGGATAACGGGGATGCCGCTCAAATTAAAAACATCAACATCGGGACCACGGATTTCTTTACCGCTATTCAGCGGGACATTGATTTTGCCTGGATCTACTATGGTTGGGACGGTCTGGAGGCAGAGAGAAGAAATATTCCTCTCAATTTTATGCTGCTGAAAGACTTACATCCGGCCCTGGATTATTACACCCCGGTACTAATTACCAATGAAAAACTGATTGCCGAAAAACCGGAGTTAGCCCAAAAGTTTATGGCCGCTGTGGCCCAAGGCTACGGCTATTGCATCGAACATCCCCAGGAAGCCGCTGAAGTGCTGCTGCAAAACGCCCCGGAGACCAACCGGGAGCTGGCTCTAAAGAGCCAGCAGTGGCTGGCGGATCAGTATCAGGCCGATGCACCTCGCTGGGGAGAGCAAAAGAAAGAAATCTGGCAGCGTTATGCGGACTGGATGCTGCAGCAGAAATTGCTGCCCCAGGCGGTGGATGTGGATAAGGCCTTTACCAACCAGTTTTTACCCCAATGAAGAACAAGCTGGAATTAAGGGGTGTTTCCTGGGGCTATGCTACGGAACAGGGCTACCTGCAGGTTTTAGACCAGCTTGATATCCGGGTTGGGGCCGGAGAATTTGTAAGCCTGCTGGGACCCAGCGGCTGTGGAAAAAGCACGGTGCTGAATTTAATCTGCGGTTTGGAGCGCCTGGCGGAGGGGCAGATACGAATCAACGACCAGTGCCCGGACCAACCGGGCCGGTTTTTGGCCTACATGCCTCAGAAGGATTTGCTTTTTCCCTGGCGCAGTCTTATGGACAATGTAATTCTGGGTCTGGAGATCGAGGGCGTGCCCCGCAAGGAAGCGGCGGCCAGGGCCAGGGAACTGCTGCCGTTATTTGGCCTGGAGGGTTTTGAGCGCAGCTATCCCTTTCAATTATCCGGAGGCATGAGACAGCGGGCGGCCCTGCTGCGGACCATTCTCCCTCATAAAGATATTTTGCTGCTGGACGAACCCTTTGGCGCCTTGGATGCCATTACCCGTTTTCAGATGCAAAGCTGGCTGCTGGAGATTTGGGAGAAATTTCGTTATTCGGTGCTTTTTGTAACCCACGATATTGAGGAGGCCCTTTATTTATCGGACCGTGTCTATGTACTTAGCTCCAGGCCCGGACAGGTTAAGGAAGAAATCCGGGTTCCGTTGCCCCGGCCTAGAAAACCCGCCTTTACCGCGGAAGCCTTGTTTATGGAAATGAAGCGTAAGATTCTGGGAGCATTGGAAGCCAAGGGTTAAGCCCTTTACCATGCCGATACAAATGAATAATAAGAACAGGGGAGCACCTTGCTGAGAGTGGTTAAGACCAGACCCTTTGACCTGACCCGGATAATGCCGGCGTAGGGAGCAACTTTTCATCGTTGTAGGATGGGTGTACCTGTTTTTGGGGTACGCCTTTTCTTTTTATAAAAATTGTTGGTCATTTGCCTTTTTATAAAATTTTACAAGGGGGACTTATGAAAAATTTGTTAACCATCGCCGGTTCCGATTCCTGCGGCGGAGCCGGTATTCAAGCAGACTTGAAGACCTTCAGCGCGCTGGGAACCTATGGCATGAGCGTGATTACCGCCGTGACCGCCCAAAATACCACCGGGGTTTTTATGGTCCGGGAACTGGACGTGGAAATGGTGGCCGCCCAGATCCGGTGTATTTACGAGGATATCCCGGTGCACGGGGTTAAAATCGGTATGGTTTCCAGCGCAGCCATTATCCATACCATTGCCGGGTGCTTAAAAGAAAAAGGAGCGGTTCATGTGGTGGTGGACCCGGTGATGGTATCCAAAAGCAAACATAAATTACTGCAACCGGCGGCCTGCGACGCCCTGGCCCAAGAACTGTTCCCCCTGGCTGAGGTGGTTACGCCCAACATCCCGGAGGCGGAAGCCATTATTAACCGCCCCATTGGAGGACTGGAGGAAATGAAAGAGGCGGCCAGGCAGATCCACAGCTTAGGGGCCGCCAATGTGATGCTTAAAGGAGGACATCTGGAAGGAGAGGAGGCGGTGGATGTACTGTACAACGGGGACGAATTTGTTTTATTTAGAGGGCCCCGGCACTTTACCCGGAATACCCACGGCACCGGTTGCACCTTTTCCTCGGCCATTGCCGCCCTGCTGGGGCGGGGCTACCCCCTGGTGCAGGCGGTGGGCAGGGCCAAGGAATACATCCACAACGCCATTGCCCATTCCCTGGAACTGGGGCAGGGGGCCGGTCCAACTCACCATTTTTATGAGCTGTACCAAAGAGCCGGGTTGCATTTGGATGAAGAATAAGAAAGCATTTAAAAATTGAAAAAATTGGAGGAACAAAGAATGACACAAATGCTGGCAGCCAAAGCGGGCGAGATTACGCCGGCCATGCGCCGGGTAGCTGAAAAAGAAAAAGTAACGCCGGAATTTATCCGGGAGGGGGTGGCCGCAGGAACCATTGTTATTCCCGCCAACATCAACCACAAAAGCCTGGACCCCGCCGGATTCGGCAAAGGACTGAGAACCAAGGTAAACGCCAACATTGGAACTTCCACCAGTTTTCCGGATATTGACAGGGAATTGGAGAAACTAAAGGGGGTGCTGGAGGCCAAAGCCGATGCGGTGATGGATTTAAGCACCGGAGGGGAGATTGACCGGGGCCGCCGCCGTATTCTTGAAGAGAGCACCATAGCCGTTGGCACGGTGCCCATCTACCAGGCTTTTCTGGAAAACCGGGAGAAACGGGGCAGCATGATTGAAATGTCGGCGGATGATCTTTTTGAGGTCATTGAACGGCATTGCTCCGACGGCGTTGATTTTATTACGGTTCATTGCGGCGTTACCCTGGGGATTTTGGAGCGCATTAAAAATCAGTCCCGCATTACGGACATTGTCAGCCGGGGAGGTTCCTTTCTGACCGGGTGGATGCTGCATCACGGCCAGGAAAATCCTCTCTATGAACAATACGACCGGCTGCTGGATCTTTGCCTGCAGTACGATGTAACCCTCAGCCTTGGAGACGGCCTGCGTCCGGGTTGCCTGGCGGATGCCACCGACAGGGCGCAAATTCAGGAACTGATTGTTTTGGGCGAGTTGGTGGACCGGGCCAGGGAACGGGGGGTTCAGGCCATGGTGGAGGGGCCGGGGCATGTTCCTTTGGATCAAATCGCCGCCAACGTACAGGTGCAGAAGACCCTCTGCAAAGGGGCTCCCTTTTATGTCCTGGGCCCTCTGGTTACCGATATTGCTCCGGGCTATGATCATATTACCGCCGCTATCGGCGGGACGGTGGCGGCAGCGGCCGGGGCGGATTTCCTCTGCTATGTTACGCCTTCGGAACACCTGGGTTTACCTACCCTGGAGGATGTGCGGGAAGGAATTATGGCCTCACGCCTGGCGGCCCATGCCGCGGATCTGGTTAAAGGCATCCCCGGAGCCATGGAGTGGGACCGGGAGATGGCCCGGGCCCGGAAGGCCTTGAATTGGGAAAAACAAATTGAACTGGCCCTGGACCCGCAAAAGGCAGCCAGACTAAGGCGGGAGCGCAATCCCGGAGGTCATGAGGCCTGCACCATGTGCGGCGATTTCTGCGCCATGAAAATTGTGGCCCAGTATATGGGAAAGCAACCGGAATACTGTTAAAAGAAGCCGGAGGAGAACGTATGGAAACCATTCTTTTTCTGGATTTTGACGGCACCATTACCGAGCAGGATACCTGCGATATGCTGATGGAGCGCTACGGCAATGCGGAATGTCTGGAATTGAACCGGCGCTGGGAACGCAAGGAAATTTCCACCATGGAATGTGCCCGGCAGTCCTTCCGGCAAATGCAGGTAACTCCCGAGGTTCTAAAGCGGTTGGTGCAGGAGGTGAAGGTAGACCCTCATTTGAAAGAATTGCTCCGTTTCTGTGAGCAGGAGAATTACCCCGCCTATATTTTGAGCGATGGGTATGAACCCATCATTCAGGGGGTACTGCAGCGGGAAGGAATAAAAATATCTTGTTTTTGCAACGGGTTGTCCTTTGACGGCCAGTACCGGGTCATGGCGCCTCACTATAATCCCCGGTGCGGCCGGTGCGGAACCTGTAAACAAAAGCTGGTGGAACGCCTGGGTCAGCCGGGCGCCCGGAAGATTTTTGTGGGAGACGGTTATTCGGATTTCTGTGCCGCAGAGTCCTGCAGTAAGGTCTTTGCTAAAAAAAATTTATTGAAGTATTGCCTGGAAAACCAGATTCCGGCCCACCCCTATGAAACCCTGGGAGAGGTTTTACAGTGGCTGAGAGGAGAGGCTGAACATGGACATCCGGTTTAATGGAAAAACCCTTACCGTGAAGGAAGAATTGACCCTTGGTCAATTCATTCTGGAGAAAGGACTCAATCCGGATACGGTGATCGTTGAATACAACAACGAACTAGTTAAACAGGAGAATTGGGCTCAAATTGTGTTAAAAGAAAACGATACCCTGGAGGTGTTAAGATTTGTTGGAGGAGGTTAAGCCCGTGAAAGATGATCTGGTGATCGGGGGACGTCCATTGACCAGCCGGCTTTTTCTTGGTTCAGGAAAGTTCCCCTCCAATCGTTTCATTCCCAAAGTGCTGGAGGCTTCCGGCGCCCAGGTGGTCACAGTGGCCATGCGCCGTGTGGATACGGATTTTGCAGAGGAAAACGTCCTGCAGCTGATTCCCAAGGAGTGCCTGCTAATGCCCAACACTTCCGGGGCCCGAACCGCCCAGGAGGCGGTTCGCATTGCCCGCCTGGGCAGGGCTGCGGGCTGCGGTGACTGGGTCAAGATTGAGGTCATTTCGGACAACAAATATCTTCTGCCGGATAATTATGAGACCATTAAGGCTACGGAAATTCTGGCTGCCGAGGGTTTTGTGGTACTGCCCTACATGAGCCCGGATTTAATGGCGGCCAGAGAACTGGCACGGGCCGGCGCGGCCGCGGTAATGCCCCTGGGAGCGCCCATCGGAAGCAACCGGGGACTTAAAACCAAAGAGTTAATCCGCATTTTAATTGAAGAAATATCCCTGCCCGTAATTGTGGATGCCGGAATCGGCCGGCCCTCCGAGGCGGCGGAAGCCATGGAAATGGGCGCAGCCGCGGTGCTGGTGAATACCGCCATTGCCTCTGCCCGGGATCCTGTGGCCATGGCCCGGGCCTTTGGTCTGGCCGTGGCTGCGGGACGCGCAGCCTATCTGGCCGGTACCGGGGCAACCCAACAATACGCCAGCGCTTCTTCACCGCTAACGGGATTTTTGCGAGAGGAATAAGGTGAATGAAATGAGCTTTTTTGAGAAGTACCGGCAGTACCAGGACTTTGCCTTTGCAGATTACTTTCGCAGTCTCGGGGATGGAGACATTCAGAGAATCATTCAAAAAGACCGTCTATCGGAACTGGACTATCTGGCCCTCCTATCCCCGGCGGCGGAGGCCCATCTGGAAGAAATGGCCCGGAGGGCCCATGGGCTGACGGTGCGGCATTTTGGCCGATCCATTTTGTTATATACACCCATTTATCTGGCCAACCATTGCGTCAACCGTTGTGTTTACTGCGGCTTTGCAGTCCATAACGCCATTCCGAGAACCCGGTTAACCCTGGAAGAGGTGGCGGCGGAGGCGCAGCTCATTGCCGCCACCGGGCTGAAGCATGTGCTGATTCTCACCGGGGAATCCCGTAAGCACTCTCCAGTTTCCTATATAAAGGATTGCGTAGGGGTGCTTAAAAAATATTTTTCTTCCATTGGCATAGAGATCTATCCCCTGGAAGAAGAGGAGTACCGGGAATTGGTCGACGCCGGGGTGGACGGTTTGACCCTTTACCAGGAAGTTTACCATCCGGCGGTTTACGACCGGCTGCATCCGGCGGGCCCCAAGAAAAATTATGCCTTCCGGCTGGATGCCCCGGAAAGAGCCTGCCGGGCCGGCGTGCGCACGGTGAACGTGGGGGCCCTGCTGGGTCTTCATGACTGGCGCAGCGAGGCCTTCTTCACAGGGCTTCACGCCAGTTATCTGCAAAATAAATACGGTCACCTGGAAGTAAGCATCTCGCCGCCGCGCATGCGTCCCCACGGGGGAGATTTTGAACCGGTGGAGAAGGTCCGGGATAAAAATCTGGTTCAGTATATCCTGGCCTATCGTCTATTCATGCCCAGGGGAGGGATTTCCCTTTCCACCCGGGAGTCGGCCTTTTTAAGGGATCACCTGCTGCCTTTGGGAATTACCAAAATGTCCGCCGGTTCTTGCACGGCGGTGGGCGGGCGCTGCCAGCCGGAGGCTGCCAGCCAGTTTGCCATTTCCGATGAGCGGGATGTGCCGGCCATGGTTGACATGCTGTACCGGCAGGGCTACCAGCCGGTTTTCAAGGACTGGCAGACGCTGTGAGCAGGGAGATGAATGACTTTGAGCGGGCGCTGACCTTGACCCTGGGGCCGGAAGCGCTGACCCGGCTGCAACAGGTGAAGCTTGGAATCGCCGGAGCCGGGGGGCTGGGCTCCAATTGCGCCCAATTTTTAGTGCGCAGCGGTTTTAGAAATTTAAAGCTGGTGGATTTCGACCGGGTTGAGTACGGCAATCTGAACCGGCAGTTCTTTTTCCTGGATCAGGTGGGGAAGCTTAAAGTGGAAGCCTTAAAAGAAAACTTATTAAGAATTAATCCCCATCTGCACATTGAAACTCATGCTGAAAAAATTACAACCAAAAATGTAAAGGATTTATTCCGGGATTGTCAGGCGGTGATTGAGGCCTTGGATCGACCGGAGTTTAAAAAAATGGTGGTGGAGGCCTATTTATCCGCCCCGAAATTGCTGGTGGCTGCTTCCGGACTGGCCGGGTGGGGCAGAAGCGACGGCATTGGGATTCAAAAAATAAAAGAACATTTTTTCCTGGTGGGGGATGGAGTATCGGAGGTCACTGCGGACTGCCCCGCCATGGCCCCCGGGGTGGTGGTGGCGGCAGCCAAGCAGGCGGATGTGGTCCTGCAGTACTTTTTAAACCATAAGAAAGGGCAGTGAAAATCATGGCTGGGGAGAAAAATTTGCATCATCTGTTGACGGCGGATCTTTACGGGATCACAGCGGAGGAATATTCCCTGGGCAGAAGCAACCTCCAGGTGGTGGAAAAAATGATTGAAGCCGGGATTCAAGTGATCCAGTACCGGGAGAAGGAAAAGAAGACCCGGGAAAAATACCTGGAATGTTTAAAAATCAGGGAGTTAACCCGCCAGGCCGGGGTGACCTTTATTGTTAATGATCATATTGATCTGGCCCTGCTGGTGGGAGCGGACGGAGTTCATATTGGCCAGGATGATCTGCCGCCGGAAAAGGTCCGGGAACTGGTGGGAAAAGAGATGTTGATCGGCCTTTCCACCCACTCGCCGGAAGAAGCCCGGGCCGCCCTGGGTGCCGGGGTGGATTACCTTGGCGTGGGTCCTATCTTTGCCACCAAGACCAAGAAGGATGTCTGCGATCCGGTGGGGTTGGAGTATTTGGAATATGTGGCCAGGAACATCCCGCTGCCCTTTGTAGCCATCGGGGGAATCAAAGAATATAATATTCATCAGGTAACCGCCCGGGGCGCCCGCTGCGTTGCCCTGGTGGCGGAAATCGTAGGATCACCGGATATTGCGGCGAAGGTTCAAGCTTTGCGGCAGGCCATGATGGGTTGATATTGGGCAGAGAATCTACCATGATTTGATCTTCCTTAGATCGGTTCTGGCTTTAGGAATAGAACGCGGATTGAACGGATGATACGGATTTACGCGGATAAAAAGATTTTAAAATCCGCAAGAATCTGTAAAATCTATAAAATCCGGGTTCTATTGTTTTGCAAATTTTGGATTTTATTGTAAATCATTATGTTAATTTAACTGGCGGTTCCCTAGACATAGTGGTTATAATAGAAGTATAAAATATGAGTAAGGAAAGGATCGAAGGATTCATTTGCGGGAACTAACTTCACCGGCGGCTGTTCGGGAAATTATCAACGCCCACGGTTTTAAAGTCCGTAAAGCCCTGGGGCAGAATTTTTTAATGGACGCCAACATTATTGATAAAATTGTTCAGGCCGCCAACCTTTCCGAGCAGGATCTGGCCTTTGAGATTGGGCCCGGGTTAGGGGTATTAACCCGCAGGCTAGCCCGTTCGGCCGGAAAAGTACTGGCGGTAGAGATTGACCGGAACTTGCTTCCGATACTAAAAGAGACCCTGGCGGATTCCGCCGGGGCTGAAGTGATTCATGGGGATGCGCTGAAGCTGGATTTTGACCGGTTGGCTTCGGAAAAAACCGGAGGCATTTTTGGTTCCAGGGCCAGAGCGTATAAACTGGTGGCCAATTTGCCTTACTACATTACCACCCCTTTATTGATCCATCTGTTAACCGGGGGCTTCAATCTGGAATGCATGGTGGTGATGATGCAAAAAGAGGTGGCTGATCGTTTAAAGGCTCCTCCGGGAGGAAAAGACTACGGCAGTCTCAGCGTTCTGGTGCAGTATTTTACCCAGCCTGAAGTGGTGGCCAGGGTTCCCAAAACCGTCTTTTACCCTGCTCCGGAGGTAGAGTCCACGGTAATCCGGCTGACCCGGAGACCGGCGCCGCCGGTGGCCCTGGACCATGAAGAGACCTTTTTTAAAGTAGTCCGGGCTGCCTTTGGCCAGCGAAGAAAGACTTTGCTGAATGCTTTGGCCGGTTCAGGTTTAGCAGACAAACAAATCTGGACGGAGGTCTTAGGCCGAGCCGGTCTGGATCCTGCCCGCAGGGGTGAAACCCTGTCCCTGGAGGAGTTCGCCCAATTGGCCAACGCGTTTAGTCGTTGGTACTAATCCTGATTTTCTTTTGCGTCCCGTTGTTCGCCTAACAGGCTTTCTTTAAGGGTCTAGTTGTTCGTTTTATATTGCTTTCTCTCAGGTCCTGTTCTTTTCTGGAAAGAATGCGCTGATTCCAGCAACAGGCCCACCAAGAAACCCATTAGGCTAAAGACAGGACCAAAAGGATTTCTCATGAGGCTGGACCATAAAAGAAGGCCCTTTAGACCTAAGTGACGGAGGCTTTTATGACATTTATAAGCCCAACGAAAGGACAAATGAGTTTTGAAGAAATGATGGAAGATATCCTGGAATACATTAAAGGGCTCCCCTGTTCTTCCTATAAAATTGTCGTGGGAACCGACTCTCAGGTCCGGCGGGAGACTTGTTTTGTTACCGCGGTCATTATTCACCGTATGGGTAAGGGGGCCCGGTTTTTTTACCGTAAAAGTACAGAGCGTAAGATCAAAAGCCTGCGTCAGAAGATATTCTACGAAACCACCATGAGCCTTGAAGAAGGGGCTAAGATTACGGAATATCTATCCCAGAGCGGCCTGGAGCACTTGAATGTAGAAATCCATATTGATGTGGGACGCCATGGTGAAACCAAAGACCTGATTCGTGAAGTGGTGGGAATGGTTACCGGCAGCGGCTTTGAGGCCAAAATAAAACCGGATTCCTTTGCTGCTTCCAGTGTAGCCGATAAATATACCAAATAAAAAAACTCTTACCAACCCGGTAAGAGTTTCAGGCTGTTAAAGAACCCCGTTTCAAGCGAAAGAAACGGGGTTTTTGATATACAAAGAGAAAGAAGTGAAGAGAAGAGAGAAAGAAGAAGATTTAAACTTCTGCATAGCCAGTTTTTTGGGATTCATGGCAGCAAATTTAAGCCAGACCTAATTGCTAACCTGACCCGATCGGGAGTATAGCGCTTGGCATATTTCTCTATAGCCTGCAAAGACTCGTTTAAGGATTTGACTACGCAACGCATAGGTCTTTTTATCTGGCCGCGAATGCCACACATGGCGGATTAGACGTTTCGGTTTCCTATACTCCTGTGGAGAATCCCTTCATTGTTATTATGAAATCTATTTACTGTTCCACCATAGTACAGCGCCAACTTCCTGTTCACGCTCCGGAAGCGTGTCAGAAAGTATGGCGCTTTTTGTACAGGAATTATGCAGAATGTGGACGACCTATTGCAGAGCCATGCAGCGCGCACCATGCCGACCAATTCGTGTGCATACCAGGATCTGTAGGCTGATGGCTACTGAGCCGGGAGAGCAGTAGCAGGGTTGTACATTTTTCTCGAAAATCTACGGATATTATCGGGGGCAGAAGTGAGGATTATCGTTTTTTTTAAATAACTCGTATTCTTTGCAAATATTGGGATTTTGTGCAAAGAAATGCAGCAAATTATTGATTTGCGATACGGTGGAGGAAGTAAGCGAATGCTCAATCAGCTCGACTTCCTCCAAGGGATTGGTATTGCCGATCAGCCTAAAAAATTGCTCCAGCGTATCATGGCGGTGCAGAAGATAAGTGCCTACGGTCCGGCCTTTTCCGGTCAAAAGAATGCTTTCATAAGGATCGTATTCCAGATATCCGAGTTCGACAAGCTTGGATATCATCTTTGAGGCGGAGGACGGGCGTACATTTAACTGCTCTGAAAGCCTTCCTACACGAGTATAGCCGTTTTCTATGCAGAGCTTGAAAGCCATCTCCAGATAATCCTCCATAGCCGGTGTGAGTTCATTTTTCCGCTGGTTAGCCATTTGATAGCCTCGTATTGTGCGATACTCAGAGTTTTGTTTCTCATCCATTTCATCAGATCCTTTTTAACTGTATGTTTTAGTATATTTGTAACACTTTCACCTTATGATTCATACATTAGTCAAAGGAAACGTTATTTCCCGTCCCTAACACAAATAGATGTGAGTGATTATGTTTAGAGGTTAGGAATTGAAATCGGCAGCACTGTGACGGTTATTTCTATTGGAAGGGATAAGAGCCCCACGATAATTGGCTTTGACGGGAAACAGATTCAAATCAGTTATAAGGCCGCCAGTCAAATCTATGTGGATCAGGCATCCCGGCCATAACAAAATAATATAAAATTTTAGTTAGGAGGATTGTTATGAATCAAAAAATGAAAGTCTTGTTTGGAATAATGCTAGGTTTAGTATTATTAATTACTGGTTGCTCACAACCCGCGACAAAGCCGGATTCAGAGAAAGATACTCTGAATGTAGTAGCTACCACCACTATGCTGGCAGATTTATCTGACATTATTGGTGCGGAGCACGTCTCCGTCAGTGGCTTGATGGGGCCTGGTATTGACCCTCACCTGTATCAGGCCAGCGCAGGCGATATGACGCTGATGCAACAGTCGGATATTGTCGTGTATAATGGACTGCATCTGGAAGGAAAGATGGGTGAAGTCTTTGAATCTTTGGATGGGAAAGGGCATGCAGTCATCTGCATTGAAGATGGGCTAGACAAATCCAAGCTTTTGGAATGGGATGGCGGCGGCGGTCCATTGCATGATCCGCATATCTGGTTTGACGTGGCGCTCTGGAAGGATGCAGCCAAAATTGTCGCCGACGGATTGTCCAAGGCAGACCCCGACCATGCGTCCGATTATGAAGCGAACTTGGAAGACTATATTAAGGAATTGGATGAGGCGGATACATACATCCGCGAACGGGCTTCGGAGGTGCCGGAAGAACAGCGGGTGCTGGTCACGGCGCACGACGCGTTTAATTACTTCGGTAAGGCATATGGCTTCGAGGTACGCGGCCTTCAAGGCATCAGCACCGACGCCGAGGCAGGCACGGCTGACGTAAGTGCGCTTGCGGACTTTATCGTGGAGCGGCAGATTAAGGCAATCTTCGTGGAATCCTCAGTTTCACCAAAGACGATCCGGGCGCTTCAGGCGGCGGTGAAAGCGAAGGACTTTGACGTGGCCATCGGCGGCGAGCTGTATTCCGACTCACTGGGCGGAGAGGGTTCCGGTGCCGAAAGCTATATCCTTACCGTTAAGGCTAACATAGACACTATTGTGGACGCCCTAAAATGACGGGAGGGATGAGTTATGGATTTCAAATCACAAAACTACGCAGTGGAGGTGGAAGACCTCACCGTTGCCTATAATGCGAAACCAGTTTTATGGGATATTGACTTGAAAATTCCCAAAGGAAAGCTGATGGCGGTGATCGGACCAAACGGAGCGGGCAAGACAACGTTGATTAAGGCGATGCTGGGGCTGTTAACGCCTGTTTCTGGAGCGGTACGCTTTATAAACGGTGAAGACGTACGCTCGCTGAAAAACCACATTGGCTACGTTCCGCAAAGCGGCAGTGTGGACTGGGACTTTCCCGCAACGGTACTTGACGTGGTGCTGATGGGAACCTACGGCAAGCTCGGGTGGATCAGGCGTACCCGCAAGGCGGATATGGAGCTGGCCCGGCAGACATTGAAAAAGGTCGGCATGGAGGAATATGCCTCACGACAGATCAGTCAGCTTTCCGGAGGCCAGCAGCAGCGGGTGTTTCTCGCCCGGACTCTGGCACAGGCAGCGGAGATTTACTTCATGGATGAACCGTTTAAGGGGGTGGACGCACAGACGGAAAAAGCCATCGTTCTGCTCTTAAAAGAGCTGAAAGAGCAAGGAAAGACTGTTGTGGTAGTGCACCATGACCTTCAGACGGTGGAGGATTATTTTGACTGGGTCACACTGATTAACATAAGGGTAGTCGCCAGTGGGACGGTCAACGAAGTTTTTCACGAGGAAAATCTGAAAAAAACATATCGGAGTACCGGTACGCTTCTAAGGAGCGTGGTGTGATATGAGCACGATGATTACTCTACTTAGTGACTACACTTTTCAGACGGTAGCCCTAGGCGCCGCCCTTTTGGGGCTGATCAGCGGCGTGTTAGGTTGCTTTTCCGTCCTGCGCAAGCAAAGCCTTTTGGGAGACGGGGTCTCCCACTCCGCACTGCCAGGTGTCGTCATAGCTTTTATTCTGCTTGGCAGCAAAAATACGGAGGTTCTATTGCTGGGGGCTCTTATTTCTGGATTGCTGGCCACGTTCTTTATTGTCGGTATCATCCAGTACACGCGCATCAAGTTCGACAGTGCCCTTGCATTGGTTATGTCGGTGTTCTTCGGGCTTGGGCTGGTGCTTCTGACCTATGTGCAGAAGATCCCCAATTCCAATCAGGCGGGACTCAAACGGTTTATCTTCGGGCAGGCATCCACACTGCTACAGCGGGACATTGTTATGATGGCTGTCTGCGGCGCAATCCTGCTGGCGTTTGTGATCCTCTTTTGGAAGGAATTCAAGCTCCTTACCTTTGACAGTGATTTTGCCCAGAACCTCGGCTTCTCGCCCAAGAAGCTGAACCTGCTGCTGTCGTTCATGATTGTGCTGGCCATCATCATCGGGCTCCAGACGGTGGGTGTCATTCTCATGAGCGCGATGCTCATCGCACCGGCTGTGGCTGCGCGCCAGTGGACAAACAAGCTATGGACGATGACCTTACTTTCCGCCGTTTTCGGCATGGTTTCCGGCGTAGCGGGAACTGCCGCTAGTTCCATGGTTCCAAAGCTTCCCACAGGTCCGGCGATCGTGGTATGCGTTAGCGTGATTGTAGTTATGAGTGTTCTCTTTGCTCCGGGAAGGGGTATTCTGCACAAGCTGTATCAGCGTAGGAAGAACAGGCTTCTATTAAGGATGGAAGGAGGCGTGTCAAATTTCCCCACACCTTGAAATACAGCTCATTGCCGTAATTGTGGCGGTGGCCTGCGCGCTTCCCGGCGTGTTCTTGGTGCTACGCAGGATGTCCATGATGGCCGACTCTATCACCCACACCATATTGCTCGGGATCGTATTGGCGTTTTTCATAACGCATGAACTGTCCTCCCCATTACTGATACTCGGTGCGGCGCTAATGGGCGTTGTGACCGTTTGGTTGACAGAAATGCTGGTCCGCACGCGGCTTTTGGCCGAGGACGCCGCCATGGGCATCGTGTTTCCGCTGCTCTTTTCCATCGCTATTATACTCATTACACGCTACGCAGGCTCGGTACATTTGGACACGGATTCAGTACTCCTGGGTGAGCTTGCCTTCGCGCCATTCGACCGGATGGTGGTGGCGGGCGTGGACATTGGAGCAAGGGCCATCTACACGACGGGTACACTTTTATTCATCAATCTAGCGGCCATTATCATCTTTTTCAAGGAGCTGAAAATTGTAACCTTCGATCCCTTGCTTGCCGCCGTATTGGGTTTCATGCCGGGACTGGTGCATTACGGGTTGATGACGCTGGTTTCACTCACCGCGGTGGGAACGTTCCAAGCGGTCGGTTCCATACTGGTGGTGACGTTTATGATCGGCCCGCCGGTAACGGCTTACCTGCTCACCGACGATTTGAAATGGATGCTCATTTTAAGCGGGCTAATTGGAGCCGCCAATGGTATATTGGGTTACCACACCGCAGCGTTGTTGGATGTATCCATTGCCGGCAGCATGGCAGTGATGACGGGAATTGCTTTCTTGCTGGTATTTGTTTTTGCCCCGCACAGAGGACTTATCAGTGCCTTGCGCAGGCGAAGAAACCAGAAAATACAGTTTGCAAAAATGACAATCCTGTTCCATCTTTACAACTATGAAGACAGTGAGGACGAAGCAACTAGAGCCGGGATTGACGACATACAGACTCATTGCGCTGGGATACCGCCTTTACGAAGAATGTCATAGTCCTCTTGCAAAAAGAAAATTGTATAGAGTTTGAGGATGGCGTGGTCAAACTGACCGATCAAGGCCGTCTAACAAAGGTCTGCAACGATAGTGATTATTCTCGGGGTGAATCGGCGTTTACATTTGCACGGCAGGCTGAAAGCGATTTGATGGAAAAAAACATAGTTAATATGAAAAAGCGGCTGGCCGTATTTCCGGTCAGCCTTTTTTATGCGCGCCGGCATGGGCGTTATCTATAGGGTGAAAATTCCGAACGGCGAAGATAGCGATAACCGTAGCCTAAGGTAAGGGTGTCCGTCGCGAGATGAATCTAAAGGAAGTCAGCGGCTTTCCTGCGCCCAGGGACCGAAGAAATGCCGAGTTTTTCACCAATGCAAGCCAGCGAAACGACCCGCGAAGAAAGTTGTACAAAACTAATGGAACGGGTGATAGCAAAGGACAATATGTACTATGCATTACACCGAGTCCAGTCTAATAAAGGTGCGACTGATATAGATGGAATGACCATAGAATCCCTTTGGCCATTGCTGAAAGATCACTGGCCTGAAATTTAGAGAACAACTCCTGAACGGAACCTATCAACCTAAACCTGTACGTCTAGTGGAAAACATTTTATAAATTAATAAAGCCCTGGACCCCGCCTACTCTTATTGCCAATTTACCGACGGCATTCTAAAAAATTCCAGGTCCTTAAAGGATTACTCACAACCCTGTAGCCCCCGACATAAGATGAAGCAAACCTAAAAAGGGGGGGGTACGGTGTCAAAGATACAGGAGGGTGATATTGTTGCCCGAAAATCCTATGAAAATGATTTGTTTTTTAAAGTTACCGATATATACCGTGGCGATGACGGGCGGGATTATGCTGTTATAAAAGGTTTGGATATAAGATTATTCGCCAGTTCTCCTGTGGATGACTTACAAAAGATTGACGCCAAGGATGTCGCTACTTATTGGACCCAAACACTTCGCAAAAACGCCGAAATTATGGACCGGGTCATGAAGCGCCGGGTAGAGGAAAGGGGCCACCGGATTAAACGGTGTACCGATGGCCACTGTTTTTTGTCGCGCACCGGCAGAGTCGAGGGGCAGCAGGAGACAGATGAGATTGAGGGTTTTGATGTGCCCGGTAGTGTACTGCATTTAGACGGAGATAAAGATTACCTGGATTTGTGTATGACCACATACCGAAATCTTTCTATTCCTGCCTATGGTTACGCAGTAAAAGAAGAAGAACAGCCCAAAAGGGTCAAAGAGCTGCTGCAAAAACACTACCCGGATATCCTGGTACTTACCGGGCATGACGGTTTAAAAAAAGGGGCCAAAGATTTAACGGATATTAACAATTATCATAATACCAAGTATTTTATTGAGGCGGTAAAAATTGCCCGCACCTTTGAAAAAAGCAAAGACGATCTGGTGATCTTTGCCGGGGCCTGCCAATCTTGCTATGAGGCCATTCTCAGCTCCGGATCAAACTTTGCCAGCTCCCCCAAAAGAGTATTGATTCATGCCTTTGATCCGGTCTTTGTGGTGGAGAAAATTGCTTATACCTCCATCCATGATCCTATTGCCATTCGGGAGATTATCTCCAGTACCATTACCGGATTTGATGGAATTGGGGGGCTGGAAACCCGGGGTAAACACCGCCTGGGTGTTCCTAAAACAAACTATTAAATGAGTAGCCCTTTGAATTCCTCCGCATATGATGATTTAGGAGTTTATAGGGAGGGATTTCCTTTATGGATAAGCATTTAAAGACCGTTGAACGTGCCCGGTGGAGGCTGCTGGGCATGAATAATGTTGTAGGCGTGGGTGTTGGTTACAAGCATGTGGGCTTGGAACGGACGGAAAGGCCCGCCATTATTGTATTTGTTAAAAAGAAAGAGACTTCTGAGAATCTCAGCAGGGAAAATCTTGTACCTTATAAAATTAACGGCCTGGAAACAGACGTCATCGAAATTGGCGAAGTCCGCTTGTTGAGTGAACGCACCCAGGTCATTCGACCGGCCCAACCCGGGGTCAGTATCGGCCATTACCGCATTACCGCCGGTACCTTTGGGGCCGTGGTGCGGGACCGGGATACCGGGGAAAAATTAATTCTTTCCAATAATCATATTTTAGCCAATGCCTCCAATGGCAATGACGGCCGGGCCGCTGTGGGAGATCCCATTTTACAGCCCGGGGAATATGATGGCGGCACCAAAGATAACCGGATTGCCACTTTGCTCCGGTACATTCCCCTGCAAAAGGGAGAATCTCTAGCCACCTGTCCGGTAGCCAACGTTGCGGCCCGGTTGGCCAATATTTTGGTGCATACCCTTCGACCCAATTATGATTTAAGATTTTTTAAGCGCGGCAGGGCGGAAAATTTGGTTGACTGTGCCGTGGCCCGGCCGGTTCGCGAGAATGTTATCTTTGAAGAAGTTCTGGGGATTGGGCGAATTGAAGGGTTGGCTGAAGCCAGACCCGGCATGCCGGTTGTAAAAAGCGGCAGAACCACCGGTATCACCAAGGGGACCGTTACTGCCGTAGGTGCTACGCTGGAGGTAAAACTGGACGATGAAAGCACCGCTCATTTTAGCGGCCAGGTGGTGACCAATATGAAGTCCCAGGGCGGAGACAGCGGGTCCCTGGTGCTGACGGAAGGCAACCGGGCCGTTGGTCTGCTGTTTGCAGGTTCTGATAAAGTGACGGTATTTAACCCTATTCAACGGGTACTGGAAAAATTAAATGTGGAGTTATAAGCTAGACCAACCCCGGGGACGAAAATCCCGGGGTTTTGTTCCATAGTAAATAATGGTATAGATGATCAATCATGAGAATTTATCCAGAAACTTTGATCATTGCCTATAGAATCTAATTGATTCAATGATTGGCATGTCATACGGTTTTTGTAAGAAAATCCATTTTTTTGTATATTTAGGACAGGCCTTCCGGTTCTGCCGGAAGGGTAAAATTCATGCCGAATCCCGGGAGGTCCCGGGTACGGAGGAACCAGCCATTTGGGGGTGAATCCTTTTATTTTTTAGGTAGGGTTATCCTTGCCCGAACCCGTCAGCTAACTCCGGAGGCAAAAAGGAGGAGAAAGAAAGTGCAGTTTCGTTTAAAAAGAGTTTCCATGTTTCTTGCGACCTTGTTCACGCTCGCCTTTCTGGTATCCATGGCTAGCCCCCAAGCGGCTTTGGCTGTAGACAAGGATGGCCAGCAAATGGTTGCCCTGGTGAATGCGAATCGGTCTAAAGCGGGACTTCCGGCCCTGCAGTACGATTCCCAGCTATGTGCTCAGGCAGCCCAACTCTTAAGCGCCTACCAGAAGACCGGCCAGATTCCCAGCACCGCAAACCTGTATCAGGTAGCTAAAAACGGAGGTTACAAATCCCTTGGACAAACCGTTGTCCGCGGTAGCGATGTAAAGGCCATGGTTGATAAGCAACTAACTTGCTATGGCAACAGCTCGGTTTTAAACGCCAAGTACGACTGCGTGGGTGTGGCCATGGTCAACACCACCAGTGGCAAGCTTTGTGTTCAACTACTGGCCACCAAGGGAAGCAGTAAGCCCGCAACGCCGAAGCCTACGCCCACGCCGACCCCCACTCCTACACCTGGGGATGGGGAACCAAATGAAGGCTCCGGTTCCTCGGATGCCAGCATGAACCAGTTGCAGCAGCAGGTAGTGGATCTGGTCAACGCGGAACGGGCCAAACAGGGACTTAAACCGGTGGTGGCCAAGCAGGACTTAACCGCTGTAGCTCAGTTAAAGGCTCAGGATATGTACAATAAAAAATATTTTTCTCACACTTCTCCCACTTACGGTTCCCCCTTTGACATGATGCGCCAGCAGGGAATTAGTTACACGGCCGCCGGCGAAAATATTGCCATGGGACA
Source organism: Desulforamulus ruminis DSM 2154 (assembly GCF_000215085.1). Lineage (NCBI taxonomy): Bacteria > Bacillati > Bacillota > Clostridia > Eubacteriales > Peptococcaceae > Desulforamulus > Desulforamulus ruminis. The sequence continues at coordinate 150,293 of NC_015589.1, forward strand.
GAAGACCGCCCAGCAGGTCATGACCGACTGGATGAACAGCTCCGGTCACCGGGCGAACATTTTAAATGCCAATTATAATGAAATTGGTGTGGGAGTTTACCAGAGTTATAATGGTTATGGTTATATCTGGGTGCAGGAATTTGCCCGCAGATAACGTTTCGGGACAAACCGTGTCCTTGGAATAAAGCCTGGATAATGAACAAAATACCAGAATAAGGCAGCAGGAGGATATATTTCCTCCTGTTTTTTTTCATTTTCTTGAGGATTGACCACATTTTCAGCACATTTCTCCAGCCAAACCAATATATATATTAAGGAGATATTCTGAAAGGAGGCTATGATAAATGGCCATGAAGAGGCAGCCTAAGACGCGGTACCGTAAAACACGCGCCTACGAGAGAGCCGGAACCACGACCGAACCGTTAAGAACAGAAAGGCTGACCGTGGAAGAGGTAATCGCTGAAAATACCGAGCAAACCATAGTTCGTGGAACCCTCTCCGTACCAGAGGAAAAACCCGAAATTGAAGAGATCCTTGCCATTGACACCAAGGTTAAGCTGAGGAAGGTTGAGGTTATTCCCGATAAGGTTATTGTTGAAGGAACCCTTAAACTGAGAGTGATGTATTCTGCCTTTAAAGATGACCAGTCTGTACACACCTTTCATGACGAAATCGATTTTGTGGATTTTGTGGATGTTGAAGGCGCCCGTCCCGGCATGAACAAGGAAGTTGACATTGTGGTAGAGGATGTGAGCCTGACCAGAAATCCCAAGTGCGCCGCGGATTGGGATGTAGCGGCAGTAATTATGGTTACGGCCAGGATCACCGAAACCCGTGAAGTGGATGCCCTGGTTGAATGCCCGGAGGGGTTTGAATGCGAGTCCGAACAAATGAATCTGGAGCAATTGGTAGGCAGTGGCTCCAAACAAGTATTGATTGATGACGAATTTGAAATTCCGGAACGCAAGCCCGATGTTGAAAAGGTCCTGCGCTGCATGTGCGATGTTGAAATCACCAATGTTAAAATTATCCGCAATAAAGTAATCATTGACGGTGAAGTGGAACTGGAGTGCCTTTACACCGCCATGAAAGACGACCAGAAAGTCCATACCTTTGAGAATACCTTTAATTTTACTGATTTTATTGAAATTGAAGGCGCCGAGCAGGGCATGATCGCCAAAGTAGACGTCATGGTGGAGAGTTGCTTTGTTGAAGAGGATGAAGACAATGCATGCCTGCTGTCTCCCACCATTGTCTTAAATGTCACCGCCCGGGTGGTTGAAAACCGGGAAGTGAGTGTAATTACCGAAGTGAAAGGCGCTGAATCCCTAAAAACCGCTACCCTGGCCATGGAGAGCCTGGTGGGCGAAGAATGCAAACAGGTGGTTATCCGGGATTTCAAAGAACCGCCGCATCATAAGCCGGATGTTGACAAAGTCCGGGATATTAAGATTGGCGACATCGTTATCAAGGACAGTGACGTTATCCAGGATAAAGTGCTGGTCCGGGGCACCATCGAGTTCCAGGTGATTTATACCTCGGTGAAGAAGGATCAGGCCGTCCACATGATTCACCGGAAGGTTACTTTCAAGACCTTCATTGACGTTCCCGGCGCCCGCCCTGATGACAATGTAGACTTTGATATAAACGTGGAATGGACCAATGCTAAGATGGACGGTTGCGACCTGCTGATCGAAGCGGTTCTGGAAATTTGCGCCAGGGTTACCGAAACGGTGCGGCGGGAAATTGTGACCGGTGTAAGCCTGCCGGAACCTACTCCTGCTCCTACGGAGGAGCCTGAAGCGTGCGTGCCCGGAACGGTCTTTAATTACACCATCCAGCAGGGAGATACCCTGAGCAAACTGGCCCAGCGTTATGGCACCACCGTCAGTGCCATTAGAAGAGCCAATCCCGAGATTACCAATGTTAACCAATTAACCGTGGGGCAGGTAATCAAAATTCCTTGCGCTGCCAAGGGTTAATTATATAAACCTATAAGGAGGTATAAAAATGCCTAACGGTACTCTTCCACTCGATTGCGTTCTTGTGAAGCTGCCCATTGTTTTAGCCGACGTCCCAGGATCCATTTCTGTGGATAACGTAACATGCCTGGAAGAAGTGGCTAGAAAAGTGGATCATATTGATGTGGTGGTGCGGGATTTGGAAGCAGATCCCCACTTCACCACCGAGGTGGGTTGCAACAGCCCTAAGGCCACCATCCATTTTGGAGAGCCCCAGTGCGGACCCAGCTTCATTCGCAGTATCACCATTCATGGTGAAATCCATAAACAGATTTATTATGTCAACAAAGATGATGATGTCCGTCATATGGCCGAAGATATTCCCTTTACCAAAAATATTGTTTTAAATCCGCCACTGCCGGTTAGCAATCCCGGCAACGTGGACATTGACTTCCGCAATGTGGATGTAAACGTTGATTTTGAGCTGCCGAGGGCTTCCCGTATTCAGCAGGTGGCCACCATTTCCTTTGTTTTAAAGATTACCGAAGACCAACAGGTATTTATCCGCGTTTGCCCGTCTCCGGATCAGATTTGCGGCACCGAGCTGGTAGCGGATCCCAGTCTGGAAAACTGGTTGGGAGATAACACGCCGGTGGCCTGGAGCGCCAGCAATGTAGTCCGGTCCGACACAGCCCACACCGGTACTTACTCGGCCCAACTGGGCGATAACCGCCAGGAAAGTGCAAACTTGAGCCAGACCATTAATGCTACTTTTGCCCGGGCCGGTTTGAATTACCGGATGTGCTTCTGGGCCAGATCGGTTGCTCCCGAGGCTCAAATTGGAACCCAAGCCAATCAGTTTACACTGACGGCTGAACTGGTCTTTTTTGATGCCAATGGAAACCGCCTGGCCGGGTCTACGGTGACCCGTACCGGCACCGAATTAAGCAATGGCTGGCAGCAGATTTGCGCGCAGAATGTTACTGCGCCGGAGGGCACTGCTCTTGCCCTGGTATCCTTCCTGTTCGAGCCCAATAATGTGCAGCCCCCCAACGGGTCCGCCGTACTCATTGATGATGTTTCCGTCATGTGCATGAGCTAAGAGAAGCATTCGCTAGACCTATTAGCTGTCCGAAGCCCGGGCAGCTTGCTTTTTTTATTCTCTGGGAAGGATCAAAAATCCTAAGTAACTAATTTGATCGGTCCTTCATACTATGATATTGTTAGTTTTTTGACTTTAAGGGGGGAACCAGGTGGAAAAGGCGAAGAAGGAAGAAGCCATGATTCCGGCCGTACCTACGGGTCAGGGGATGTCCGGGGGACTGGAGGATGCTTTGTTTAAGCTGCTGGATCACCAAACCCGATATGGGACAGATCAGAACCACACCATGATTACGCTGGCCTTGATGAATTTGCTGGGTATTGTGAACTGCATGAACCGCCTGCTGCCGGAAGGAGAGGTAACGCAGGGAACCGGCGATTTGGCTGCTCAAATCGGCAAGATGCTGGGCGTACCGGATGCCCCGGGAGCAGGAGTGGCCTCCGGACAGCGGGGGGGCATGGGTGGCCTTGATCCGGCCCTGCTGGCAGCCCTGGCCGGCATGATGGGCGGCCTTCCCAGAGGAGCAGGTACAGGGGAAGCGGGAGGAAAGCCCGGTTTAGACCCGGCCTTGCTGGGGGCACTGGCCGGGATGATGGGAGGCGGCGGGCCGGGAGGCGGCAATCCGGCGGCTCTGATGGGCATGCTGGCGAATTTAATGGGCAGTTTCCCTGGACCAGGACGTCCGTCGGAGGTTCCGCGGCACCGAGAAGAAGCTGCCGGCCACAGGGGAGAAGAGAGACCAGGACGGACCGAAGAAAAGTCGGGTCCGGTAAAAGAAACCGGTAGAAAAGAACCTCAGACCGGGCCCCGGGGTACCATCAAATGGGACCCCAGATTAGGCGTGCCGACATCAAATTAAGGGGGAGTGTTTCCGTTGTTAGGTAATTTTGGCGGGATAATTTCTCAGGTGCAGAATTTGCAAGCGTCCCTAAAGGGGATTACCGTGGAGATCAGTGTGGGTGAAGGGGCTGTTTCCGTAGCCATGGATGGCTCTCAGCATTTGCTGGGAGTTAAGATTGCTCCTGAGGTAATCAATACTGAAGACATCGCCAGGCTGGAAGATTTGGTCACCGAAGGCTTAAGCAAGGTTCAGACTGAGACCAGAAACCGCATTCAACAGGAGATTTCCAAATTAACCGGAATTAATGTGGCCAATCTCCCCAACTTATTTCAAGGATAAACGGGGGTGTTAAGATGTTAGGGAGTATGTCAAAAGTTTTGGGGCAGGTGCAAAATCTTCAGGAGCAGTTAAAAAAAATGACCGTTGAAGGAAGCGCCGGAAATGGCATGGTAAGGATTATAATGAATTGTCAGCAGCATGTGCTGGGGGTTCGTTTTAATGCCGATCAATTGGATCAATATAACCCGGAATCCCTGGAGCAATTAATTATTGAGGCTTTTAAACAAGCCCAGGAAAAAAGTAAGGCACAAGCCAAGGAAGAGGTTCAAAAAATAACCGGATTTGACTTATCAAGCCTGCCCGGTATGTTTTAAATTTTAAATTTTTTATAATTTTGAAGTTGAAAAGCCTGGATAGAAAAAGGATAGCTGGAAATGCCGTCCTTTTTCTGCTTCCGGGAGCAAAATTTGTCTCATACGCTGTAACACAAAGAATCCTTTTCTCATAATTTAATGTAAGAACGGTCCCGGGACATCGTTCATGGATTTCAATAAGGAGGAATTTGGATGTCTAACGTACTTGAAAGCGTTAAAGAGAATTGCGGAGGTTTTAGGCAAACCGTTACTACCACTAGCTGCATTATCGTGTTTTTGGCATTGGTAGCCCTTGGAGTAGCCCTGTTTTTACTGGGCATTATCAATGCCGCACTTCTGGCAGCCATCATCATACTGGCCTTAATCGTCCTCTTGCTCTGCGCTGTACTGTTCGACGGCGGCATTGGGGATTGCTTCTAGTCACAAATTTTGGTTACTTTGCAAGGGAAGGGCTGCACCCTTGTGTAGCCCTTTCCGGACTAGAACACTAGAGTAAGAGCCAGCTAAACAAAGGAGTTGATGACAGTGGCTGAAGGATCCAGCAACCGGCTCGTCAGCAACATGGAAGAACTGGTATCCAAGGTGGAGGGGATTTACTCAAAGAAAAGCGGTGAACTGGACCAGGTTTCCGGTGCGCTGAGCAATATAGACCGGCTGGTGGAGGTGCTTGCCAGGGTAGAACTGCAACAGAGTGCAGAGCAGCAACTGGGCGATAAAATAACAAAATTAAATACTGCCTTGGAAAGATTGAATCAACCCCCGGATGCCGCCAGCCAAGAGGAAGATACCAATGTTCAAGAGACCCTCCGCAAGATTATTAAAGGAGCAAAAGTAACGGGAAAAGTATTGGATATTGTTGCCGGCGGTTTGTCGGTTATGTTTGATTCCATTACGGAAACGGTTAAATCCGGCAATCGGCAGGGAGCCAAAACGGCACCAGAATCGGTTGACCTCAGTAGCGTATTAAATCCACTGGGATCAATCCTGCGGGGTTTGGTCCACAGCGATAACAACGAGCCGGCACCCAGCAAGCAGGAGGAAAAATTAGAAAATTAAAGAAGGTGGCAGGCAAGGACCCAAGGGGATGAAGCGATGGTTAATCTACCCGCCAGAAAAAGAATAATCCTTTTTAAGCTGCGTTTCAACCGTGGTGAGCCGGCTCCACCGCACCGGTTTTTAATGGATTGGATGGGGGCAACGGAGATTCACCCCCTGCCTGCGGTTAACGGCATACTTTGCAGTTTACCGCCAAGTATATCCGATGAAGAGATCATGGCCACCGGCGGGGTCGCAGCGGTAGAAAAAAATTTTAAAATAAAATTAAATTCTTATGAAGTGGTTCCCTTTTACCATTCCTGGCCTGAAGGCAATCAATATATACCCCAGGGGATTCGGATCCTTGAGGCCCCGGAATTTTGGCCCAGGACCAAGGGTCAGGGAGTCCGTGTGGCGGTGATGGATACCGGAATTGACGGACAGCACCCGGATTTATTACCGAACCTCAAGGGCGGTATGAATTTTATTTATCCCGGCAAAGCCTTCGCCGATGATAACGGCCATGGAACCCATGTGGCAGGAATCATCGCGGCTGCCGATCGCGGCCAAGGCATTGTGGGGATGGCGCCTGAAGCCCAGCTTTATGCGGCCAAGGTGTTGGATCAAAGGGGCGAGGGAACCGTTTACCATGTAATTTCGGCAATACATTGGTGCGTTAAAAATAAGATCAATATAGTAAATATGAGCTTTGTATTGGATTCGTACAGTGGCGCACTAAAAGAAGCCCTGCGGTATGCCCGGGAACAAGGGCTTCTGGTGGTGGCTGCCGCCAATAATGAATTGGTTGGGGAAGCAAGTTACCCTGCCGTGTTTGAGGAGACGGTGGGTGTTAAATCCATCGGGGCGGACCCTCCGATGGCAGGCTTAAATCAGGATGAATCCGGAATTGATTTTGCAGGGCCCGGCAACAGCGTTGTTTCTACCTACCGGTGGGGTACTTATGCCTGCCTAACAGGCAATTCCATGGCCGGGGCCTATATTAGCGGCTTAGCCGCCTTATTAAAGGCAGATCATCCAGGGAAGGGAGTAGGAAAACTGTACCGGAGATTAAAGGAAAGGTTGGCGGTACCACATAGAGTGCCAACAAAAAAACTTCAGGTGCAGGGTCTTTCCGGTTGATGAAGCATAAATATCTTCCCTGGGAGCAAAAGGAATTGAAAACAGAGGATTGATCACCCCGGTCGGGACAGCAAATTAAATCCGGCGGGGGTTGATTATTCGTGTATAATGGCCCGGATTACCGTAAAAAATAGGAAAGAAATCAGGAGGTGACAGTTTTGACCGGGCCAAAGACGGAAAACAGCAAGAATCGCACGCAGACCTTTAAGATCGGCGGGTTGCAAGGCGGTCAGCATGATAAGCAAGAGATTGAAACCTATCTTTCCGAACTGGACGGAGTTGACAAGGTGATCGTTAACCTGGATGAAGGCATGGTGTCCATTGACTTCGATCCGCAAGCTATCCACACCGATTACCTACGGGGGATTCTGCGGTCCCTGGGGCATGAGGTACTGGCATAATTCCCAATGGGATGAATAAAGAAAACCGCTCTTCGTCAAATTGGGTTGAGGGTGAGGGACTTTATTGCACGATGCTTTCATCCTTACATTGATATATTGATAGTAGATAAAAGCAGGCCGAGGCCTGCTTTTAAGCTGGAGGTTGCTTATGCACGGTAAATTATTGGCTTTAGTTATTGCGGCTGGATCGGGTTTAACCATGGCCCTGCAAGGAGCCCTTAATTCAGCCCTGGGCAAAATCGTGGGATTATGGGAAACCACCTTTATTGTTCACGCGGTAGGAACTGTTGTTGTGGGCATTTTGGTATTTGTCTGCCGCTTAGGGACCTGCGATTTGGCTAAATGGGCCAGCGCACCCTGGTATACCTATCTGGGAGGCGTGCTCAGTGTATTAATCATTTACATGGTGGCCCGCACCATGCCGGTGGTGGGAGTGGCGCCGGCCACCACCGCCATTATTGTCGGACAAGTATTGACCGCTGCCGTGGTGGATCATTTGGGTCTTTTCGGCATGAACCGGATTCCCTTTAACTGGTATCACCTGGCAGGAACCTTCCTGATGGCCGGGGGAGCCTTTTTGTTGCTTAAAAAGTAGGTTAGCCTTATGGGCTTCTTAGGGTCCTGTTGCTAGTCTTAAGGGCAATGCTCGGAGGTCCTGTAAAAAACCACGGGTTTCTACCACTGGACCTCAAAGGAATACATATAAGTCTAACAACAGGACCCTAAAGAAATCCCCTTGAGGCTAGAAGGCTCTAGGTTGGAATGGTAATGGCCTGCCCCACGGATAGATGATCCGGATCCAGCAGGTTATTGGCGGAGATAAGGGCGTCCACGGTGACGTTAAATTGCTGGGCCAGCTTCCAGAGGGTATCTCCGGGGCGCACGTAATAGACCGTGTGATCCAGGGGAGGACCTTCCCCGCCGCTGCCGGGGGAAACCACCGCCTTTTGATTATAGCCGGGCACGGCCAGGATGCGCACCGGTGTGCCGACGGAAATCTGGGTAAAGAGTTCCTCCACACTGGCGTTATGCATGCGAATGCAACCCAGGGAAACGAATTTGCCGATGGAGGATGGGTTGTTGTTGCCGTGAATGCCGTAATTGCCCCCGGGAATATTCAGTCCCATCCAACGGGTTCCCAGCACTCCTCCGGGATTGGTTACTTTGTTAATGATCTTAAAATCTCCGGCCGGAGTGGGTGTGGCATATTTGCCTACGCCCACGGGGTAGTTTTTTTGCAGTTGATCATCTACATAGAAACTTAACTGACGTGTGGCGGGATCAATCGTAATTTCCGCACCTGCTCTGTAGACGGGGATTGGCTTCAATGTTTCTCCCTCCTTGCTGGAGTATTACTTCATACTATGACAAAAGAAGGGGTTCGGGTATCTTCGGACCGTATTTTTTAAGCCGGAGGTGCCAATAATATGCTAATAGATTTTCCCCAAACAAATTATTTCCAGGAAAAAGGTTTTTTTCCGCCGGCAGGGAATTACCATTTATTACAGTTTAGGAGGAATTCAACGTGGGGTTGAGCCTTCTGGCCCATGCTAAAATAAACCTGACCCTGGATGTATGCTCCCGTCGTCCGGATGGTTACCATGAAGTGGAAATGATTATGCAGCAAATCCAGCTTCATGATCGTCTGGATTTTTGGCCCGCAGAAAAGGACATTTCTCTTACTTCATCCGGATTGGCCATCGATGCCGGGGAAGATAACCTGATTCTGCGGGCGGCCCGCCTGTTACAGAAAGCAACCGGAGAGCGAAAAGGCGCGGTCATCCACCTACATAAAGAGATTCCGGTGGCAGCCGGACTGGCCGGTGGTTCCACCGATGCCGCTGCCACTTTGGTTGGTCTTAATCAACTATGGAGTTTACAACTCAGCCGGAAACAATTAATGGATCTGGCGGTTCAACTGGGAGCGGACGTACCCTTTTGCCTGGCCGGAGGAACCATGTTGGCCCGGGGGATTGGTGAAATTCTGGAGCCTTTGTCTCCGGCACCTTCCTTTGGAGTTATTTTGGTAAAGCCCCCCTTTGGGGTTCCTACGGCAAAGATCTATCAGGGACTGAATTTAGACCGTCTTGGCCCCCGGCCCGATACTGCCGCCATGGTTCAGGCCCTGGCCAAAGGGCATTTGGATGAACTGGCCGGAGGGTTATGCAATGTATTGGAAAGTGTTACCCTGGAGCTTTTCCCCCAACTGCAAACAATTAAAGAGAAGCTTGTACAGACCGGTTGCCAAGGGGCTTTAATGTCCGGCAGCGGCCCGACGGTCTTCGGGTTAACCCGGGACAAGCAACGGGCCGGAGAAATTGCTTCAAAATTGGGAGACCTGGAAGGTCAGGTTATAATTACCGAGATGAAAAGGCCGGAATAAATTTTTATACCAAGCGTAAAAAGAAATATCAGGAAAAGATAAACCATAAACCATAAACCATTTGCAATAAGGAGGCGGAAACATGGCGGAATCCAGACTAGTTCCCATTAAATTAGACGCTTATAAGCCCTTAAGGGAAATCGTTTTTGAAACCCTGCGGGAGGCCATTATTAACGGGAAATTAGAGCCGGGGGAAAGATTAATGGAGATTCAATTGGCCGAGGAAATGGGAGTCAGTCGTACCCCGGTGCGGGAGGCCATCCGGAAGTTGGAGCTGGAGGGTTTTGTGGTTATGATTCCCCGTAAAGGGGCCTATGTAGCCGGAATTTCCCTGAAAGATATTACCGACGTCTTTGAGGTCAGAGCTTCTTTGGAAGCGCTGGCAGCCGGGCTGGCGGCCGAACGAAGCACCAGTGAAGAAATTGAAAACCTGGAGCGATCCCTGGTGGCCTATTCCGAGCAAACCAATCAGCAAAACATTGACGGCATTGTGGAAACCGATACGGATTTTCATGATCTCTTATATAAAGCCAGCCGCAACGAACGGCTGTTGACCATTATCACCCACTTGCGGGAAATCATCCAGCGGGTGCGTACGGTTTCCCTGTCACAGCCCGGGCGAAGTAAAGATGCCATTGAAGAGCACCGGCAAATTGTGGATGCCATTGCCGAGCGGAATGTGGAATTGGCCCAGACCTTGGCCAGAGAACATATTTATAATGCAGAAAACATTATGCTTAACTCCCTGAAGGGGGAAAAAAAGGAACATGATTGATGCGCTGGTTTTAGCCGGCAGCAAAAATAACGGGTTGCTGCAATCCTGCAGCGATGTCCAATACGAGGCTCAGATTAAAATAGGATCCTCCAGCATGGTGAACTATGTGACTCAGGCTTTGCTTCAGGCCGGAAAAGTGGGTCGGGTACTGGTGGTGGGACCACCGGATTTAGCGGCTGTTTTACCACCGGGACTGGAACTGATCCCCTCCGGCCAGACGGTAATGGAAAATGTCCGGCTGGGCAGTGCTCGGATGGATCGCCCCTTTTTGTTGGTAACTTCCGACATCCCGCTGCTGACTCCCGGCGCTGTGGACGAATTCATCGGGCTCTGTGGTGACCGGCAAGCGGACCTTTATTTTCCACTGGTTCCCCGGGAGGCTGTGGAGGAAAAGTTTCCGGAAGTCCGCCGGACCTATGTCCGGTTTACCGAGGGAATTTTCACCAGCGGCAATTTATTTCTGGTCAACCCGGAGGCGGTGCAGAAGTGCATGGGAGTGGGCCAGGAACTGGTAAATTTGCGTAAGCATCCCCTGGCTCTGGCCCGGCGGGTGGGAATCGGACCTCTGTTTAAATTCCTTTTCAGGGCCCTTTCTCTTTTGGAGGCGCAGCACAGGGCTTCCACCCTGCTGGGAATTGACGGCAGGGCTGTGATTTGCCGCTGCCCGGAAATTGGGGTGGATGTGGATAAACCCAGTGATTTACTGCTGGCCAGGCGGATACTGGATGGTGAACTGCCACAGAGCGCCCCGGGGGATGTTTGTAAATCCACTTGAAACTTTCTGAATCATCAAAGGAGCAGTTAGACGTGGCCCAAATCCCGGTAACCTTACAAGATATTTTGCATGCCCGCAGAAGATTGCAGGGAGTCAGCAGACATACGCCCCTGGAGCCCTCTGAAACCTTCAGCGAAGTAAGTTGCTGCAAGGTTTTTTGCAAATTGGAGAACCTGCAAAAAACCGGTTCCTTTAAACTGCGGGGGGCTTACAATAAAATTGCCACTCTGGGGAGATCCCCCGGCGGCGTGGTGGCTGCCTCGGCAGGAAATCATGCCCAGGGAGTAGCCTTTGCCTCTTCCAGGGCAGGCCTTTCCTCCACCATTGTCATGCCGGAAGGAGCGCCCATTACCAAAATCGAAGCCACCCGGGCCTACGGAGCCGAAGTTGTACTGCGGGGCCAGGTTTATGATGAAGCCTTTGCCGCAGCCCAGGAAATTCGGGAAAAAACCGGAGCAATCTTTGTTCATGCCTTTAATGACCCTCTGGTCATCGCCGGGCAGGGTACCATTGGGCTGGAGCTTTTGCAAGACCTGCCGGATGTGGATGCGGTTGTGGTGCCCATTGGGGGCGGAGGACTGATCTCCGGTGTAGCCTGCGCCATTAAAGAGCAAAGGCCGGGAGTGCAAATCATCGGGGTCCAGGCTGCCGGTGCTCCCAGCATGCTGGAGGCCTGCCGGGCGGGGAAAATTCAGGAATTAAATTCGGCTCAGACCATTGCGGACGGGATCGCGGTACGGCGTCCCGGAGACCTTACCTTTGCCATGGTACAAAAATATGTGGACCAAATTATTGCCGTGGATGATGAGGAGATTGCCTGGTCTATCCTGATGCTGCTGGAGCGTTCTAAACTGATGGTGGAGGGTGCCGGGGCGGTTGGTATGGCGGCTTTAATCCATAAAAAATGTGACTTAATGGGAAAAAAGGTTGCGGTTATTTTAAGTGGTGGGAATATTGATGTGAATGTGATATCAATCATCATTGAGCGGGGGCTGGTGAAAGCCGGTCGTTATCTGCGCCTGCGTACTATGATATCCGACCGGCCGGGGGCGTTGCAAAAACTTCTTTCAACGGTGGCTGCTTCCGGGGCCAACGTGATCTCCATTGCCCATGACCGGATCAAACCCAACGTTCCCTTAAAACAGGCAGAAGTAGAAATTGCTTTGGAAACGAGAAATTCTCAACATATTGAACAAATTGTCGAAGAAATGCACCAGATAGGTTATGTGGCGGATATCTTGAAATAGTAGTAAATTTTTTTTGAATAAATTAAAAGAAAGTTTTGAAATAAGAAGGAATTTGCCTTTCGCTGAAGAATATCTAGGCTAACATAATTTGGTAACAGCGGAAGGTGGTGAAGATTTGCACGTAACTGATGTTAGGGTACGAAAAGTGCTCCAGGAAGGAAAGATGAAAGCCATTGTATCTGTCACCCTGGATGATGCCTTTGTAATCCATGACGTAAAAGTGGTTGAAGGTCAGAACGGACTTTTTGTGGCTATGCCCAGTAGAAAAACCCCCGATGGTGAGTTCCGAGACATTGCCCATCCCATTACTTCTTCTGCCAGAGAAATTATCCAAAGCGCAGTCCTGCAAGCTTACCAAGAAGCGATTTAAGTTAAGTCAATCCAATAGAGAAAATGAGGGAGCGAATGCTCCCTTTTTATGTCGGAATTTTCTTTGTTTTTACTAATTTTGTCGAACAAAGAGGAAATGATCTTTTTCCGTGGAAAAATTAAGCTTGGTGGAAAGACTTTTCCCCTTCGAGGATATGCTATATTTAGTAAGAAAAGGGAGCTTCCTTAAAACCCTGTGGAAGGAGGAGGTCTTCCGTTTCAGATCTTTCATCCTACAACATGGATATACTCTAGTGATAAGGAGGGGGCCGGATGGAGCTTGCTGCGGTGGTCCTGGCGGCAGGTAAAGGGACACGGATGAAATCCGATTTACCCAAAGTATTGCATCCTATTTGCGGACAACCCATGCTGGGTCAGGTGTTGGGAGCGGTTGCTCAAGCCGGAGTGACTCGAACGGTGGTTGTGGCCGGTTTTGGCTTTAAACAGGTTGCAGACTTTGTAGGGAACCGGGCCAGGGTGGTGCTGCAAGAAGAACAACTGGGTACAGCCCATGCCTTACTGCAGGCGGAAGGAGAATTGGCGGATTTCTCCGGTAATCTTCTGGTGGTTTGTGGAGATACGCCCCTATTGCGGGCGGATACTCTGGCCAGACTGGCGCAAGCCCATCAGGAAACCGGGGCTGCGGCAACACTGCTGACTGCCGAGATGGAGGACCCCACCGGATATGGCCGGGTGATCCGGACTCCCGACAGCAATGTGTGCCGGATTGTTGAGCAAAAGGACGCAACTCCCGAGGAGCTAAAGGTAAAGGAAATTAACACCGGAGTTTATTGTTTCCAAGTCTCCGGTCTGTTTCAAGCACTAAAAGAAATATCCCCCGCCAATGCTCAGGGGGAATATTACCTGACGGATATTATTGAAATCTTTGTCCGCCAGACACTGCCGGTTAAAGCGGTGTCTTTAAAGGATAACCGTGAAATTCTGGGGATTAATGACCGCATCCAGTTGTCCAGGGCGGAAGGAATTCTCCGCCGTCGGGTGCTGGAAGGGCTGATGGCGGAAGGTGTCACCATTATCGACCCCGGCAATACCTATGTTGATGCGGGGGTTCGGGTGGGCCGGGACTGTGTACTGTTGCCCTTTACCTTCCTGCAGGGAAATACCGTGATTGGCAGCGGCTGTACCATTGGCCCGGGCAGTCACATTACCGACTGCGTCATCGGCAACGGGGTTGAGATCCAATACTCGGTGTTGGCCGGGAGCCAAATTGGCAGTTCCACGGTGGTGGGTCCCTACGCCTATATTCGCCCAGACACAAAGATTGGCGAAAGGGCTAAAGTGGGTGATTTTGTAGAAATTAAAAAATCCACCATTGGCAATGAAAGTAAGATCCCTCATTTAAGTTATGTGGGAGATGCCGTCATTGGCGAAAAAGTCAATGTGGGAGCGGGAACCATTACCTGTAACTATGATGGTAAAAATAAATATCAAACCATCCTTGAAGACGGGGTCTTCATTGGCAGTAATACCAATTTGGTCGCTCCCATCAAAGTAGGGAAAAACGCGGTGGTGGCAGCAGGTTCAACGCTTACCAAAGATGTGCCTGCGGATGCCTTGGGGGTAGCCCGGGAACGGCAAACCAATGTGGCGGACTGGGCAAAGAAAAGGCGTTCCTAACAGGGAACCGGCAATATCTGCCATTGGACAGGCAGCGGTGAGCTTTAATTAAACGGAGAGAACAGAAGGCTGACAGCCCAAAGCTGAAAGCTAATTAAAGTTTGGGGGTAAATTGATGTCTTCCGGAAGCAAGAGATTAAAAATTTTTGCAGGGAATGCCAATCCCGATTTGGCCCGGGAAATATGCCAATATCTTGGGGTGGCCATGGGTGCCTCGAAAGTGTCCAGATTCAGTGACGGTGAAATTCGGGCGGAAGTGGAGGAAAGCGTAAGGGGAGCAGACGCCTTTATTATTCAACCGACCTCCACTCCGGTGAATGAACATCTGATGGAACTTTTAATTATGGTGGACGCCCTCCGGCGCGCTTCTGCCCGGCGGATTACCGCTGTGGTGCCCTATTACGGTTACGCCCGCCAGGATCGTAAAACCAGGGCCCGGGCGCCCATTACCGCAAAGCTGGTAGCCAATATTATCATTGCCAGCGGCTGCCGCAGAATGATTACCATGGATCTTCACGCAGGACAGATTCAGGGCTTTTTTGATATTCCGGTGGACCATTTACCCGGGGTTCCCATCCTGGCGGAGTATTTTCATCAAAATTTAAAGGACGATGTGGTGGTGGTCTCCCCGGATATCGGCGGGGTTACCCGTGCCAGGGATCTGGCGGAACGGATTGGAGCGCCCCTGGCCATTATCGATAAGCGCCGGCCGGAACCCAATGTGGCGGAGGTCACCAATGTTATCGGCAGCATAAAAGGAAAAACCGTCATTATGATTGACGATATCATCGATACGGCGGGCACCATTACCAAAGGAGCCGCCGCGCTGATGGAACGGGGGGCCAAGGAAATTCGTGTTTGCTGTACCCATGCCGTTTTATCAGGCCCTGCCATCCAACGTTTGCAAGAATCGGTCATTAAAGAGGTTGTAGTTACCAATACCATTCCCTTGCCGCCGGAGAAAATGATTGATAAAATAAAAGTACTTTCCGTGGCGCCGCTGCTGGGAGAGGCCATTATTCGTATTCACGAGGACCTGTCGGTGAGCAAGCTGTTTTCATAAGCAAAGCCCGGCTTTTGCTACTAAGAGCATTAAAATAACCCGTAATTTCCGGGAGTTGCCGGAATTACGGGTATTTTAATGGAGATGTTGGCTTGGGACTGGTAAAACTTGTATTATTTTAATTAAACCCAAAACTGCTATAATGGAGTTAATCCATTTTGAGTGCGACAATAGTCCTGGGTTGACGGGGACTATTGTCGTGTTTCTTTGGTCCCGGTGACAAAAGGCTGTTCCAGCGGACCAGAATTGAGTAAACTTAAAGTATAAGGGGCCGGGATTACCAATGGATAGACCAATTCCGGTAGAAATCAACGTTTAATTCTCCCTCCGGTTCCTCCGGTGAATAGGAGCCGCTGTTGACTCCTGTTTCCAAGAGATCGGGGCGGGATTCATCCTGGTTGTTCGTGGCGGTCACCCCCAGTGTTTTTTTAGTTAGGGTGTGTGAATTTGATTTTGTTTATACATATCCAGAAATTTTTTCAAGGTCGAAAATGTTCCGGGTGTGCATGAACTGAGCAACAAACATACCTAAAAAGGAAAAGACCAGGGTTCGAAGGAGTACCCTGTTATTTTTTCCTTTTTCTGAGTAGGCGACTTGAACGGCCAGACGGTCTGCTAGAGAAGGAACCGGGCTTTGGCCTAGGACGGAAGGCCACCGGAAAAGCATAGGTTTCAAGGGTAAATAATTACCGGCACAGAAGGCCTGCTTCAGCTCCCGTAAAAATAGATAAGGAGCCACAAGGCGTGCCTGGAATCCGAGATATACTGGTGTTCAGTTATGGTAAGCCCCTTATTTTTAAACTGAATTTTTATGATCATTGCGGGAGGGAAATGGATGAAGGATAGTCAAGATGCCAATTATTTAAAAAATAATGGCCTGGAGGTTACCGATATGCAGGAAGGGAAAGTTTTTTGGGTTAAATTTCCCACCGGTTATCGCATCATTATGGATGCGGACGAATTAAACCGCCTGGCCAAATTTTTTGAACTGCACAAGGATAAAGGGCCTGGAGTCATTGAGATGTTGTTTCGCAGCAGTACAGCCTAGCATTTTACTTTTTAAGTTTAGCGGATGAATTTTTTTAATATGGTTGACAGTTAACGGGTAGATTGGTAAACTAATGTCATCAATTTTATATCTGTGCTCTTATCCTGAGAGGTGGAGGGACTGGCCCTATGAAACCCGGCAACCATCCGGAAATATCCCGGACAGGTGCTAATTCCTGCAGGAGATGATCATCTTCTGGCAGATAAGAGGTGTGCAACGCGATGATTAGCGAAGCCTCTTCTGTTAAGGAGAGGCTTTCATGATTGGTGGGGCAAGGAGCACGAAAGGAGGACAAAAATGAGTGTTGAACGTACCTATGCGGAAATTAATGCCCGCATCAGGGCAGGTAAAGCGGTGGTTTTAACCGCGGAGGAAGTCATTGGCAAAGTCCGGGAACAGGGTCTGGCGAAAACAGCGGCTGAAGTGGATGTGGTCACCACAGGAACCTTTGGGCCCATGTGTTCTTCCGGTGCTTTTTTAAACTTTGGTCACTCTTCTCCCCGTATGAGAATGCAAAAAGTATCCCTCAATAATGTTCCGGCCTATACCGGCATTGCCGCTGTGGATGCCTATATTGGCGTTACCGAGATACCCGAAGATGATCCGGCCAATAATAACTTTCCCGGAGAGTTCCGCTATGGCGGCGGCCATGTCATTGAAGATCTGGTAAGCCATAAGCCGGTAAAGCTGAAGGCGCTGTCCTATGGTACCGATTGCTATCCGCGCAAGGAAATTGAAACAACCATTACCTTGGATGACATGAATGAAGCCATTTTATTTAACCCGCGCAACGCCTATCAGAATTATAACTGCGCGGTAAACTTAAGCGAAAAGACTATTTATACTTATATGGGTACGTTAAAACCCCGGCTAGGCAATGCAACCTATTCCACTTCCGGACAATTAAGCCCCTTGATGAAAGATCCTAACTTTGCCACCATTGGCATTGGCACCCGCATCTTCCTGGGGGGCGGTATTGGCTATGTGGTCTGGAACGGCACCCAGCACTTCCCGGGATGGTTAAAGGATGCTGAAGGGAATATTGTGGGCTCTGCCGGCGGCACTCTCTCTGTACTGGGAGATTTAAAACAAATGAAACCCCAGTGGCTTAGAGGTACCAGCTACCAGGGATACGGAGCCACCCTCACCGTTGGTTTAGGGATTCCCATCCCCATTTTAAATGAAGAGAT
The DNA here is from genome assembly GCF_000215085.1 of Desulforamulus ruminis DSM 2154. Classification (NCBI taxonomy): domain Bacteria; kingdom Bacillati; phylum Bacillota; class Clostridia; order Eubacteriales; family Peptococcaceae; genus Desulforamulus; species Desulforamulus ruminis. Next base: position 167,914 of record NC_015589.1, read on the forward strand.
TCTTCGTTTTGCTGCCTTATCCGATGAAGAACTGCATGCCCCGGTGGTGGATTACAGCGATAACTACCCCAACCGGGTTGGCGGCAACCTTGGGCTGGTGAGCTATGCTCAACTGAAATCCGGTAAAATTACCGTACAAGGTCAAGAGATTCCCACGGTGCCCCTTTCCAGTTACCCGAAAGCCAGGGAGATTGCCCGCACCTTGAAGGAATGGATACAAAAGGGAGACTTTTTACTGGGAGAACCGGTTCAATTGCTTCCCGGACCCGATGCCGGGATTATGGCAAAAACCCTGGAGATTAAGTAAAGGGAAGGAGCAAACGGCTTATGGCGCCTCATAAAATTGTTCTCCGGTTTGGTTCCAGTACTTCGGACCAACCTATTATTTACCATTTGGTTAAAGATTATGACTTGGTGGTTAACATTATAAAGGCGAAGATTAATCCGCATCTGGAAGGAACCATGGTTTTGGATCTGGTAGGAGAGCGGTATGAAGACGGCATTGAATACCTGCGCAGTCAGGGAATTACTGTGCACCCTTTAACCCAGGAAGTGGTGCGCAATAACGAGCGTTGCACTATGTGCGGCGCCTGTACCAGTCACTGTCCGGCCGGCGCCCTGTATATGGAACGTCCGTCCATGGAAGTGCAATTTGATGGCGATAAATGTGTGGTTTGTTTGCAATGCTTAAAGGTTTGCCCGGTCAGGGCCATGGAGGTTAGGATTTAACTTGGATTATACCGAACGGACATACCGTGACCTGCACCGGCAGGTGGATTTAATCCATTTTCAGGTGATGATTAAAGAGACCGACCTGGATATCGGTGTGAGACGGGAGCGTTTTTCACCGGAACTGGTTCAATGGGTGGAACGTCTGGTAAAAGAACAGCGCTTATTATTAGAGGAATATATTCAAAGGGACCCCGAATTCAAAACCACCCTGGTGCCTCACCGGTTACTGCCGGGGGCGCCGGAGCTGGCGGTGGAGATGGCCAAAGCGGCTCAGTTGGCGGGGGTCGGTCCCATGGCGGCGGTGGCCGGGGCCTTTTCTCAAAAAGTGGGGAGGGAATTAGCCAGGCATTCCCGGGACGTCATTGTAGAGAATGGAGGAGATATCTTCCTGAAATCCTCCGGTACCCGCCGGGTGGGGATCTTTGCCGGACCCTCTCCTTTTACCCACAAGATTGCACTGGAGGTCCAAGGCCGGCAGACTCCCCTGGGAATCTGTACGTCTTCCGGTACAGTGGGACACTCTTTGAGTTTTGGCCAGTCCGATGCGGTTATTATTTTAGCTTCCTGTACCTCCTTGGCGGATGCCGTGGCCACCGCCGCAGGTAACCGGGTGCAGAGCGAAGAGGATGTGCAGGGGGCGGTGGATTTTGCCGCAAGCATCCCCGGGATTGCCGGAGCCATTGCCATCAAAGGAGAAAAACTGGCAGCCTGGGGGCAAATAAAATTGGTTCCCATGTAAAGAAATAATAAGACCGGACTTTCCGGTCTTATTATTTTGTTTTTAGAATATATAAAAAAAGAAATGATAGATTAAACAGGATTTTTCGCCTATGCTAGGAATTGGCAGAAACCACGTTTCCTTTATACCATTTTTAGTGTAAAATGAGAAAAATAAGTATAGGTAGGTGTTAGAAATTGAAAAAGCCTGTTTGCCCCCTTTGTGAAGAAGAAATGGTCATGATTATGAACGACGAAAGCCAAAACACAGAACCCCAGATTTTTGCCCTTAATGAACTGGTGCGCAAGCCCGACGGCACCTATGGCATCAACCAGGAAAGGGGGCTTCCGGTGGTGGTATCTTTATGCAATGCCTGTGGCTACCTGATGCAGTTTTCCGCCCATAAGTTTAACCGGGGGCAAAAGAAGGGCTGTACAAAATAAAAGTAAGGAATTTGACAGGAACTTGTTATGGCGGCACTTTATCCCGTGCTCTAAAATAAAGTTAAGGGAAATCAGAGGAGGAGATCGTATGGAACTTACAGTTAACGATATTTTGGATGTGGCCATTAAATCGGAGGAAAGCAGCTTCAAGTTTTATAAAGAAATGGCAGAAAAGGCTAAAAATTCAGAAACTAGTCAAGTTTTACTGAAGCTGTCCCAGGACGAAAAAGATCATTTAGATTATCTGCTGTGGCTAAAATCCGGCGAGCCCATTAATGAACAAGTCTATTTTGACGGATTTGAGGAAGCCGGTGAACTCAACCCTGAGATGACGCCCAAGGAAGTTTTGACCATCGCGGTGCAGCGGGAAGGAGCGGCTGCTAAAATGTACCGTCAAATGGCGGATATTTTTAAGGCCAGCCCGGATAAACAGTTTATTTTTGAGCGTATGGCCAGGGAGGAAGATCATCATGGTGCTGCGGTGGCGGCCATGATGGATGATTTTTAAGAGACTTCAGCATAAAGAATAAGCAAGGGAGTGCCGCAAAATCATCGAGGGGCCAAAGAACAGGCGGATAAACAACGAACAACCGATTTTTAAGAATAGAACACGGATTGAACGGATCATACGGATTCCGTAAAATCCGTGTTCTATTATGTTTTAAACAAAGGACTGTGCATGCTGTTTCTTTTGCACATCTTTTTATTTTTATAACCCTTTCTATAGGATTGAGTTGGATATCAGGAGAAGCGTTCCAATAAAAGTTCGTTAGCCTGTCGGTTTATAAACAACTCAATTTATCAGTATTTATTTCCTATTTTGACATTGATGAATAGATGGTGCATTATTTCACAAATTAAATTATAATACCCGTAAAAGAATAACTATAAAAAGGAGGGGTTCATGATGATGTTTACCCAGCATACCAAAAGCAGCCATCCCATGACCAAAGGGGTTATGGAAAGGGTGATGGAAAATCCTAACTATTTCATGGAAAGCATTGAGGCAATGAAAGGGACACCGCGGCAAAAACCGGTTTTGGATCAAATTCTGGAAAAGAATTACCCGGGAAAGGCTCGTTAGAGAAAATGCAGGCATCCTTACAAGCTAAACCGAAAAAGGCGCCGACGGCCTTGATATCAGGCATGCGGCGCTTTTTTCATGGGGTTTGGCCTTATATTTCTTTTTTATCCGCCTGAGGTTCTTCGTTTGCTTGCTCCGGATTAACCATTTCTTCCTTATCCTCCACTGGCTCTAAAGGAAGAAGATATTCCTCCCGGGTTAAGGCAACCTCCTGGGGCAGATCCTTTACTTCCACCCGGTCTTCCGTAAGCGCAGCGCGGGTGGCAGGGATTTCCGGATCCGGTGAGCCTTCCGGGGGCAGCTCTTCTATTTGGCTGTTCCCTTCAAGGATTTCCGGTTCTTTGTTGCCCCGAACTTTGTCCAATTGTTCCTTTATGTTACCGCCCAAATCCTTGGTTCGTTCACCCAATTCCTTGGTCTTACTTTCAAGTTCTTCTTTGGTTTTACTGCTGATTTCTTTGGTTTTTTGAACAGCGCTTTCCAAGAATTGACTGGTGTTTTGTCTCAGATTCTTTACTGTTTCCTGAAGTCCCCCATCAATTTTAACCGTACTTACAATGGCTTCGTTGGAGGCTACCACCAGCTCTTTGCCCAGGGTGCGCACAAAACCAATATCCAGGAACACTCTTCCCGAAATTAAACTGTTCAGCAAGCTTCCCGACAGTTCCAATCCGGCGATGGCGCCGGTTCTTTCTTCCACAAAATACTCATCCACCATGCCCAATTGAGTACCGTTTTCCGCCAAAACTTTGCAGCCGATAAGATTAATCTTGTCCTTATACAGGGTTAAAATTTCCGGTAAACTGTTGCCTTTTTCCACATGACCCGTTTGATCGATGGTAATGGCGTCATTTCCGATACTGTGCACTTTTCCGTAAGGAGCAAATTTTTGCTCTTTAAACCAACCTTTTTGCTCTATAATCAGGGCCGCGATTCTCTGGCGGACGGGGTCTACCACCAGGCCCCTGACGGTGCCTATTTGTTGGCCTTCGGCAAGACTGATCACGGGCATACCAATAAACTTTTTACTCTTGCGCACCTTAAAAGGCCCCCTTTATTTGCATACTCTTTGTAATCATTTTTATGCCGGCGCCTTGTTTGATATGACCAATTTTAGGCAATAATACTAAAGAAAACCCGGCTGCCGAGGGACCGTTTTGCTTAAATAAACCGGGGCATCCCGGCAGCGCTAGGGAAAACGCAAGATTGATCCAGTTAAAGATTTTGATGACTGAATTTGGGAGGAAAAACTCATGGCAGATGCAATATTAGACGCGAATCTCAGAAAAGGACACAGCCGCTCCAGCCTGAGGGAAATCAGGGAAGCGGGGGAAATTCCCGCTGTGGTTTACGGGAAACATGTGGATTCTCTGTCTATCAGTGTAGACGGCAAGGAATTAAAAAAGATTCTAAATTCAACTACCGGCCGGAATACCTTGATCAGCATGAAGGTGAACGGCGGTAAGCAGACGGTGATGGTTAAAAATCTGCAGGTAGACCCCCTTCGTCATGACATTCAACATGTGGATTTTCAACAGATATCCGAGGATTCAAAAATTCGTACCGTGGTGCCCATTCAACTGGTGGGGACTTCCAAGGGTGTGGCTCTGGGAGGCGTCATTCAGCAGGAATTGCGCAGTGCGGAAGTGGAATGTCTGCCGTCACAAATTCCCGATGCCATCAAAGTGGACATAAGTGATTTAGAAATCGGAGATGCCTTGACGGTATGTGATCTTAACGTGGCTTCCGAGATCAAAATATTGGATCATCCCCGCAGTACCGTTGTGAGTGTGGCTGCGGCCAGAGCTTCCGAGCCTGAAGGTCAGCCGGAGGTTGCGCCTGAACCGGAGGAAGAGGCTGAATCCAAGACCTTGGAAAAAGAACAATCTTAAAGAAACTATTGCCTCCTTGCGGACACTGGGGTACAATACCTTCGTTAAGGAGGTAATACCGATGAAATTAATCGTGGGGCTTGGCAATCCCGGAGGACAGTACGCCCAGACCCGGCATAATATTGGTTTTATGGTGATCGACGCCTTGGCCAGGGAATTGGGTGCAACCGTTGAGAAGAACCAGCATAAGGCATTGGTTGGCCAGGTGAATATTGGCAGTGAAAAGGTTATTTTAGCCAAACCCCAGACCTATATGAACTTGAGCGGTCAGGCCGTAGTGGCCTTGATGAACTGGTATAAATTATTGCCTGAGGACCTTCTGGTCATTTCCGACGATATGGATTTACCCCCGGGAAGGCTGCGCATCCGCATGAACGGTGGTGCCGGAGGACAGAAGGGGCTAAAATCCATCATGGATTTAACAGGTACCCAGGATTTTTCCCGCATGAGGGTAGGCATCGGCCGACCGGAACACGGTGCTGTAGATCACGTTCTAGGAAAATTTGACGATCAGGAGCTGCAACAGATCCAACCAGCCATTGAGGCGGCAGTAAAAGCGGCCAAAATCTGGGTTCTGGAAGGCCCCGTGGAGGCCATGAATCAGTATAATCGGGTATTGGGCTGACGGGTTCCTTAGACTTATGGGTATTGCTTAAGGGTCCGGTTGCTAGCCTTATTCTGTATTCCTGTTAGGTCCTGTTGTTAGCCTGGTAAGTATTTCTTTGTGGGTCTGCAGAGGGCTGTGTTATCTGTGTTTATTCTTCTACAGGACCTATGAGGTTACCCTTAAGTCTGGCAACTGGACCCTTGAGGAATTCTTCTGAATCTAGTAACGAGACCCCCAAGAAAATCAGAATCAGTACAACGAGGTACTTCATGCCCGAAATTATTTTTTCCTTGGCTGCGGCCTTGCTGGCGGCCGGTTTGGCTTGGCTGGCCAACGGGCTCATCCTGCCGGCTGCGGGAAACCGGGGAATCGCTTTGCTCACCCCTCTGGTGGAGGAAACCGTTAAAACTTTAACCGCAGTCATACTGGAAACCTCCATTTTATGGACCCATGTTTTTTTTGGTTTATTGGAGGCCTTAGTGGAAATCATCAGACGCGGCGTCGCGGGATTGGCACCGGGATGTGCCGCTCTGGCTGCCCATAGCTTGTTTGGTTTACTCACGGTTTGGATTTACGGCCAATTTGGCCTTGTACCGTCTCTAGCCCTGGCTTATCTTGCCCATGCTGCCTGGAATGGGGTGGTTGTGGCGGTCAATAGAAATAAGCCCGGGTCTTGACTGGAAGTAAAAAACTGGGATATGATGTAAATTAAAAACAAGGTACAGCTATTTTTTATTAAATAAATTTAAATTGCCTGGTGGAACGAAGGGGTTACACCACCCCCATTTCCTACCGGGCTGAATTCATTTGCATAATGTATACGCGATTTTTAGTTTACATAACACAACAAACCTTGACCGTCTTTCCGGTTAAGGTTTGTTGTAATGCGACTTAGAAAGGTGGACTCATGAAGGGATTATTACGGCCCCTGGAACTTACAACTGAATACCAGAACCTGCTGCAAGGCCTTGACCGCGGATGCGCCCAACAGCTTGTCTTTGGTCTGGCGGGATCTCAACGAAGCTATTTGTTCGCCGGTCTGGCTAAAACCGGCCGGTCCCTTTTAATTGTAACCCCGGGAGAAGCTGAGGTGGGAACCCTGGTAGAGGATCTCACAACGCTGCTGCCGGGCATTTGTGTGCAGCCTTTTCCGGCCTGGCAGATGTTGCCTTACCGGGTTTTAGCTCACAGTAACGAGGTATTGTCCCAGCGCTTAAAGGTCCTGGAACAACTGGTAAAGGGAGAATCCCTGGTGATTGTCGCTTCCCTGGAGGCTCTTTTTCGCAGGTTGGTGCCTCCGGAAATTTTTAGCCGGGCCAGGGTTGAACTGGCCTTGGGGCAGCGGGTGGATCTGGAAAAGCTCCGGCTAAATCTGGTAGAAATGGGTTATCAACGGGTTGACTTGGTGGAAGGAAGGGGCCAGTTCTCCAGCCGAGGGGGAATTATCGACTTGTATTCCATGACGGCAGTCCACCCGGTTCGCATTGAGTTCTTTGATGATGAAGTGGACTCCATCCGTCACTTTGAAGTGGCCAACCAACGTTCACTGGATAAACTTACCGCTTTGAGCATTCCTCCCTGCCGGGAACTGGTGGTAACCCCGGAAGCATGGCAACGGGGCGAGCAGAATTACGAGAATGAAAGTAAAAATCAATTAAAAAAATTGCAGCGATCCGGTTCGGTGGATGCGGTTCACCAGTTGTCTTCTCAGGGCGCCGTTGTGCTGGAACAAATTCGCAATCGGATCCCCTTTGACGGCATGGAATCCCTGCAGGCTTTTTTCTACCCGGAGCCGGTTACCTTACTGGATTATTTTGCCCGGAAGCCCCTGGTCCTGGTAGATGATCCCATCCGTCTTAAAGAAGTGGCGGACACCCTGCTCAAGGAGAGAAACGAAACCTATACGGACCTGATGGGAAAAGGCAAAGTTTTGCCGGGGCATTTTAACAGCTACCTGGATTGGCACACCTTACGGTCCTCCCTGGAAGACTGCCAGGGTATTTACTGTTCCTTTCTGCCTAGAAACCCGCAGTATGTTAAAGCTTCTAATGTAGTCAATTTCCCGGCCAAGGCCATGCATAGCTTTCTGGGTCATTTGGAAGTGCTGGCCGATGAAATTCGGCACTGGCGCCGCCGCTCCTATGCCGTGGTCTTGCTGGTTTCTTCCGAAGATAGAGCCTTCAATTTATTGCATCTTTTAAAGGACGCCAAAATTGATGCCTTTTACGTAAAGCAATTAGACAATGAGGTCCGGGACGGCAATGTGGTGATTACCGTGGGACAACTGGCCAGCGGCTTTGAACTGGTCTCGGCCCGTTTAGCGGTGGTAACCGATGCGGAAATCTTCGGGCAAAGGAAAAAGGTCCGTAAACACCGTATCAAGCCCGACGCCAAGATGGAGCCCCTGGCGGATCTAAAAACCGGGGATTATGTGGTGCACGTTAACCACGGCATCGGCCGCTACCTGGGGCTTATGACCCTGGACATCGGAGGAATACAGAAGGATTACCTGCAGTTGCAGTATGCCGGGGAAGATAAGCTTTACGTACCCACGGATCAGGTGGGGTTTTTACAAAAATATTTAGGAGCGGAAGCAGATCATCCCAAGCTTTCCCGGCTGGGCGGCACCGAGTGGTCCAAGGCCAAAGCCAAAGTGCGGGAAGCGGTCCGGGATATGGCCCAGGAATTGCTGGAGCTTTATGCTTCACGCCAAACGGTAAAAGGCTACCGGTTTTTGCCGGATACTCCCTGGCAGGCTGAATTTGAATCATTATTCCCTTACGAGGAAACGCCGGACCAAGTCCGGGCCATCAGTGAAGTAAAACGGGATATGGAAAAGGATCGTCCCATGGACCGGCTTCTTTGCGGGGATGTGGGTTATGGCAAGACAGAGGTGGCCCTGCGGGCGGCTTTTAAAGCGGTTATGGATAATAAACAGGTGGCGGTGCTGGTTCCCACCACCATTTTGGCCCAGCAGCATTATAATACCTTTCGGGAGAGATTCGCCAACTATCCCGTGCGCATCGAGATGCTCTCCCGTTTTCGTACGCTCAAAGAACAACGGCTGATACTGGCAGGGCTGGCAACCCGGGAGGTGGATATCGTCATCGGCACCCACCGGCTGGTGCAGGAGGATATTTTGTTTAAGGATCTGGGGCTGCTGGTGGTGGATGAGGAGCAGCGTTTCGGCGTAGGTCATAAGGAAAGACTGAAACGGCTGCGCAAGAATGTGGATGTCTTGACCCTGACCGCCACACCCATTCCCCGGACCCTGCACATGTCTCTGGTGGGGGTGCGGGATACCAGCCTGCTGGAAACCCCGCCCGAAGAACGTTTCCCGGTGCAAACCTATGTATTGGAGGAAGACCCGGCCCTCATTCGAGAGGCCATCCGGCGGGAGCTGAATCGGGGCGGGCAGGTTTATTTTGTACATAACCGGGTTGTGGATTTGGACCGGGTGGCAGGCTGGCTGCAGGATTTGGTGCCCGAAGCCCGGATTGCCGTGGCCCATGGGCAGATGAAAGAGGACGAACTGGAGCAGGTGATGCTGGAATTCATGGACAACACTTATGATGTTCTGGTATGTACCACCATTGTGGAAACCGGTCTGGATATTTCCAATGTAAACACGCTTATTGTGAAAGATGCCGACCACTTTGGCCTGGCTCAATTATACCAGCTCCGGGGCCGGGTAGGCCGGACCAACCGGCTGGCCTACGCCTATTTTTTGTTTCGGCGGGATAAGGTGCTTACGGAGATCAGTGAAAGAAGACTTTCCGCCATCCGGGAATTTACCGAATTTGGTTCGGGCTTTAAGATCGCCATGCGCGACCTGGAAATCAGAGGAGCCGGGAACATTTTGGGGGCGGAACAGCACGGGCATATTGCCGAGGTGGGCTTTGATCTTTATTGCCGGCTGCTGGAAGAAGCGGTACAGGAAGCCCGGGGTGAGAAAACGGAACCGGTCATTGACACCGTCATTGAACTGCCGGTGGAAGCCTACATTCCGGACGCTTATGTTCCGGATACCAATCAGAAGGTGGAATTATACCGGCGGCTGGCCGCCTTGGCGGAAGCTTCTGAAGTGGAAGACCTGCATGAGGAATTGGTGGATCGTTATGGCGATTTGCCGGAAAGCGTTCAGTGCTTGTTAAAGATTACCTGCTTGAAAATAATCGGTAAAAAGTTACGCATCAAAAGCATTGGCCGGGGCCAGGGTTTTTACAGAATAGTTTTTGACCCGGTGGCGCCCTTGGATGGGGAAAAACTGGTGTCTGTCAGCGAAAAATACAAAAACAATGTGAAATATCATCATTCTGCGGATGGTTTTGAAATTAAACTGTCCAGTAAGGACAAGGGGCTTGTGGATTTAAGAAAACTGGATCAGCTTCATAAGTTTCTGGACCGACTGAAATAGCTTGCCGGTCTATCTGGATAAGTTGTATAATGGCCATATCATGTATAAGGGGGATTTTTTGCAGTGTATAAAAATTTTCGTTCCGGTTTCTTCGTCTTGTTAAGCCTTGTGATCCTTTTAACGGGTTGTGCAAATAACAAAGCCAATGTTGTTGCCGTAGTTAACGGCGAGGAGATCACCCGGCCGCAGTTGGACAAACAGGTAAATTTACAAATCGAGAACTATAAACAACAGGGTTTGGATTTAACCACCAATGAAAATAAAGAGATGAAGTCCCAACTGGAGCAAAGCGTACTGGAGGATATGATTACCCGGGCCTTGTTGCTGCAGGAAGCGGAGAAAGAGAAACTGGTCCTTTCTAAAGAAGAAGTAGATAAAAAAATGGCGGAAATCAAAAAGGGCTTTACCAAAGAAGAGGACTTTAAAAAGGTTCTGGAACAATATAAATTAACCGAAGACGATTTAAGAGAGCAGTTAATTCTTGAGGATGCTTCCCAGAAACTTTATGATAAGGTGACCGCCGACGTCAAGAAACCTACCGATGAAGAGATTACCCAATATTACAATGAGCATAAAGAAGTATTCGGTACACCGGAAAAGTTGGATGTAAAGCATATCCTATTTGCCATTGACAGCAAGGATGCCAACACGCCCAAACGGACCGATGCAGAAGCTTTGCAGGCAGCCAAGCTGGCACTGGCCGAGGTGACCCAGCAGGGGCGTGATTTTGCCGCAGTGGCCCGGGAAAAATCCGATGATTTGGGCAGCCGTGACAGTGGCGGCAGCTATACCATTGATAAGGGTGCAGGAACCACCGACCCGGCCTTTGAGCAGGCTGCGGCGGCATTGAAACCCGGTGAGATTACAAAAGAACCGGTAAAAAGCCAATATGGTTACCACATTATTAAGCTGGAAAAAATAGAGCCTGCCACTCAAAAAACCTTGGAAGAGGTTAAAGGGGATATTGCCACTCAATTAGAAAGCCAAACAAAACAAACCAAATTTTCCCAATTCATGGACGAGCTGAAGAAAAAGGCTAAGATAGAGAACAAAATAGCCCCAAAAACAGGCGATTCGTCAAAAAAATAGTGGAAAAACCAAAAGCCGAAAATTAATTGCTCAGGTTGGAAAATAATGAATAACACCTTCCCTGCTGTTATATACTATCAGTGAAAGTTAATCCGCGTAGATTATGCAGAAAAAGGAGGGAAGGAAACTCTTATGAAGGCAACGGGAATCGTTCGTCGTATTGACGATTTAGGTCGAGTGGTTATCCCTAAAGAAATAAGAAGGACCTTACGGATTCGTGAAGGAGACCCCCTTGAAATTTTTGTTGACCGGGAAGGCGAGGTAATACTTAAAAAATACTCACCCATCGGGGAGTTGGGAGATTTTGCCAAAGAGTATGCCGATTCATTATATGAGGCTTTGGGGCATATTGCCTGCATCGCCGACCGGGATACAATTATTGCTGTAGCTGGGGCTCCGAAAAAAGAATTTATTAATAAACCGATCGGACCTAACGTAGAAAAAGTTATGGAAGACCGGAAAGCGGTTATCATTAATAATCCGGGTAACGATCCTCATTGTAAGGAATGTGGCATTACCGAAGACGGTGAATGCAAATATTCCTCAGAGGTGATTGCTCCGATTATTTCCGAAGGAGACCCTATCGGCGCAGTAATCCTAGCCTCCAAAGATCCAGACATGAAGATGGGAGAGATGGAACTTAAACTGGCCGAAACCGCTGCAGGCTTTCTGGCTAAACAGATGGAGCAGTAGACAAAAGAGTGGGCCTATCAGGCCCCTTTTTTATGCGCTAACAAGTTTTTCTTTGGGGTCCCGTCCTTCGCCTCAAGGGTATTTCTGTGGGTCCTGTGGTTCGTATCCACGCCTTTCTCTCAGTATTGTTTTGGACCCAAAAAGAAATCCATGCACACGAACAACAGGACCTCGGAGGAATACTTTTAAGGCGGAGAACGGAACCTGAAAGGAATGCCCTTGAGTGTAATAACGGGACCTTAAAGAAATCCTTCTTCGGACCGAACAAGATAAGGAATACCCTTAAGCAGAATCGGAGGGAGATTGAGATGGACAAGCTGATTATCATTGCGGGGTTGGGTCCGGGGGATCCGGGAATGCTCCCGTTGCAGGTCTGGGAACACCTGAAATCGGGTGTTCCGGTTTATTTCCGGACGGCCATTCATCCTACGGTGGAATGGTTGCGGCAAGCAGGAATAAAATACGCCACCATGGATCATTATTATCATCAGGCGGATACTTTTGAAAAGGTTTATGAAAGAATTGCCGAGGAAATTCTGGAGGCCGCCCAGGGAGGTCCGCTGGTTTATGCTGTGCCGGGACATCCCATGGTGGCCGAGGAGTCCGTTCGCTTAATCCTGGAAAGAGCCGGGCAAGGGAATGTAAAGGTAAACGTTCTGCCGGCCATGAGCTTTCTGGATGCCCTTTCGTCTACCCTGCGCTTAGACCTTTGCCGGGGCTTGCATGTGATTGATGCCCTGCGGCTGGATGAACAACACCCGGATCCAAGGATGGGAACCGTTCTCACACAGGTTTATGACCGGATTACGGCAGGTGAAGCCAAGCTCACCCTTTTAGAGCATTATCCTGATGAGCATGAGATCACCGTTGTAAGGGCAGCCGGTGTTCCGGGAGAGGAAAGGGTTGAAAGAATTCCCTTATACCAATTGGATCGCCTGGAGTGGATTGATCATCTTACCAGCATCTATATAGAGCCTTTGAAAGAAATTCCCGCCAGAGATCAGGGGGCTTTGGATGATGAAATTGAGGGAGCGGGTGTGGATGCGGTATACGACTGTTCTTTTCCCCTGGATCCTTTGGTGGAAGTGATGGGCGTTTTACGGTCGGAAAGGGGCTGCCCCTGGGACCGAGAGCAAACCCATGAAACCTTAAAGCAATATCTCATTGAAGAGACGTATGAAGTGATTGATGCCTTAGATGAAGGGCAAATGTATAAAATATGTGAAGAATTGGGAGACTTATTATTACAGATCGTCTTTCATGCGCAGATCGCTAGGGAAAATAAGCAGTTTGACATGAATGAGGTGATACAATCCATAACCGAGAAGATGTTGAGAAGACATCCCCATGTATTTGGCACCACCCAGGTAAACAATAGTCAGGAAGTTTTGATTAACTGGGATAAGATTAAAGCCCAGGAAAAGGGTGCCGCCGTTGGGGAGAAGTCCTATCTGGCCAATATACCCCGGGAGTTGCCCGCTTTAATGCGGGCGGAAAAGATTCAGGTTAAAGCCGCCCGGGTGGGTTTTGATTGGCCGGACTATCACGGTGCTGTGGATAAGATAAAAGAAGAATTAAATGAGGTTCTGGAGGCATTAGCCAAGGAACAAGCTCCAGAAGTAGCGGAGGAACTGGGAGACCTGCTCTTTGCGGTGGTAAATCTGGCAAGGCTGCTGGGAGTAGAGTCAGAGGGGGCATTAACGAAAACCACCAATAAATTTATCAAAAGGTTTCATTACATTGAGCAGCAGGCTGCCAAAGCCGGGCAAGAATTGTCCCAATTGACCCTGGAACAAATGGACCAGTGGTGGGAAGAAGCGAAGATATTTCCATAAAAAGTCTTTACTCTGAAGAAAATACCTATTTTTACAAAATTTTTTAGATAAAATTTCCTTTTTAGGAGGAAAACTAAAGAATATAGCGAAATAGCAAATAGTTACTCTGAAACCAAGGAGGGTCCTTATTTGAACAAGGCTGAACTAATTTCTGCCGTAGCAGAAAAAACCGAATTGACCAAGAAAGATGCTGAAAAAGCAGTATCTGCGGTATTAAGCAGTGTTGAGGAAGCACTGGCCAAAGGCGACAAGATCCAGTTGGTGGGTTTTGGTACTTTTGAATCCAAACCCCGTAAAGCTCGTGAAGGTCGTAACCCCCAGACCGGGGAGACCATCCAAATTCCTGCTACCAGAGTTCCTGTGTTTAAGCCCGGCAAAGTATTAAAAGATGCAGTGGCTAACCTGTCCGTTGAGTAGTCTTTAAGGCAGAACCGGAGAAATTCCCGTTGAGACTGGACAAGTTTCTCAAAGTTGCCCGGGTGATAAAACGTCGAACCCTGGCCAAGGAAGTCTGCGATAGCGGTCATGCCACGGTGAACGGTAGGGTGGCCAAGGCGGGGTTGGAGGTAAAGCCAGGAGACAGGGTTGAGCTGAATTTCGGTTCAAGAAAAGTTATTTTTGAAATTTTGGAGATTAAAGAGACCATACCTGCAAAGGAAGCGGATCGTCTTTATAAAATTCTTGAATAACAACAGGATGGTTGAGGGTACTTTCTAATTTTAGAAAGTACCCTGTTATTTTTTTAAGGACTTATATTTTTAGATTAAGGTGAAAAAATAACAAAAAGAAAATGGAGGAATGGACATGAAAACCCTAGGCCGTCTTTTTTTCATCTTAATCTTAGTGGCAGCCATCACGGTGGTTGGTTGCGCCAGAGAACCCGAAAGAAAACCCGCGCCAAAGTCTTTAAAAGAGGAGCCGACCATTTCCCTGTATGATAATGAAACCGGACAGAAGAAAAATATACTGATGGAAGAGTATGTTACGGCGGTGGTTGCCGCTGAAATGGAACCCACCTGGCCTGTGGATGCCCTGGCGGCACAAGCGATCCTGGCCCGGACTTTTACCATGGAAAACATAGAATCCGGACGAGTGAAAGAACTTCACGGCACCGATGTTTCCACCAGTGTGGAAGAATCACAAGCCTATGACCCTTCCCGCATTAATGAAAATGTAAAAAAAGCGGTACAGAAGACCAGAGGACAGGTCATCACCTACAACGGCGACTATGTCAAGGCCTGGTTTTCCGCCAGCAACGGGGGCAAGACAGCCAGTGCCCTGGAGGGATTAGCTTACCAGAAGACTCAGACTCCTTACATCCGAGCCAATATCGACGACCCCATGTCCCTGGAAAACACGTTACCGGAGATCAAACAATGGACCGCCACTATCCCCGGCGAAAAAGTCCGGGAAGCGGTTAAAAGCATATCCGGGCAGGATTCCGGCCCCCTCAATTCCGCCGCCATTGCCCAGAAAGGGCCTTCGGGACGCACCATGAAACTCAGCATCAATAATACTCAGGTAGGAGGTCCTGCCTTCCGGTTGGCAGCCGGCAGCACGGAAATTCGCTCCATGTTTTTGACCAACGTGGCAGTGGAAGGGGGCAATCTGGTGCTAACCGGTAAGGGATACGGCCATGGGGTGGGAATGTCCCAGTGGGGCGCCAGAAATATGGCTCTGCAAGGCAAATCACCCCAGGAAATTATTAAATTTTACTTTAAGGACATCGAAATACAAAAGCTTTATAAATAAAGCGGCCTTCGGGCCGTTTTTTTGTCTAAAGGATATTCCTTTGGGTTCCGTTATTTGTCTCTCAAAAGTATTTGCTTTACCATTCTGTCTTCATTGGGTGGATTTCAAAAAATGCGTATTGGTAGTGGAAATATCAGCAAACGCAATATGATTTAGGATGAATCCTAATGTCGAGAACATAAAGAAGAGATGCCTCTTTTTAACAAAAAGTTATCTGGTAATGGGGAGTTTTTAATCATATATGGCTTACGCAGCATAAAAATAATAGATGAGAAAAACAGGATAATAAAATAATTCATAGAATATTGAAATAATTTACCGGTTTCCAATAAAATGGGGGTTTCTTATGCCTGAGATTAGAGATCCTATCCATGGATTTATTAGTGTTAGCTGTGATGAAAGAAAAATAATTGATACAAGGTATTTCCAAAGGCTTCGCAGGATTAGACAGTTAGGGACTACTTATTTATTATATCCTGCTGCGGAACATACCCGCTTTCCCCATTCTCTAGGAGTTATGCACATATCTTCTTTGATTTTTGATAAGTTAGTGGAAAAGCGTGGAACCGTTTTGAGATGGAGTTCTGCTGAAAAAGAAAAATACAAACAAATGCTAAGATTGGCATCATTGCTACATGATCTAGGTCATGCTCCGTTTTCTCATGTTTCAGATGATCTCTTCGATGCCGCCCTAAAGGGGCACGAAGGCATGGCGGCAAAAATGATTACAGAAACGGAAATTGGCCAAATCATTGACAAAATAGGTAGAGAGCACGGTTTTGGGTCCAAAGATATTGCGGCCATGATTATGGGGCAAGTTTTTACAAAAGAAGAACAGTTAATAACAAATATTTTTAGTTCTGAATTAGATTCTGACAAGATGGATTATCTTCTAAGAGACTCGTTATTTACAGGGGTAAAATATGGATATTATGATCTAGATAGAGTTTTGAATGTACTTAACCTCTTTCCAAAAGACGGGGGATGGATAGTCGGGGTAGATCATGATGGGGTACAAGCGGTTGAAGGTCTTATCTTAGCCCGGTATTTTATGTTTGCTCAAGTTTATCTGCATAGGACGAGAAGAATATATGATAAAATTATGGTGAATTTATTAAAAGATTTATTGTTAGAAAAAAATGGCAAAAAGAGGTTGCCTACTAACCCAGAAAAATTTATACTATGGGATGATGATGCCGTTTTACAAGAAGCCAAGAATTCTTCAAGTCTTTGGGCAGAGAGGTTTTTGAATAGAAAGCATCTAAAATGTGTTTGGGAAACAGATCCAAGGCCATTAAAAGAAGAAAGGGCTTACCAAACCCGGATAAAGGACGAACTAGAGTCACGATATAAATCAAGTCAAGTAATTGTAGACCAATATCAAAAGGCACCGATTAAATTTGATATTGACGGGACACCAACCATCCATGTGTTAAGTAATCAAAGTGCCACAGAAGCTTTTTCCTTTAGGGATAAAGCACCTATAGTTGCAAAATTAGAAGAACCGATTTATATCTTTCGAGTTTATACTGACGAGGAAAATGCCAAAGAGGTAAAAGATTATGCTGATATGAGATATGTAATTTTAAAAGGAGGTGGAAACTAATGAGTTTACCGTCACTAGTTGCTTATCTTGTTAAAAAAAAGGGTACTGTTCATGGAAAAAAAGCATTTCAGAAATACATGTACTTCTTAGATGCCAAGGGAGTTCCCACAACTTTAAATTTCAGAATACATCATTATGGACCTTATTCCTCTGAACTGGATTACCAGTCAGATAATTTAGAACTTCTGGGCGCTATAAACATGCAAGAGAAAGGAATAGGATTTAGCATTACCTCAGGCAATAGAGCGGATGAAATTATAAAAAAAAATCAAGAGTATATTAATCTTTATGCATACATCATTGATGAAGTTATTAATAATCTGCCCGAAGATCCAAAAACATTAGAATTGTGGTCGACAACTCACTTTATTGCCAATTCATTAAAACAGTTTTCTGATGATTATTCTAAAGATAAGGTTGTTGACGAAGTTATAAAAATTAAACACGATAAATTTACTAAAGCAGAAATTGAAAAAGCTTTTGAAACACTCAAAAAAATGAAATATATAAACTAATGAAGTTTTAATAATCCACTGGAATGAAGTTAGGCTTCTCCAACCGAGAAGCCTAACTATTTTTTTACTCCTTGAATCCCTGTAAAGTGCAGAGGATAAAAGGAATACCCCTAATCCTACAGGCATATATATTACTGAATTTGCAAGTTGGCTGGGAACGGAGGGGTATTGTGGAAGGCAAGGGAAAACATTTTTTGACCATTGATGAAAGAAAAAAATTAACCTTGGATGGGGTCCAGCATGTAGGGAGTTTTGATGAAAGTGAAATTACCCTGGATACGAATATGGGTTTTTTACAGTTAAAGGGCGAAGGAATGCACATTACTCATCTTAATCTTGACGAGGGAAATCTGGTGGTGGAAGGATATATTCACGGGATTGCCTATATCGAAGGCCGCAATGCCAAGGGAGGCAAGTCCAGAGGCAAAGGAATAATGAACCGTTTGCTGAAATAACCGGGTTTGCCTGAACTGGCGTGGAGGGTGGTGCATGGTTTGGTTCCCTTGCTGGATCAGTTTTACTATTTTGCGTTGACCATTTTAATCGGTATGGTAGCAGGATTTTGTTACGATCTTTATAAAGTGACCAGGGGAACATTAAGGCTCCGGCGGTTTGGAACCGCCCTTGGAGACATCTTTTTCTGGCTTATTTTAACCGGGGTTGTTTTCATTTTATTGCTTCTGGGCAACTGGGGAGAGGTTCGATTATATGTATTCCTGGGATTAGCCCTGGGCGTGATCCTATATCTGAACTTCTTCAGCCGCAGCACAACTTCTCTGTTGAATTTGTTTTTTCGGGCCATTCGCCAGTTAGGATTATGGCTTTTAATGTTATTGGCATTGATTTGGAAGGCCCTATGCCTGCCTTTTCGAATCCTATACCTGATGGTGGCCGTACCTCTGGGCTGGACCGCCAAAGTGTTGAATAAAGTGACCGGCAGACTGATCGGGAAACCGGTAAGACGGTTAAAACAAAAGCTAAGAAATCGAATTGCCTCTATTTTCCCCATTTTTGAATATAAAGACCGGGAATAACAGGACCAAGGTCCTGTTTTGTCTTTTTTTGCAGAAAAGTTTGTACCTCTTTAGCAGGAAATCTACTGGCGTTGTAGTAAATTTGTGGGTATAATGTAATTGCTTTGTAATTGCTTTGTCCATAATAGGAATAAGTGCTGAACGAACCAGGGGTTGAAGTCCGTTGCAGGTAGAAATTCGAGGTGCCGAAAAACTTAGTTTTCGAGAACGGCAAGTGGTTACCTTGAAAGAAATGGGTTATTCCACCGAGCGGATAGCCAAACAATTAAAATTAAGTCCGAGTTCCGTGGCGACGCTTTTTAACCGGGCAAGGGCCAAAGGATACCAGGTTGTAATTGTGATACCGGGTAATAGCCTCGGATTATTTGAACCCGAGGACGAGGAGGAACTGGGTAAATGATTTCCGCGGATAAAGGGAAGGTGGCAGAATTAAAGCTGCACCAGAAAAATAAGGAACCAGCTCCCAAGCATCGGAGGAACCGTGGAGGTACCCGGCTGATTTTATTTGTCTGCCTAGCAGTGGTAGGATATATGATTTTTTCCCTGGGAAGCCAGATCAGTTACCTGCATGCCATGCAGACCAATGTAGAAACCATTCAAGGCCAGATGGAAGAGCTAAAGCAGAAGAATACCGCGTTACGGGAAGAAATCAAAAAAATAAAGTCGGATGCCTATGTGGAGCAGGTAGCAAGAGAACAACTTGGCCTAGTTAAGCCGGGAGAGACCCTGGTGGTGCCCACCCAAAGCCCTGAAGCTGCCGGATCCCAGGAGATGCCAAAGACACCGGAGACAAATAAACAGGAAAATCCCTTCAATGTAAGAGATAAGAACATATATGACTAGTGCTATGTTATTGACACCTCTTGGGTGATTACCATATAATTTTAAATAAGTAATGTTGTTTGCCATTAAGGAGGCACTTGTATTTTTATGGCTTTGGAGCAAGGTAGCATCGTAGAAGGGGTTATTACAGGGATTACGAATTTTGGTGCGTTTGTGGAATTGCCCGGCGGTCAAACAGGACTTGTTCATATTTCAGAAGTAGCTGCGGTTTATGTTAAGGATATTAACGAGTTCCTTAAGGTAAACGACAAAGTGAAAGTAAAGATTATTTCTGTAGATCCTAAGGGAAAGATTGGTTTATCCTTAAAGCAGGCCAACCCCTCTGCAAATCCCGGCGGGTCTTTCCGGGGGCCCCGTAAACCCAAATTTGAACCATCCTTTGAAGACAAACTGGCCCGTTTTATCAAAGACAGTGATGAACGTTTGTCAGAATTAAAGCGGCACACGGATTCCAAAAGGGGAGGCCGTGGCAATTCAAGGTTTTAATAATTGAACTTTGTAAGCATTCCTTTAAGGGGAATGCTTATTTGTATTCCTTTGGGAATAGCTTGGGGCTTATTTAGATAATAGAACGCGGATTTAACGGATTACGCGGATTAGCGCGGATTTCAATATAATTGAAAATGAAATGGACAAAGTTAAGAGCAAATATTTTTCCATTTTCAATTCGTTCTTTACAGATTTCCTTGAGATTGTTGTATAAGAGAAGCATAAAATCCGTGTCAATCCGTCTGATCCGTTAAATCCGCGTTCCTTTAGACCCATAAGCATTACCTACACTACGATACGAATTTTACCTGGGGGCCGAAAGGAGATATCCATGCGTCTTGCCGGAATTGATATAGGAACCAACTCCACCCGGTTGTTACTGGCCGAGGTTGAAGGGGAGAGGGTTGCTGCGGTAAAAACAGACCTAATCACAACCCGCCTGGGGCAGGGAATTAACGGGGGCAGTCTGCTGCCGGAGGCCATGGAACGCACCCTTCTTGCCTTGGAGCAATTTTTAGAACAGATCCATGTCTTTGGGGCAAAGGGAATCATTACGGCTGCCACCAGTGCCGTTCGGGATGCTGTGAATAAAGAAGAGTTTCTGCAAAGGGTGAAGCAGAGAACCGGTTTGCAAGTGCTTGTATTATCGGGGATGGAAGAGGCTGCCGCCAGCTACCGGGGGGTTCTCTCAGGACTGTCGGGCTGCTCGGAGTCAACCTTGGTGCTGGATGTTGGGGGCGGAAGTACCGAAATGATTTGGCCGGAGAAGCAGGGGATCCAATACGTCAGTTGCCCGGTGGGAGCGGTCCGTATGACCGAGGGAGGACATTCCCCCGGACAAATCACCGCAATGCTGGCGGACACCCTGCAAAGAATCAGAGAACAGGCGGCCAAAGATTTATCCCTGGTGGCCGTAGGCGGGACAGCCACCAGCCTGGCGGCCATGTCCCTGCAATTGGAGCAATATCAACCGGAGTTGGTGCACGGCAGCTACCTTCCTTTAGCGGAAATTGAAAGGCTGTATGCGGTTCTGGCAGCAGCCGGTCCCCAGGGAAGGAAAAAAATTAAGGGATTGCAGCCTCAGCGGGCCGACATCATTTTAGCCGGAGTCAAAATTATTGAGATTGTCCTACAAGGCTTGAATTTACCCGGCCTGAGAGTTTCGGAAGCAGATATCTTGCATGGACTGGTTATAAAATTAGCTCGATCGCTGTCGGAATAAAAATGGAATAAGTTACCAATAGTGACAATCATTTCCCCACCTCTGTACTATAATGGAGCCAAGTGAGAAAGTAAGGGGTGGGATTGTTGTTTGATCGCGTTGATATTTACACCTACCACAGGTCCGGCCGGGGGCCGGGAAAAAGAAAGACGCCTCGCTTCATTGGTACTCCCTCCCAGAAGACGGAATTCGGCGGCAGGACCTTTTCCCTGGCCTGGGTGGCAAAGACACTGACCAAAGAAGCCTTCATTCTTAGTTTAGTGGGATTTTTTTTAGGCAGGGTTTTATTGCTGGGAGAGTTGTCTCCTTTCGGGGTGGCCTTTACCTGTGCGGCGGCCTGGTTGTTTGAGCCCCTCCCTCTGGTGGCTGCGGCAGTAATGGTAGGCTTGTTTACGGTAACCGAAGGCTTTGCTTTTTGGAGTTCCGTGGCGGTGGTGGCTGCTGCCTTCCTGGCTATGTCCTCCATAAAATCCCAAATCAACCGCCCCCTGCTGGTGGTGCCGGGTTTAGTGACGGTGGTGACCCTTGCGGTAAGAGTTGTTTTTATTACGGTTCACGGACCTGCCCTTTATTCTTATATAACCGCTACCTTTGAGTCTTTTTTTGCCGGAGTTCTGACTTTTATTTTTCTGCAATGCCTGGAACCCTTTGCCAGAGGAGCCGTCCGGAAGACCCTGTCCGGGGAAACGGCCTTTTGCTTTATGGTTTTAATGGCCGGCATTATTGCCGGAACCGCCAACCTGGAATACCAGTTTGTTACTTTACGGGGGGTTATGAGCCGCCTGGTGATCCTGCTGGGCGCCTTAACCGGAGGAGCCGGCATCGGGGCGGCCTCCGGCGCCATTGTGGGGGTTATTCCGGGCTTTGCCTTTGTGGTATCGCCGGTCATTATCGGAGCCTTCTCCTTTGCCGGCTTACTGGCGGGGGCGGCCCGTTCCTTCGGTAAACTTGCCGTGGCAGTGGGTTTTCTGCTGGGCAACATCCTCTTGTCGGTCTACGTCTCGGATTACGGAAACCTGAAAACCGTCCTTGCGGAGACGGCCATTGCCACCGTACTGTTTTTACTGGTGCCTGCCGTTGTGCAAGAAAAGATTAAAGAGCACCTGCCCGGAAGCAGCAAAGAGGCGCCGGTTCCCACGCCCATCCAGGAGAGCCGGTTGAGGGAACTAACCGTTAACCGGATCAAAGATTGGTCTTCGGTGTTCTCCGAATTATCCAGAAGTTTTGAACAGGTTTCTTCCACCGTCCAAAAGTCACAGGAAGAACAGGGGCTGCAGCAATTGTTTGCGGAAGTGAGTAAAAAAGTCTGCGAAGGCTGCGCCCTTTACCGGACCTGCTGGGAACGGGATTACTACCGCACCTATCAAAATCTGCTGGATATATTGTCAGTGGTTGAGATCCAGGGGAAAATCAGCGTGGAGGATCTTTCCGACGACTTAAAGAAACGCTGCGCCCGGCTAAAGGAAATGTGCATTACCATTACTTGTTTATACGAGACCTATAAAGTAAACCGCTATTGGCAGCAACGCCTGCTGGAAAGCCGGGAACTGGTGTCGGAACAGCTCAAGGGAGTCTCTCAAATCATGGAAAGCCTTTCGGGGGAGCTGGAACTGGATGTGGAGCTGGACGGGGAAATTGACGAAGCCCTAAAGTATCGCTTTCAAAAACTAGGGATTGACATAGAGGATTTATATACACTGCACAAGGAAGACGGTTTGATGGAGGTTGGCATTGTCAAAGAAGCCTGCCGGGGAGAAATGGAGTGCCGGTTTACCATTGCGCCGGTTGTTTCCAAAGTGGTGGGGCGAGCCTTTAACGTGGCCAGCACCAAATGCCAGCTTAAGGAAGGGGAAGACCTGTGTACCTTTAAACTCTACCCGGCCTTAAAGTACCGGTTGGATATTGGGGTGGCCAAGCTGGGCAAAGATGGTCATCCGATTTCCGGAGACAGTTACTCGATCATTGAGTTAAAAGAGGGCAGAGTGGCCTTGCTCCTGTCGGACGGTATGGGCACCGGCCCCAAGGCAGCCAAAGAAAGCGGCACGGTGGTCTCCCTGCTGGAACACCTGCTGGAGTCCGGCTTTGGTCAAGATCTGGCCGTAAGAACCGTAAACTCCATTATGATGCTGCGATCCACGGAAGAAACTTTTTCCACTGTTGATTTGGTGGTGCTGGACCTTTATACCGGGAACGGAACTTTTCTTAAAATCGGCGCAGTGCCTAGTTATTTAGCCCGGGGGAAAAGGGTTGGCATCGTAAAAGCCAACGCGCTTCCGGTAGGAGTGCTGGAAAATATCCAATTCACTTCGGTGAACCGGGTTTTAGAAGAGGGCGACTGGCTGGTCATGGTTACCGACGGAATTTTGGATGCTTATTCAGGGCATCTGGAAAAGGATCAGTGGATGACTTGTTTACTCCAGGAGTTAAGGGCCGTAAATGCCCAGGGAATGGCCGAAGCCATACTGCATCAGGCCCGGCAGGCTGCCGGCGGAGGCATACCGGATGATATGACCGTAATTACCGCCCGGCTGGAAAAGTCAGATTCCTAGAACATGAACAGCCTGCTGCAGCCGGGCTGTTTTAATTTTGTTTGCGGCGCATAGAATAATGAAGTATAAACGTTGAGAAAGAAAGATGCCGGGACTTTTGAAGGGCACAAGCAGAAATAAAGCTGGGGGATTTGTGCAAACCGGGGTTTTTTATGGGGAAAAGCCGGAAAAGATAAAGTTAAATCATTTAAAGGGAATATTCACCGGTTTTGAAGGAGATTTTTGGTAAAGCGTTGAATCCTAACTTGTTATCAATGGTAGTTGAGGGAGACCTTTTTTATGGGCTTACTGGATAAAGTCCGCTCGGAGATTACCCGGCACCACCTGTTGGCTTCCGGTGACTTGGTGTTGGTCGGGGTATCCGGCGGGCCGGATTCCGTTGCACTGTTACATCTGTTGTTTTCTTTGCGGGAGGAACTGAATATCCAATTGCATGTGGCTCATCTAAATCATATGTTCAGAGGGGAGGAAGCAAAGGGGGATGCTTCCTTTGTCCGGGACTTGGCTGAACGCTGGAACCTGCCCTGTACAGTCAGAGCGCTGGATGTTCCGGCCTATGGCCGGGAAAGAAACCTTTCCGCACAGGTAGCGGCCAGGGAGGTTCGCTACTGTTTTTTTCGCGAAGTTTTGCGGGCCACCGGAGCCAATAAATTGGCTCTGGGTCACCATGCCGACGACCAAGCGGAATCGGTTTTAATGAACCTTTTTCGGGGTTCCGGTTTGCAAGGGCTGGCGGGGATGGCGCCCATGCGGGAAAATCTTTATATCCGACCTCTTTTAGCGGTCAGACGCAGGGAGATTGAGGAGTACTGCCGCGAACATCAGCTTGCCACCCGTCTGGACCCATCCAATTTAAAGAGTATTTATCTGCGCAATAAAATCCGTAACCGGCTGCTTCCCCTTTTGGAAGAAGAGTACTGCCCCGGGATTGTGCCGGTGCTGGCCCGTATGGCGGGGCAGCTCCGGGATGAACATGAATTTTTGGAACAACTGTCCCGGCAGGCCTACCGGCAGATTCAAGCTTCCTGCAGACCGGGGCAGGTGGTGTTGGACCGTCAAGCCCTATCCCTGCAGACCAGGGCTTTAGCCAGAAGAATGATCCGGCTGGCCTGGGAAGAAATCCAGGGCAACCGGCAGGATCTTACCTTTGACCATGTGGAAGATATTCTGGAACGTTTGGAAAAAGGCGGCCCGGAAAAAATTCTTGAGCTGCCTTGCGGAGTAAAGGCAAAGATGAGTTTACAAACCGTTACCCTGTTTAAGGGGGACGTTCTTGCTCCCCCCCAACCTTTTTTGCGCTCCCTGAAGGTCCCCGGGAGAACAGAATTGCCGGAAGCTGGAGCTTGTATTGTGGTCAGCGTGGTTGACAGACAGGAAGTACCCCCGGACCTCCGGGAGCTGTCTTCTGGAACCATTGCACTGGACTACGAAAGAATTACCCTGCCCCTGATGGTCCGATCCCGGCGCCAAGGAGACGTGCTGGTGCCTTTTGGATTAGGGAAGGAAGTAAAGCTAAAAAAGTTATTCATTGACCGCAAGGTGCCCAGAGGCTTGCGCGATAGAATTCCGTTGGTGATTGAAGAAAGTACCGGTCGAATCCTATGGGCAGCCGGAGTTAGAATGGCTGCCGGCATAGAGATAACCGCCGCCACCCGGAAAGTAATTCTACTGAGTCTGGAAAATGGGAATAGTAATAATACGTAAATTGATAACACCCTGTGGTTGTGGTAAAATATTCATTATCTTGAAGCTTTGGGCTTTTTCAGGGAGGAGTGGCATTTTTGAATAAGGTTATTAAAAACCTTAGCATCTACCTTTTGATTGTGCTGGTGATTATATTTTTAATCCAGTTTACAGGAGAAAAACAGACGACCATCGTTCCACTGCGGTATGATGAGTTTATAACGGCTCTGGATCAAAATAAAATACAGAGTGTGGATATTACAACCGACAAGCTTACCAACATCATTAAAGGTAAATTCAAAGACGGAAGGGACTTTCAGACCAATGGGTCCGTTCAGGACGAGACCTTGCTCCCGAAGCTTGCGGAAAAAAATGTACAGTATAATCAGAGCCTCCCGCCGGAACCTTCCTGGTGGACCGGGCTGTTGACCACTCTTCTTCCCATTCTGATTTTTGTACTGCTGTTCTTTTTTATGATGCAGCAAACCCAGGGCGGCGGCAACCGGGTAATGTCCTTTGGTAAAAGCCGGGCTAAATTACATACGGACGAAAAGAAAAAAGTCACCTTTGAGGATGTGGCCGGGGCCGATGAAGTCAAGGAAGAACTGGTTGAGATTGTGGATTTCCTCAAAAATCCCAAAAAGTTCAACGAAATTGGCGCCAAGATCCCCAAAGGAGTGCTGCTCTTTGGACCGCCTGGTACGGGCAAAACGCTGCTGGCACGGGCTGTTGCCGGAGAAGCCGACGTTCCCTTCTTTTCCATCTCCGGTTCCGATTTTGTGGAGATGTTTGTCGGGGTTGGCGCCTCCAGAGTGCGCGATTTGTTTGAGCAGGCCAAGAAAAATGCTCCCTGTATTGTATTTATCGACGAAATTGATGCCGTGGGCCGGCAAAGGGGCGCCGGCTTGGGCGGCGGCCATGATGAACGGGAACAAACCCTGAACCAGTTGCTGGTGGAAATGGATGGCTTCAGTCCCAATGAAGGAATTATCATTGTGGCCGCCACCAACCGTCCCGATATTTTAGACCCGGCCTTGCTGCGTCCGGGACGCTTTGACCGGCAAATTGTGGTGGACGCTCCCGATGTTAAAGGCCGGGAAGAAATTCTCAAAGTTCATGCCAAGGGCAAGCCCCTGGATGAAGATGTGGACATGAGTGTACTGGCCCGTCGAACCCCCGGTTTTACCGGAGCGGATTTATCAAACTTAATCAATGAAGCGGCTTTGCTGGCCGCCCGTTTTGGCAAGAAAAAAGTCAGCATGAGCGAACTGGAAAATTCCATCGAAAGAGTCATTGCCGGACCGGAAAAGAAATCCAAAGTGATTTCCGATAAGGAAAAGCGGCTGGTATCCTATCATGAAGCGGGGCATGCCCTGATGGGCTATCTTTTGCCCAATACCGATCCGGTGCACAAGGTTTCCATCATTCCCCGGGGCCGGGCAGGGGGCTATACCCTGCTGCTGCCCAAGGAGGACCGCTACTATATGACCCGGTCCATGCTGCTGGATCAGGTTGTCATGCTCCTGGGCGGCCGGGTGGCGGAGGATGTGGTGCTTAAAGAGATTAGTACCGGTGCGCAAAATGACCTGGAGCGGGCCACCGGCATCATCCGTAAAATGATTATGGAATACGGCATGAGCGACGCGCTAGGGCCCCTAACCCTGGGACACAAGCAGGAGACGCCTTTCCTGGGCCGGGATATCTCCCGGGACCGAAACTATTCCGAGGAAGTGGCTTTTGCCATTGACCAGGAAGTGCGCAAGATGATTGACCGGTCTTACGGCAAGGCCAAGGATCTTCTGGTCCAGCACCGGGCCACACTGGATCTCATCGCCCAGAAGTTAATGGAAAAAGAGACCCTGGAAGCGGAAGAATTTGCGCAAATTATGCAGGATGCCGGTTTAGAAAAGCCTGCGGATCAATAGTTTGCCAAGAAAGAGTCTGTGGCACAATGTTTTTATATGGGAGGAAGTAACAAGAATGGAACGGACCTATTTAATGGTGAAACCGGACGGCGTACAGCGGGGGCAGGTGGGTCAAATCATCAGCCGCTTTGAACAGAGGGGCTACAAAATTGTTGGATTAAAAATGATGCAGATCCCCCGGGAAGTGGCTGAAAAGCATTATGGGGAACATGCCGGCAAACCTTTCTTTCAAGGATTGGTTGACTTTATCACTTCCGGTCCGGTAGTGGCCATGGTCATTGAAGGAAAAGAAGCGGTGGCCACCGCCCGGGAAATGATGGGGGCCACCAACCCCCTTAAAGCTGCACCCGGCACCATCCGTGCAACCTTTGGCATTGATGTGGGACGCAATATTATCCATGGCTCCGATTCGGTTGAAAGTGCTCAGCGGGAAATCGCCATCTTTTTCCGGCCGGAGGAATTGGTAGACTATGGTCGCGCAGTGGATTCCTGGATTTACGAGTAAGAAACTTCTCCAGTTTTAAACTGGAGTTTTTTCTTTTAAAATATAAGAAGTGAATGTCTGCATTTTTATGTAAATAAAACCATAAGGGGGCCTGTGCATGACAACGGAATTAAAACCGGGCTTGACCCGGGAAGTAGAAACAATCGTAGATGAAACAAACACAGCCATTGCCTATGGCAGCGGCGGGGTCAATGTTTTTGCAACCCCGGCCATGATTGGCTTGATGGAGAAGGCGGCCCTGGAACTGGCGGATTCCTATTTGCCGGAAGGACAAACCACCGTGGGCACGCTGGTGAATATCAAGCATACGGCGGCCACACCCCTGGGGCTGGGAGTCAAGGCAAAGGCCGAATTAATGGAAATTGACGGGAAGCGGCTGGTTTTTCGGGTGGAAGCCTTTGATGAAAGCGGCCCCATTGGCGCGGGAGTTCATGAAAGATTTGTGATTGTAAAGGACAAGTTCATACAAAAAGCAGAGAGCAAAGCCAAGGCTAAGGAGTAAAGGCTGGCCGTAACTCTGCCGTTGGTTCAGGGGGGGAGAAACCCTCTTGTTCCGGATTAATAAGGATTAGAGGAGAATAGGGGGTTTTTATTCCTGATGAAATATGTACCCAGCGACCTGGAGATTGCCCAGGCTCATCAAATGAAACCCATAACGGAAATTGCTAAAAGCATTGGTTTAAGCGAAGATGACATTGATTTATACGGAAAATACAAGGCCAAAATCAATTTGGATGTGTTGAGAAAATTTAATGACCGTCCCCAGGGAAAGCTCATTGATATTACGGCCATTACGCCGACCCCTTTGGGTGAAGGTAAAACCGTTACCACCATCGGACTGACCCAGGGCCTGGGCAAAATCGGCAAAAAAGTAATTACCACCCTGCGTCAGCCCTCCATGGGACCGGTTTTTGGCATTAAGGGCGGTGCGGCCGGCGGCGGATATTCCCAGGTGGTCCCCATGGAAGATATCAATATTCACTTTACCGGTGATATTCACGCCGTGGAGGCGGCCAACAACCTGTTGGCCGCCATGATTGACACTTCCATTTTGCTGGGCAATCCTTTGCATATTGACCCCATGACGGTGATGTGGAACCGCGTGCTGGATACCAATGACCGGGCCCTCCGGGATATTGTGGTGGGCCTGGGAGGCAAAGAAAACGGTTACCCCCGGCAAACCGGCTTTGATATGGCGGTGGCATCGGAAGTGATGGCGGTGCTGGCTTTGGCCGATAGTTTACCGGATCTCCGCATGAGACTGGGCCGGATGATTGTGGCTTATACCTACGACGGCAACCCGGTTACCGCCGAAGACCTGAAAGCAGCCGGGGCCATGACCGTAATGATGAAAGAGGCCATTAAACCCAATTTGGTGCAAACCCTGGAAGGTCAAGCCTGCATTATGCACGCCGGTCCCTTTGCTAACATTGCCCATGGACAAAGTTCGGTTCTGGCGGATAAAATTGCCCTGCGGCTGGCGGACTATGTGGTCACCGAGAGCGGCTTCGGGTCGGACCTGGGGATGGAGAAGTTTATGGATATCAAGTGCCGCCAGTCCGGGTTAAGACCCAGTTGTGTGGTGCTTACCTGCACCATCCGTGCTTTAAAAATGCATGGCGGTCTCGGTAATGTGGTGGCCGGACGTCCCCTGCCCGAAGAATTAACCAAAGAGAATTTAGCCGCCCTGGAAAAGGGGTGTGCCAATCTTATTCATCACATTAACATTGCCAGCAGCTACGGCATTCCGGTGGTTGTATCCATCAACCGGTTTACGCCGGATACCGATGCGGAGGTGGCTCTAGTCCGGAAGATGGCCCTGGAAGCCGGGGCCCTGGGAGCCTATCCCATCACCGTTTGGGCCGATGGCGGGGCAGGAGCGGTGGAATTGGCCGAGGCTGTGGCAGCGGCTTGTGAAAAGCCGGCGGATTTTCAGCTTCTCTATCCGGACGACCTTAATATCAAGGAAAAGATCGAGGTATTGGCCAAAAGGATTTATAATGCCGACGGTGTTGTTTACGAACCTCTAGCCGAGCGGAAAATAAAACAATTTGAAGCATTGGGCTTGGGCCATCTGCCCATTTGCATGGCTAAAACCCACCTTTCCATCAGTCACGATCCCAACATGAAAGGCCTGCCTGAAAATTATATTTTTCCCATCCGGGATATCCGTGCTTCGGTAGGGGCAGGGTTCCTCTATCCCCTGGCCGGTGCCATGCGGACCATGCCCGGACTGGGCTCCAAGCCGGCCGCACACAAGGTTGATATTGATGACTACGGTCGTACCGTAGGTTTATTTTAATCAGAATAAAATAACCCTCTGGGTAAAAAAGCCGCTGATCAGTTTAAAGTCAGCGGCTTTTTAAATTGTTTTAAAATGTAATTGGTTAAGAGGGTTAATAACCAATTGACAAAAAAGAAATAGGGGTATAGGATAATGTCAACTGGTAATGATGTCGTCATGACT
The DNA here is from genome assembly GCF_000215085.1 of Desulforamulus ruminis DSM 2154. NCBI lineage: Bacteria > Bacillati > Bacillota > Clostridia > Eubacteriales > Peptococcaceae > Desulforamulus > Desulforamulus ruminis. Next base: position 198,014 of record NC_015589.1, read on the forward strand.
TGGGATGATTGAATCCATCGTATAAAAAATAGAAGTCATTAGCGCATTAAGGGAGTTTATCCAAGATGAAGGAAGCCGGTCGGCTCAGACGGATACTATGGACCTTTTGTTTAGCGGAATTTTTAGTGATGCAGATATGGTATAATTTTTCAGCCGTACTTGCCCCATTAAAAGAGGCATGGATGCTGAGCAACTTTCAGGCCGGCATGATTGTCTCCATGTTTCAACTGGGTTACGTCATAGCGGTTTTCTTTTTTAGCTTTTTAAGTGACAATCACAACCCCCAGAAACTATTTATTGCCGGCTCGCTGCTGACCGGGTTGGCCAGCATATTATTCGCTCTTTGGGCCGAAGGGTTTTACAGTGCGCTCTTTTTCCGGATTGTTGCGGGCATAGGTATGGGCGGGGTCTATGTTCCCGGCATGAAGCTGTTGGCTGAAATTTTTCCACTGGAACAGAGAGGAAAAGCCATCGGCATTTATGTCAGTTCCCTGGTGGTGGGAACCGGTACTTCCTTACTTTTATCCGGGATGCTGGCAAAGGTGCTGTCCTGGGACTTGTTAATCATCCTCACTTCCTTGGGTGCCTTGCTGGGAGCTTTTCTGGTTTACCGGCTGGGGCCGATACCGGTAAGGACAGTGAAAAATAAATTAACCTGGGAATTGGTGCGCAAAGTTACCCGGCCACCCAGTATGGCAGTTAATGCCAGTTACCTGGGCCATATGTGGGAACTCCATGCCATGTGGCCGTGGATTGGTCCCTTTATGGTAGCCATGGTTGGGCTGCAGGGCTTTCCGGCCAAGGACGCCCAAATGTACGGCAATATCATTGGCGGATTCAGCATCATCATCGGCAGCATTGCCACCTGGGTAGGAGGGGCTTTATCGGACCGGCATGGGCGCATCAATATCATTTTAATCTTTCTTTTGGGAAGTATCTTTTGCTCTTTTACCATTGGCTGGGTGGGTCCATGGTCCCTTTGGGCCGCCGGGCTATGGGCTGTTTTATACGGTTTCTTAGTCATCGGGGACAGCCCCGTTTATTCAACGGCCATTACGGAATTGGTGGATGAAGATCTTACCGGACTGGCCCTGGGCATCCAGTCGGTCATGGGGTTTGCGGTGACCATTATCTCTCCCCTTGTTTTTGGCCTGTTGTTGGACACCACCCATTCCTGGGGACTGGCCTTTGCTGCCCTGGGATGTGGCGCTCTCATCGGGCCGCTGGCCTTATTGAAACTAAAGGGGCTGCCGGAGAGCTTTCAAATGGCCGGGGGAAAACAATAAAGCCGGTATATAATGGAAATAAAAGGACTCTATGCCGGTTAAAATATGGTAGAATGGAAAAAAGGAGGTTGATCGCCATGTCTAAAAGAAAGATTGCCCTTTTTGTGGAAGAAGTCTACAACGATCTGGAGTTTTGGTATCCTTACTACCGCATGAAAGAAGCCGGTTTTGAAGTGGTGGTGGTGGGAACCGGCAAGCAGGAAACCTTTAAGAGTAAATTTGGCATGCCGGTTAAACCCGATGTTGTATCCAGCGCGGTAAAAACGGAAGAATTGGCAGGAGTGATCATTCCCGGGGGATATGCTCCGGATAAGATGAGAATAGACCCGGCCATGTTAAAGATTGTTCAAGAACTATTTAATGACGGTAAGCTGGTGGCCTCCATTTGCCATGCCGGCTGGGTGTTGATTTCAGCGGGAGTGGTCAAAGGGAAAAAAGCCACCGGTTGCATCATGATTAAAGACGACCTGGTGAATGCCGGGGCCGAATACCTGGACCAAGAAGTGGTGGTGGACGGCAATCTAATTACCTCCAGGGTGCCCGATGATCTACCGGCTTTCTGCCAGGAAATTCTGAAGAACTTGGCATAAGTCGGCACTGGCAAGATCAAAGGTTGAATAGAAAGGTCGGATAGGTGTACTCCAAACTTGGATACATCTATTTCTTTTTAAAGTTTTTAAAGTGTTCTTTCATAAACTTATATCATCATGTGGGGATTTTCCGGTGGCCATGCCATATTCACCGCCTGGTTTGGGGAAAGCTAAGATAAATAATACATGGAGGTGTTTGTGGTGACGCTTCATCAAAAGAAACATTCCTTGCAAGAAGGAACACTACAGGAGCAAATGGTGACCAGCCAGGGGGAATTGGTGAAAGGCCAGAGCGAGGATGAAATCAGCGCCAAGGAGATGGCGGCCAGCCAGCAGCAGATCAAAAATAACCCTTTTAAGACGCCACCCAACAATATGACCAATAAAAACGACCGCAAAATGGGTATGGGAGAAAAGGGGTAACATAAAAATAAAATAAGCCGGAAAGTCCCTTTTTGTAAATCCAGAAGGGATTTTCTTTTTAAGAAATATATATAGAATTTTCCACCAATTGAGACAAATAGTCAGAGCGAAAAAAACAATTTTAAAATGATTTGCATAAATCAAACCCGAGCATTAGAATATCTATAATTATTGAAATTAAATCAAAAGAATTGACACTAGTTGGCATAGATTATATACTAGCCATAAAGAGAAAGAGGCCGTATTTGCTGATTTTTTTACCGGCTTGTCCTAAGACCTATCCTAAATTGAACAATTTGCTGCCAAAATGGCAAACCAACCTGATTACACCATAAATAGTATATTCGTTACGCTGAGGTGTCGCCCAAAAGACAATTTGTTGGAATGGATTCATTTTATCCCCTTAGCATAAAAGTTTTATCTCTTTTCTTGTTAATATAGGTACAAGCTAAAGACTTTTATAGCAGCAGTAAAATGGTATGTGGAGGTGAACACCGGAAAGCTTATTCACCTGACCAATTGGTTGAATTGAGTTTTGTAAAATTTTGCCCATTGCCCCTTTTAGGGGTTAAGTGTACTTCTGGGGGTTTTTCTTCCCCCGACAAGTCGAAATAGGAGGATGGTGTAATGCAGAGATGACAAAGGCGAATCAAATAGGAGCGGTACTGGTAGTAGGATCGGGGATCGCAGGGATCCAGGCGTCACTGGACCTGGCGGAATCAGGATACTACGTGTACCTGGTAGAAAAGAAACCGGCCATTGGCGGAACCATGCCGATGCTGGACAAAACCTTCCCCACCAACGACTGCTCCATGTGCATCCTGTCTCCCAAACTGGTGGACTGCGGGAGACACCTGAATATCAAAACCCTGACCAACTCCGAACTGGTGAAACTGGAAGGGGAACCGGGGAACTTCAAAGCCACCATCCGAACCAAAGCGCGCTATGTAGACCCGGGGAAATGTACGGGCTGCGGCAGCTGTGCGGAAGCCTGCCCGGTAAAAGTGGACGAAGAATTCAACCAGGGACTGGGGAAAAGAAAAGCGGTCTACAAACTGTACGCCCAGGCCTTCCCCAATGCCTATGCCATTGACAACAACAAATGCCTGAAATTCAAAAACCTGAACAACGAAAAACTATGCGGCAAATGCCTGAAAGCATGCCAGGCGGGAGCCATCAACCACCATATGCAGGATGAAGAAATGGAAATCGAAATTGGCTCGGTCCTGCTGTCACCGGGCTTTGAAACCTTTGACCCGAGCCAACTGGGACTGTACAAATATGGGGAACTGAAAAACGTAGTGACCTCCCTGGAATTTGAACGGATCTTGAGCGCCTCGGGCCCCTACGGCGGCCACCTGGTGCGTCCCAGCGACCATAAAGAGCCTCAGAAAATCGCCTGGATCCAGTGCGTGGGCTCCCGGAACTGCCGGATCGGGCATGGCTACTGCTCCTCGGTATGCTGTATGTACGCGATCAAACAATCGGTGATCGCGAAAGAACATGCGGACTACGACCTGGGCGCCAGCATCTTCTACATGGACATGAGAACCTACGGGAAAGAATTTGAAAGATACTACGAACGCTCCAAAAAACAATATGGAGTGAACTTTGTGCGGAGCCGAGTCTACGGATTGGATCCTGGAGAAGGGGACAACGTGATCATCCGCTACGCCCTGGAAGACGGCAGCGTAGTGAGCGAAGAATACGACATGGTGGTCCTGTCGGTGGGTCTTGAGCCGGACAGAAAAGCAGTGGAACTGGCCAAGGACCTGGGGGTTGAACTGAACAGCTACAACTTTGCGGACGTACCGCAACTGACGGGCGTAGCCACCAGCCGTCCGGGGATTTACGTGGCAGGCGCCTTCAGCGGCCCCCGGGACATTCCGGAGACCGTAATGCAGGCCAGCGCGGCGGCGGGAGAAGTGCAAAAACTGCTGGCGGAAGCCAGAGGCAGCCTGACCCAGACCAAAGAATACCCGGCGCAAAAAGACGTCAGTGGAGAAATTGTACGGACGGGTGTGTTTGTGTGCCACTGCGGCATCAACATTGGCAGCGTGGTGGACGTACCCTCGGTGGCGGAATATGCCAAAACCCTGCCCGGGGTGGTGTATGCCACCGATAAACTGTATGCCTGCTCCCAGGATGCCAGCGCGCAAATTAAAGAAGCCATCGAAGAAAACGGCCTAAACCGCATCATTGTGGCCTCCTGCAGCCCGCGGACCCACGAACCGATGTTCCAGGAAACCCTGAAAGAAGCGGGATTGAACCCGCACCTTTTTGAGATGGCCAACATCCGGGACCACTGCTCCTGGGTACACCAGAGCGAACCGGAAGCCGCCACCCAAAAGGCCAAAGACCTGGTTAAAATGGCGGTAAGCAAAGGAGCGCTGCTGGAACCGGTGCAGCCGGTGAGCCTGCCCATGAACCACGAAGCGTTGGTGGTGGGCGGAGGCGTGGCGGGAATGACCGCGGCGCTGAACCTGGCGGACCAGGGCTACCCGGTGCACCTGGTGGAAAAAGAAGTGGAACTGGGGGGCATTGCCCGAAGAATTCACCACGGCATGAGCGGTGAAGACGTGCAGGCCTACCTGAAACAACTGATTGACCAGATAACCGGCCATCCAAACATTAAAGTCTATACCGGCGTGGAAGTGGCGGATGTCCACGGCTTCATGGGGAACTACGAAACCCAACTGAGCAACGGAGAAGCCATCAAACACGGGGTGGCCGTCATCGCCACCGGAGCGGCAGAATACAAACCGGAAGAATACCTCTACGGACACAACAGCCGGGTGCACACCCTGCTGGATGTAGAAAACATGCTGGCCCAGGGCCAACTGAAGAACTCCAACAACTACGTCTTCATCCAGTGCGTGGGCAGCCGGGACGACGATCGTCCCTACTGCAGCCGGATCTGCTGCACCAAAGCGGTGAAACTGGCGCTGAAGATCAAAGAAGCCAAACCCTTGGCCAACATCTTCATCCTGTACCGTGATATTCGGACCTACGGCTACTTTGAAGACCTGTACACCGAAGCGCGGCGGAAGGGCGTCATCTTTGTACGCTACAGCACCGACCAAAAACCGGTGGTAGAAGAAACGGCCACGGGAACCAAAGTAACCTTCATGGACCATGTGCTGAACCGGCCGGTGGAAGTTTATGCGGACGTCATTGGACTGGCCAGCGCCATCGTAGCGGGAGACAACCGGGGACTGTCCAAACTGTTTAAAGTGCCGCTGAATGCGGACGGCTTCTTCCTGGAAGCGCACCTGAAACTGCGTCCGGTGGACTTTGGAACCGATGGCGTATTCATGTGCGGGCTGGCCCACGGGCCCAAAAACCTGGAAGAAAACATCGCCCAGGGGAAAGCGGCGGCGGGCCGGGCAGCCACAGCCCTGGCCAAAGCCAACATCGAAGCGGACGGCAAGGCGGCCTTTGTGAACAAACGCAAATGCATGGCCTGCGGCGTGTGCGTGGAAGTATGCCCGGCCAAGGCAGCGACCCTGGTGACGGACGAAAGAGGTACCACGGCGGCGGAAGTCAACCCGGCTTTGTGCAAAGGGTGCGGCGCCTGTGCGTCCTCCTGCCGCTGCGGAGCCATCAACGTGAAAGGCTGCAGCAACGAACAGATTGTGGCTATGGTGCAGGCGATGAGCTGCTAAATGAAGAGGTATTCCTTGGGGGTCCTGTTGCTAGACTTGTGGGCATTTCTTTCGGGTCCGGTTGTTCGTAGGACCAACGATGACCTGGAGGAAATGCGAGGATCAACAGGACCTGAAAGGAATACAGAAATAGACGAACAACAGGACCTAAAAGAAATGCAAGATGAGGCTAGACCGAAAAGAAATACAGAGGGCACGAAAAAATGCAGCACTCGCTAGCAGGAGGGAAGAAAATGAGCGAAAAAGAACCTAAAATAGTCGCGTTTCTATGCAACTGGTGCAGCTACGCGGGAGCAGACCTGGCAGGGGTGGGCCGACTGCAATATCCCCCCAACATCCGGGTGGTGCGGGTCCCCTGCTCGGGACGCATCAACCCGCTGTTTGTGATCAGCGCACTGCGCTCCGGAGCGGATGCCATCCTGACCTCCGGCTGACACCCCGGAGACTGCCACTATGTTAGTGGCAACCTGGTGGCCCGGCGTAAATTTGCACTGATGAAAAACCTGTTAAACTACATGGGCGTGGAAAAAGACCGGGTGAACTTCACCTGGGTATCGGCGTCCGAAGGGGCGCGTTTTGCCGAAATGATCACCGGCCTGACGGGCAAAGTAAAGGCCTTGGGCCCGAACAAGGGCATATTCCAGAAAGCGGAGTGAGGTGAGAGGGAAAATGAACATAAGCGAAAAGATACGAGAAGCCGCCAAAAACCTGCTGGCAGAAAAAAAAGTCGATCTGGTGGTGGGATTTGCTGAAGGTAGCCTGCCCCTCCGCAGCACCCCATACTTTGCTAGAACCCCGGAACAGGCGGAAAACCTGATATGGAGCGCCACCTGCGAAAACAACCTGGCCAACTTCGTGCGCAAGCGCGGAGAAAAAGTGGCGGTGGTGGCCAAGGGCTGTGACGTGCGGGCCATCGTGGGCCTGATAAAAGAAGGTCAGATCAACAAAGACAACCTGACCATCCTGGGTGTACCTTGCGAAGGCATGGTGGACCGGAAACAAATCGACCAAATCCTGGAGGGACGGGACCTCCTGGAAGTGATTGATACGGGAGAAGAACTGGTGCTGAAGGGGAAGGGCCTGGAAAAGACGGTGGCTAAAGCCGACGTCTTGTTTGGTTCCTGCCAGACCTGCCAATACAACACCCCGGTGATCTTTGACCAACTGATGGGCGAAGCGGTGCCGGCCAAAGAAGCGGACTACGGGGACATCGAAGCCTTTGAAGCCTTAAGCGAAGAAGAAAGATCCGCCTTCATCGCCAAAGAAATGCAAAAATGCATCCGCTGCTACGCCTGCCGCCAGGCCTGTCCCATGTGCTACTGCAGCGAATGCTTTGTGGACTGCGGAGCGCCGGCCTGGATTGGCAAAAGCGCCAAGAGCGTAGACGACAACGCCCTGTTCCAAGTGGTGCGGGTGCTCCATCTGGCGGGACGCTGCGTGGACTGCGGAGCCTGCGAGAGAGCCTGCCCCATGGGCATCAAACTCTCCATCCTGAACCGCAAAATGGTTAAAGACGTCAAAGAACTGTTCGGTGCGGAAGCCGGGGTCAACCTGGAAGACCCGCCGGCCCTGAACACCCACAAATTTGAAGATAATGAAGACTTCATGCTATAGGAACGAGGTGAAAAAGGATGATCGTAAGCAAAAGCGAAATTGCGAGCCTGCTGACCCAACTGGCAAAAGAATACCGGGTGCTGGCCCCGGTGAACAAAGACGGACTGATTGAATTCAGCGTCATAGAAAACGGGGAAGAGGCCTGCCTGGGCTTTGCCAACACCAAAAAGCCGGGCAAAGAAATCCTTTTCCCTCAGTCCGAAGAACTGTATCGCTATACAGTGAGCGCTGAAGGAGTAAGGATGGAAGACGGCGTTGACGCCACGGACACCATTGTATTTGGCCTGCACCCCTGCGACGTCAAATCCCTGGTGCTGCTGGACAACGTATTTAAAAACGACCAGTACGAAGACATCTACTACCTGACCCGGCGGGGGAACACCCTGATTGTGGGACTGGGCTGCAACGAACCGGGAAGCACCTGTTTCTGCAGCAACATGAACAGCGGTCCCTTTGCCAAAGAAGGAAGCGATATCTTCCTGACCGACATTGGGGAAGCCTACCTGGTGGAAGGCGTCAGCGAAAAGGGCAACGCCCTGCTGAGCAAACTGGAACTGAAAGCCGCCGGAACAGAAGCCAAAGAAGCGGCGGCCAAACTGCAGAGGGAAGTGAAAGCGGACCATGGCGTGGTGCTGGAAGGCATCAGCGAAAAACTGGCGGGGATGTTTGAACATCCCTTCTGGGAGAGCCTGCACGAAAAATGCATTGGCTGCGGGGCCTGCACCTACCTGTGTCCCACCTGCCACTGCTTTGACATTGCGGATGAAGCCACCGACTGCAACGGCTGCCGGGTGAGGAACTGGGACGCCTGTATGTTCCCGCTGTTTACCCTGCACGGTTCGGGACACAACCCGAGGACCGGGGGCAAAGCCCGTTGGAGACAGCGGCTAATGCATAAATTCAACTACTTTGTAGACCGGTACAATGCCACCGCCTGCGTTGGCTGCGGTAGGTGCATCAAAAACTGTCCTGTGAACCTGGATATCCGCCAAGCGCTGGCAGACATCCGGGCACTGGACTAGCGGAAGCGAGGTTGGAAAAGAAATGAGAAACCCCTATCTGCCGCTGCCGATGAAACTGGCGAAGAACTTTACCGAAACAACCGACAAACTCATACACACCTTTACCCTGGAATTTGCCAATGAACAAGATGCGGAAAACTTTCAATACCAGCCGGGACAATTTGCGGAAGTGATGGTTTACGGCAAAGGGGAAGCGCCCTTTGGCATTGCGTCCTCTCCCACTGAGAAAGGCATCCTGAAATTCTCGGTGGCCAAAGTGGGCGTAGTCTCCACCGCCCTGCACATGCTGGAAGAAGGAGCCGTGGTGGGTGTGCGGGGGCCCTTGGGGAACAGCTACCCCCTGGAGCAGTTGAAGGGCAAGAGTCTGACCATTATTGGCGGGGGCTTTGCCTTTACCACCCTGCGTTCCACCATCCAATACATCCTGAACCCGGCCAACCGGGGAGATTACGGAGACCTGACGGTGATCTACGGAGCCCGGAACCCGGGGCTGCTGCTGTACAAGGATGAACTGGCGGAGTGGGATGCCCGGAGCGACATCAACCTGATTACCACCATTGACCGGGAGGCGGAAGGCTGGGGAGGCCGAGTGGGCTTTATCCCCACAGTGACCAAGGAAGTGGCGCCCAAGACGGACTACGCCATTATCTGCGGACCGCCGGTGATGATCAAGTTCACCATGCCGGTGTTGGAGGAATGCGGTTTTACGCCGGAACGGATCATTATGAGTTTGGAGAACCGGATGAAGTGCGGTATTGGCATGTGCGGCCGCTGCAATGTGGGCAGCAAGTATGTTTGCAAGGACGGCCCGGTATTTACCAAGGCGCAGTTGGACTGCCTGCCCAATGAGTATTAAAGAACGGCCCTGTAACCGACTTAAAAGGGGAGGAATTAAATATGTCTGAGAATGTTAATGCTGAAACAGCAGCCAGCCCGGAGACCATTGATTTTGCCAAAATGGATCCCAAATTCCGGGATGAAGTAATGGAAAAGCTTAAAAATATTGACTGGACCCAGTGTTTGGCCTGCGGCATGTGTACAGCCGGCTGCCCTTATTCGGATGTTATTAATAATAACGATCCTCGTAAATTTCTGCGCAAGCTGGTGCTGGGCATGCGGGAAGAAGCCCTTAAAGACCCCTTTATCTGGAATTGCAATGTGTGTGAGCGCTGCACCGTGGAATGCCCCATGGGAGTCAATTTTGGTATTATTACCCGGGGCATGAGGGGGCAGTTTGGCATTCCAACCCCGGGCTTTATGGACAAAGTGGTAAATGAGCATATTCATTCCGGAAACCAAATGGATGTGCCCCAGGATGAATATAAGGAAACCATTGAGTGGATTGAAGAGGAACTTCAGGAAGAACTGGGCGATCCCAATTATAAAGTAACGGTGGGCAAAAAGGGCGCTGAATTTATTTTTGGTCTAAACGCCCGGGAAATTAAGTACTATTCCCACGAATTACAGGAAATCCTGAAAGTATTCTACTATGCCAAGGCGGATTACACCCTGGGCGAGCATCGTTGGGACTGCACCAACCTGGCCCTGTTCAGCGGGAAAAACGACGACTTCTGTGAAATCCAGCGTCCCTTCTTTGAAGAGGCGGTTCGTCTGGGAGTTAAGAAGATCGTGGTTACCGAGTGTGGTCACGCCTACAAATCCACCCGCTTGTTTTACGAGAAATTCTGGGATGGCCCGGAATTCCCCATCATCAGTATTCTGGAAGTTTATGATGAGTGGATTAAGAACGGCACCATCAAGGTGGATCCCAGCAAAAACCCGGAACCCTGCACGGTGCATGATCCCTGTAACCTGGTGCGTAAGTCCGGTGTTTTGGAAGCCAACCGCAATGTCATGAAGGCCATCTGCAGCGATTTCCGCGAAATGTACCCCAACCGGCAGTATAACTATTGCTGCGGTGCCGGCGGTGGCGGCATGGCCATGCCGGAATTCAAGGCGGAGAGAATGGCCAAGGCCAAACGGAAGATTGAACAAGTGGACGCCACCGAGGCCAAAGTGGTTGCTATTCCTTGCCACAACTGCATTGACCAGTTCAACGACATGAACAAGGAATATAAAAAGGGCTGGAAGTGCACCCACATTACCCCGCTGCTGGTGAACGCCCTTATCTTACCTGACTGGGCACCGAAGAAGCAGGAAGAAGAGTAAAAATTAAAAATTGCGCTAAAAATAGTTTAACTTTTGTGCTAAACTAGATATAATCTACGAGACAACCCTGGCTACGGGTTTTTAATCCGTAGCACCAGGGTTAGTCTGTCGTATTGGGGGAAACTCCTAATTAAATTTGCTGGAATATTGCAACATGGATGTGAGGTGCGAACATGAGTACAACCAATCAAATAGGAGCGGTACTGGTAGTAGGATCGGGGATCGCAGGGATCCAGGCGTCACTGGACCTGGCGGAATCAGGATACTACGTGTACCTGGTAGAAAAGAAACCGGCCATTGGCGGAACCATGCCGATGCTGGACAAAACCTTCCCCACCAACGACTGCTCCATGTGCATCCTGTCTCCCAAACTGGTGGACTGCGGGAGACACCTGAATATCAAAACCCTGACCAACTCCGAACTGGTGAAACTGGAAGGGGAACCGGGGAACTTCAAAGCCACCATCCGAACCAAAGCGCGCTATGTAGACCCGGGGAAATGTACGGGCTGCGGTAGCTGTGCGGAAGCCTGCCCGGTAAAAGTGGACGAAGAATTCAACCAGGGACTGGGGAAAAGAAAAGCGATCTACAAACTATACGCCCAGGCCTTCCCCAATGCCTATGCCATTGACAACAACAAATGCCTGAAATTCAAAAACCTGAACAACGAAAAACTATGCGGCAAATGCCTGAAAGCATGCCAGGCGGGAGCCATCAACCACCATATGCAGGATGAAGAAATGGAAATCGAAATTGGCTCGGTCCTGCTGTCACCGGGCTTTGAAACCTTTGACCCGAGCCAACTGGGACTGTACAAATATGGGGAACTGAAAAACGTAGTGACCTCCCTGGAATTTGAACGGATCTTGAGCGCCTCGGGCCCCTACGGCGGCCACCTGGTGCGTCCCAGCGACCATAAAGAGCCTCAGAAAATCGCCTGGATCCAGTGCGTGGGCTCCCGGAACTGCCGGATCGGGCATGGCTACTGCTCCTCGGTATGCTGTATGTACGCGATCAAACAATCGGTGATCGCGAAAGAACATGCGGACTACGACCTGGGCGCCAGCATCTTCTACATGGACATGAGAACCTACGGGAAAGAATTTGAAAGATACTACGAACGCTCCAAAAAACAATATGGAGTGAACTTTGTGCGGAGCCGAGTCTACGGATTGGATCCTGGAGAAGGGGACAACGTGATCATCCGCTACGCCCTGGAAGACGGCAGCGTAGTGAGCGAAGAATACGACATGGTGGTCCTGTCGGTGGGTCTTGAGCCGGACAGAAAAGCAGTGGAACTGGCCAAGGACCTGGGGGTTGAACTGAACAGCTACAACTTTGCGGACGTACCGCAACTGACGGGCGTAGCCACCAGCCGTCCGGGGATTTACGTGGCAGGCGCCTTCAGCGGCCCCCGGGACATTCCGGAGACCGTAATGCAGGCCAGCGCGGCGGCGGGAGAAGTGCAAAAACTGCTGGCGGAAGCCAGAGGCAGCCTGACCCAGACCAAAGAATACCCGGCGCAAAAAGACGTCAGTGGAGAAATTGTACGGACGGGTGTGTTTGTGTGCCACTGCGGCATCAACATTGGCAGCGTGGTGGACGTACCCTCGGTGGCGGAATATGCCAAAACCCTGCCCGGGGTGGTGTATGCCACCGATAAACTGTATGCCTGCTCCCAGGATGCCAGCGCGCAAATTAAAGAAGCCATCGAAGAAAACGGCCTAAACCGCATCATTGTGGCCTCCTGCAGCCCGCGGACCCACGAACCGATGTTCCAGGAAACCCTGAAAGAAGCGGGATTGAACCCGCACCTTTTTGAGATGGCCAACATCCGGGACCACTGCTCCTGGGTACACCAGAGCGAACCGGAAGCCGCCACCCAAAAGGCCAAAGACCTGGTTAAAATGGCGGTAAGCAAAGGAGCGCTGCTGGAACCGGTGCAGCCGGTGAGCCTGCCCATGAACCACGAAGCGTTGGTGGTGGGCGGAGGCGTGGCGGGAATGACCGCGGCGCTGAACCTGGCGGACCAGGGCTACCCGGTGCACCTGGTGGAAAAAGAAGTGGAACTGGGGGGCATTGCCCGAAGAATTCACCACGGCATGAGCGGTGAAGACGTGCAGGCCTACCTGAAACAACTGATTGACCAGATAACCGGCCATCCAAACATTAAAGTCTATACCGGCGTGGAAGTGGCGGATGTCCACGGCTTCATGGGGAACTACGAAACCCAACTGAGCAACGGAGAAGCCATCAAACACGGGGTGGCCGTCATCGCCACCGGAGCGGCAGAATACAAACCGGAAGAATACCTCTACGGACACAACAGCCGGGTGCACACCCTGCTGGATGTAGAAAACATGCTGGCCCAGGGCCAACTGAAGAACTCCAACAACTACGTCTTCATCCAGTGCGTGGGCAGCCGGGACGACGATCGTCCCTACTGCAGCCGGATCTGCTGCACCAAAGCGGTGAAACTGGCGCTGAAGATCAAAGAAGCCAAACCCTTGGCCAACATCTTCATCCTGTACCGTGATATTCGGACCTACGGCTACTTTGAAGACCTGTACACCGAAGCGCGGCGGAAGGGCGTCATCTTTGTACGCTACAGCACCGACCAAAAACCGGTGGTAGAAGAAACGGCCACGGGAACCAAAGTAACCTTCATGGACCATGTGCTGAACCGGCCGGTGGAAGTTTATGCGGACGTCATTGGACTGGCCAGCGCCATCGTAGCGGGAGACAACCGGGGACTGTCCAAACTGTTTAAAGTGCCGCTGAATGCGGACGGCTTCTTCCTGGAAGCGCACCTGAAACTGCGTCCGGTGGACTTTGGAACCGATGGCGTATTCATGTGCGGGCTGGCCCACGGGCCCAAAAACCTGGAAGAAAACATCGCCCAGGGGAAAGCGGCGGCGGGCCGGGCAGCCACAGCCCTGGCCAAAGCCAACATCGAAGCGGACGGCAAGGCGGCCTTTGTGAACAAACGCAAATGCATGGCCTGCGGCGTGTGCGTGGAAGTATGCCCGGCCAAGGCAGCGACCCTGGTGACGGACGAAAGAGGTACCACGGCGGCGGAAGTCAACCCGGCTTTGTGCAAAGGGTGCGGCGCCTGTGCGTCCTCCTGCCGCTGCGGAGCCATCAACGTGAAAGGCTGCAGCAACGAACAGATTGTGGCTATGGTGCAGGCGATGAGCTGCTAAATGAAGAGGTATTCCTTGGGGGTCCTGTTGCTAGACTTGTGGGCATTTCTTTCGGGTCCGGTTGTTCGTAGGACCAACGATGACCTGGAGGAAATGCGAGGATCAACAGGACCTGAAAGGAATACAGAAATAGACGAACAACAGGACCTAAAAGAAATGCAAGATGAGGCTAGACCGAAAAGAAATACAGAGGGCACGAAAAAATGCAGCACTCGCTAGCAGGAGGGAAGAAAATGAGCGAAAAAGAACCTAAAATAGTCGCGTTTCTATGCAACTGGTGCAGCTACGCGGGAGCAGACCTGGCAGGGGTGGGCCGACTGCAATATCCCCCCAACATCCGGGTGGTGCGGGTCCCCTGCTCGGGACGCATCAACCCGCTGTTTGTGATCAGCGCACTGCGCTCCGGAGCGGATGCCATCCTGACCTCCGGCTGACACCCCGGAGACTGCCACTATGTTAGTGGCAACCTGGTGGCCCGGCGTAAATTTGCACTGATGAAAAACCTGTTAAACTACATGGGCGTGGAAAAAGACCGGGTGAACTTCACCTGGGTATCGGCGTCCGAAGGGGCGCGTTTTGCCGAAATGATCACCGGCCTGACGGGCAAAGTAAAGGCCTTGGGCCCGAACAAGGGCATATTCCAGAAAGCGGAGTGAGGTGAGAGGGAAAATGAACATAAGCGAAAAGATACGAGAAGCCGCCAAAAACCTGCTGGCAGAAAAAAAAGTCGATCTGGTGGTGGGATTTGCTGAAGGTAGCCTGCCCCTCCGCAGCACCCCATACTTTGCTAGAACCCCGGAACAGGCGGAAAACCTGATATGGAGCGCCACCTGCGAAAACAACCTGGCCAACTTCGTGCGCAAGCGCGGAGAAAAAGTGGCGGTGGTGGCCAAGGGCTGTGACGTGCGGGCCATCGTGGGCCTGATAAAAGAAGGTCAGATCAACAAAGACAACCTGACCATCCTGGGTGTACCTTGCGAAGGCATGGTGGACCGGAAACAAATCGACCAAATCCTGGAGGGACGGGACCTCCTGGAAGTGATTGATACGGGAGAAGAACTGGTGCTGAAGGGGAAGGGCCTGGAAAAGACGGTGGCTAAAGCCGACGTCTTGTTTGGTTCCTGCCAGACCTGCCAATACAACACCCCGGTGATCTTTGACCAACTGATGGGCGAAGCGGTGCCGGCCAAAGAAGCGGACTACGGGGACATCGAAGCCTTTGAAGCCTTAAGCGAAGAAGAAAGATCCGCCTTCATCGCCAAAGAAATGCAAAAATGCATCCGCTGCTACGCCTGCCGCCAGGCCTGTCCCATGTGCTACTGCAGCGAATGCTTTGTGGACTGCGGAGCGCCGGCCTGGATTGGCAAAAGCGCCAAGAGCGTAGACGACAACGCCCTGTTCCAAGTGGTGCGGGTGCTCCATCTGGCGGGACGCTGCGTGGACTGCGGAGCCTGCGAGAGAGCCTGCCCCATGGGCATCAAACTCTCCATCCTGAACCGCAAAATGGTTAAAGACGTCAAAGAACTGTTCGGTGCGGAAGCCGGGGTCAACCTGGAAGACCCGCCGGCCCTGAACACCCACAAATTTGAAGATAATGAAGACTTCATGCTATAGGAACGAGGTGAAAAAGGATGATCGTAAGCAAAAGCGAAATTGCGAGCCTGCTGACCCAACTGGCAAAAGAATACCGGGTGCTGGCCCCGGTGAACAAAGACGGACTGATTGAATTCAGCGTCATAGAAAACGGGGAAGAGGCCTGCCTGGGCTTTGCCAACACCAAAAAGCCGGGCAAAGAAATCCTTTTCCCTCAGTCCGAAGAACTGTATCGCTATACAGTGAGCGCTGAAGGAGTAAGGATGGAAGACGGCGTTGACGCCACGGACACCATTGTATTTGGCCTGCACCCCTGCGACGTCAAATCCCTGGTGCTGCTGGACAACGTATTTAAAAACGACCAGTACGAAGACATCTACTACCTGACCCGGCGGGGGAACACCCTGATTGTGGGACTGGGCTGCAACGAACCGGGAAGCACCTGTTTCTGCAGCAACATGAACAGCGGTCCCTTTGCCAAAGAAGGAAGCGATATCTTCCTGACCGACATTGGGGAAGCCTACCTGGTGGAAGGCGTCAGCGAAAAGGGCAACGCCCTGCTGAGCAAACTGGAACTGAAAGCCGCCGGAACAGAAGCCAAAGAAGCGGCGGCCAAACTGCAGAGGGAAGTGAAAGCGGACCATGGCGTGGTGCTGGAAGGCATCAGCGAAAAACTGGCGGGGATGTTTGAACATCCCTTCTGGGAGAGCCTGCACGAAAAATGCATTGGCTGCGGGGCCTGCACCTACCTGTGTCCCACCTGCCACTGCTTTGACATTGCGGATGAAGCCACCGACTGCAACGGCTGCCGGGTGAGGAACTGGGACGCCTGTATGTTCCCGCTGTTTACCCTGCACGGTTCGGGACACAACCCGAGGACCGGGGGCAAAGCCCGTTGGAGACAGCGGCTAATGCATAAATTCAACTACTTTGTAGACCGGTACAATGCCACCGCCTGCGTTGGCTGCGGTAGGTGCATCAAAAACTGTCCTGTGAACCTGGATATCCGCCAAGCGCTGGCAGACATCCGGGCACTGGACTAGCGGAAGCGAGGTTGGAAAAGAAATGAGAAACCCCTATCTGCCGCTGCCGATGAAACTGGCGAAGAACTTTACCGAAACAACCGACAAACTCATACACACCTTTACCCTGGAATTTGCCAATGAACAAGATGCGGAAAACTTTCAATACCAGCCGGGACAATTTGCGGAAGTGATGGTTTACGGCAAAGGGGAAGCGCCCTTTGGCATTGCGTCCTCTCCCACTGAGAAAGGCATCCTGAAATTCTCGGTGGCCAAAGTGGGCGTAGTCTCCACCGCCCTGCACATGCTGGAAGAAGGAGCCGTGGTGGGTGTGCGGGGGCCCTTGGGGAACAGCTACCCCCTGGAGCAGTTGAAGGGCAAGAGTCTGACCATTATTGGCGGGGGCTTTGCCTTTACCACCCTGCGTTCCACCATCCAATACATCCTGAACCCGGCCAACCGGGGAGATTACGGAGACCTGACGGTGATCTACGGAGCCCGGAACCCGGGGCTGCTGCTGTACAAGGATGAACTGGCGGAGTGGGATGCCCGGAGCGACATCAACCTGATTACCACCATTGACCGGGAGGCGGAAGGCTGGGGAGGCCGAGTGGGCTTTATCCCCACAGTGACCAAGGAAGTGGCGCCCAAGACGGACTACGCCATTATCTGCGGACCGCCGGTGATGATCAAGTTCACCATGCCGGTGTTGGAGGAATGCGGTTTTACGCCGGAACGGATCATTATGAGTTTGGAGAACCGGATGAAGTGCGGTATTGGCATGTGCGGCCGCTGCAATGTGGGCAGCAAGTATGTTTGCAAGGACGGCCCGGTATTTACCAAGGCGCAGTTGGACTGCCTGCCCAATGAGTATTAGAAACCGAACTTTAAATTGCTTTTAAGTAAGACAAGCATAACAAAGCGGCCGGAACATTCCGGCCGCTTTGTTATGCTTGTCTGTAAATTTAAATGGGAGGTTCTTCCCCAAACCATTTCTTATAGATTTTTGCATATTCCCCGTTTTCCTTGATGGTCTGCAGGCCGCTATTGATCTTGTCCGTCAGCCAGGTGTTTTCTTTGGCAGTGGCAATGCCGTATTTTTCTGGAAACAATTTTTCACCGACTATTTTAATGTTCGAGTTTCCCTGATGGATATATTGAGCAATCATGGGATAATCCATAATGACTGCATCAAGACGCCCGCTTTCCAGTTCTGTAAGAGCTAAATCCAATGTTGAAAAATGATGAACCTTGTCCGAGTTTTCTTCCGCATAAGCGCTGGCCGTGGTTCCCGATTGTACCCCCACGGCTTTACCCTTGAGGTCTGCTAAATTGTAACGGCCGTTGTCGTCGGACCGTACGGCAATCACCAGACCGGATTCAAAGTAAGGGTCGGAAAAATTGAGGACCTTTTTTCTCTCTTCAGTAACGGTCATGGCGGAAATGACGGCGTCAACTTGCCCGGCTTGTAAAGCCGGAATCAGCCCGTCAAAGGAAACATTTTTGTATTCCACTTCCAATCCCGCGGCCTGGCAGATCGCCTTCATCAAGTCAATGTCAAAACCTGTTAAGCCGCCGTTGGGTTCCTGAATTTCAAAAGGGGGAAAGGTTGGATCGGTGCCAACGGTTATTTTCTGCTTGCCGCTGTCCTTTGTTCCCACAAAGACGGTACCGCTGTCGCCATCCCAGCGAACCGGCTGCCCTAGGGATTCCGCCATAAAGCGCAGGGGTACGTAGGTCGTGTCGTTGTAGATAAAGCTTGGCTGGCCTTCCGGCGGCGTTTTCTCTACTCCGTCAAAAAAGTATTTGGTGGGCAGAAAGTTTACCGAAATTTGGGCTTCTGTTCCTAAGGCAAAGCCCATTGTGCCAAAGATCAAAGACCCCATTAGAATACCCAGCAAAAGAATGAGAATATTTTTTTTCACACTGTACACCTCCTTTATTTAAAATCCTATATTAACCCTTATTATCCAAAATTCCTTTATCTGATTTTGTCGAATAAAATTGGTTTAGCCATTGGAAAAGGGCCATGGCCGAGGGGTAGGGCATTCCTTTAATCCCATAGGATGTGCCTCCGGAGGCGGACGCCACCACCACCTCAAATAGGGTCAGGCCCTTCCGGCGCTGCAGGGGCGTGCTTTCCAAGGTGTAGGATTGAATGCGGTTGATGGGTATCAGCACCCTGTGCCGGTTAATATGGCGGTAACAAAGCACCAGCAGGGAGTCCTGACGGCGCCAGCCCGCGTCTTTATGCCGCCAGAAGCCGTTCATTAAAGAATAACCGCTAAGGATGAAGCCCAGCCAGCCCCAGACAGTAAAATAAGCAGCTAAAGCAGGCAAAAGGGTAAAAGCTGCGGCATTGGGCAGTAGATACCCCGGAAGAGCGGTTTTGGGCAGTCTTTCCATATTAATAAATGGGTCAAAGGCTAGATGGGGGGCCATATTTTGCAAAAAGGCGGCAATTTCTTTTTTATGCATTAACGGAAAAAGCAGCGTGGTTTCACCGGACTGATGGCCATAGCCCACCGTATTTACATGGATGGAGGCATAACCCAAGGGCTGCCAGAGCAGCTCTTCCGTCACCCGGATGGACTGGATGCGCTGCAGGGGCAGAGTAACCTGACGCCTTTCCAGCAACCCCCGGGTAATAATTAAGTAATCTTCCTTGCGGACAACGGTAAAGTGGGCAAAGCGGAACACGGACATGGCGGTGGATAAAATTAAGATGGTTACCATGGCCCCTGCCATCAGAAGCAATAGGGTGGCAGCTCCGGAAACGCGGGAAAATAAAGCTTCTAACTGCCCCGCGGTGAGGAAATCCTCCAGCCTGCTGTAGATCGGGGTAACCAAGGCCAAACCCAGTCCGATGCCGTTGGTGGTTAGTCCGGTTAATAACAGCCTGCCGGTGGACAAGCGATAAGAGGGTTCTTCTGTCTTCCAGGCAGGGCTGGTGATTCCTGCCGGTATGGGGTTTCCGGCGTCCGGGGTTTCCCCGATAGGAGAGCCGGAACCCAGCAATGTCTTTAAGCGATTGACTTCCTCCCGTGAAACAGCCTCTAATACAACTTCCGGCTTTTGACCCCCGGCGGTTTGAATTTGTACCCGCACCACCCCAAAGAGTCGATGCAGCAGTTCTTCTGTAAAATCAATGGTTTGAATGCGTTGAACGGCAATGGATTTTTTTTGCCGCACCAGAACTCCGTGCTCCACCGTAAACTGTCCATCGACGATTTTATAGCGGTAGCGCAGCCATTTAAGGGTGGCAAAGGGGACAACAACCGCCAGGAAAACAGCCCCTATGTACAGCGGATAGGCCCAATCCCCTTCTTTTTTCAGCACTTGGGAAATAAAGACCAGCGCCAGGGGAATAAGCCAGTTTTTGATGGCGGTGATGGTAAACAGCAAAATGGTAACCGGGCTTAAGCGTCTATAAGTCATCTTCTGACACCTTGGCAAAGGCTGCAATTTGATCCCGTACCTGCTCCGCCGCTTCATTGGACAGGGCGGGGATTTCATGGGATCCCGCCGCTGTACTAAAGGTAACCGAAGTCAGTTTGTAAGCCCGTAAAAGAGGCCCCTGCTTGGTATCCACATGCTGCACCCGTATCATGGGAATAACGGTTCTTTCATGAAAAAGAATTCCCCGCTGTAAGTGAATTTCATCTTCTTTAATTTCATAGAGCCAGCGCTGCAGGAGTAAATCCGGTTTAAAGCCGATTAAATAGATGCTGCACAAAAGGGTGCCGCTAGCGGCAATCCTTGCCAGCCATAGGGGCAGGCGCCATTGGTAATGGCCAATGATTAACAGGATGGTTAAGGCCAGTCCTAGCAGTGAAAAGAAGGCGCCTTCCCAACGAAAGACATATTTGGCCCGGGGGTCCAGTTGGTTCTTGGGGCAATTAATCATAGGTTTCTCCTAAACAATAAATTGATTTGTGTCTTGGTTAAGGCGTTAAAAGAATTGGCAGGCGGCGTTTAAATCATTATATAAAAATGTACAACCCCTTGCCAAATTTTTTACAGGTAAAACATAATGAATTTTGTTTACCAGGCAACAAAAAAAGAGTATAATGATTTTGTTGCCTGGTAAACAAAAAGAGACCAACTATATGAAGTCAAGAGAAAAATAAGAGAAGGAAGTAAAAAAGTAGTAGCGAAAAAAGGCATGCTTAAGCAAACTGTCGGGATATCCGGCAGCAAAAAGAGAAAGGAATGGTTAGGCCTGAGGGATAAAAATGGAGTTGTTTTTAAGCAGACTGAAGATCACACGAACAAGTTTTTTGCCGACATGGCTCAAAGCGAGAAATTGATGCTTACCCTCGGATTTTTTCTTCGCCATATAAGACTTGAAGGTGGGGTCGCGCATGGCAATAAGTCTAGCGGCGTTTATTAAAGCCCAGCGGAGATAAGAGGAACCGCGCTTGACCATCGGAGTGGAATTGGCGGAGAACTTACCGGACTGATAAGTAGAAGGGTCCAGACCGGCAAAAGCAAGGAGCTTAGCCGGAGTGGCAAAGCGAGTAATGTCGCCGACCTCGGCCAGGATGATGGCTCCAAGGGTATAAGATATGCCCGGTACCGTGAGAATGGGGAATCAAGCGCCACCATAACCTCCCTGATACGGGCATCGATGGCAGAGATCTGAGTCTGGAGAAAACGGACGGTTTGAATCGTCTGGACCAGCTCGAAGCTGAGCGCAGGAGAGCAGGAACCGATAGAAACCTTGGCAAGCTCACGAATCTGGATCGCCTTCTCTCTGCCATACCTTCCTTGTGAGGCTTCTGCAAGGAGGCTCGTAAGGCGAGTCAAATGACATTGGGCGATGGCCTGAGCGGAGGGGAACTGGCTGAGGAGGGCAAGACAAGAATTCTGATGGATGGACCAGACGGCCGTATGAAGCTCCGGAAGGAGGATCGTAAGCTGCCGGTTATAGGACGTTTTCAGTTTAGAGCGTATAGAAAGCAGACGAAACCGGTGCCGGGTTAGTACTTTCAGCTCGGAGATATGATATGATGCGGGAGAATAGGGCTTGGTGTCATCGGAGAAGAGCATGGCAGCCAGGAATCTTGCATCCGACTTGTCGGTCTTGGTTTTTCTCAGAGTCTGTGCCTTACGGTATAGATTGACATGGAGGGGATTGAAGGTAGTGACTTCAAACCCCTGTCCAATGAGAAAGTTTGTGAGATTCGTGCTGAAATGGCCGGTGGATTCCAGCCCTATTTTTACGTTTAGAGATCCGGAAGCCGATTTTAAGGAAACGATGTTGCTTATCAGCGTCTCAAAACCGTTGCGGTCATTGGTAAAGGTGAAGTTTTCAAAGAGGGCGGAGCCATCGCGATTCAGGATGCAGCAGTCGTGTTTCCGGGACGCTACATCGATACCCACGTAGATCAAAGAATCATCTCCCATTGATTGATTTTGGCGCTGTGTGTCCACGCACTTCATGCTGAATGTATCCTTGTCCGATATGAAGCGTCCAATGCGCTATCCAACCAATAAACAAATGAGCATGAAGCTGTGGTTGTAGCCTCTAAGGTATAACCAGTCGGGCGTACCGCTGTAGGTGATCAAACCAATCCACAGCGCAGACAACATTTTAACCCATATTCGGGAGAAAGGTAATGGAGACCCTTTCCGGACTCCATTATACAAGGTGATCACATGAACCGTATGGATGCAATATACGCTATCCTGATAAAAGTATTTGAAAAAGGGGAGTTGTTAAGCAAGCATCTGGGCAGAAATTTTGGGGACATCAGTGTTTCGGAAGTCCATTGTATTGAACAGATCAGCAGGATTGAAGAGGCCAATGTGACCAAGCTGTCTGAAGGCATGGAATTAACCCGGGGGGCTGTGAGCAAATTAACTAAAAAACTTTTACAAAAGGGGGTTATAGAGAAATATCAGAAACCGGAGAATAAGAAAGAAATTTATTTTAAATTAAACGATCAAGGGAAAGAAATTTGTTTAAAGCACCATCATGAACATCAAAAGCTGGAAGAAGGGTTCAAGAAGTTATTAGCCCGGTATGAGGATCAAGAGACGCTCTTATTGTTCTTAACGGATTTAAATGAAGCCTTTAAAGAGATGATGGAAAGGGAGACGGAGAATGAACATTGATCTAACTTATAAAATCAGTAAAGACAGTGTGCCCGCCAATATAATGGAAAGGATAAAAGGCCTTTTTGAGATGGGTCATCTGGGAACCCACTTTGACGTAATGGATAAGCAATTTCCCTTAGAGTATTTTGAAAGAAAGGGTAAGATCGTGGATGTAAGTCATGTCCGGGAGCGGGAAATTACTATAGAGGATCTGCAACAGGAAATTGCGGAAAATGATTTTGTCATTTTTAAGACCGGTTTTTTAAAAGAAGCGGGCTATGGCACGGAAAAGTATTTTAAAGGGAACTCGCCGGAACTGTCCGACGAACTCATTGATTTTCTGCTGGGGAAGAAGATTAGCATCATCGGCATTGATGCGTCGGGAATTAAAAGAGGCGCTAAACACCCCCAGGCAGATCAGCATTGTGCGGATCATCAGGTTTTTGTAATTGAAAATCTGGATCGTTTAGATGTTCTGCTGGCCAATGCCGCAGGCAAACCCTTTACGGTTTACTGCCTGCCCTTAAGTATTGAAGGGTTAAGCGGACTGCCCTGCCGGGTGGTGGCAAAAATTTAAATGGCTGAATGGGAGGCCGGATGTTACTTGAAAAATTCTCTAAAGATTGTCAAGTAGCGCCCGGCCCCTTGCTTTAGAGGAAAGTCTAGGAAATCGCCGCCACCACCGGTATAATATTGCATGGTAGGTTAAATCCTACATTCGTTGAAAGAAGACTTTCAGGAGGATCCGATGGAGCAACTGCAAGAAAAATATAAGCAGCTTAAGGGACTTTTAAAACATTACCAAAGAGTTCTGGTGGCTTATTCCGGGGGAACAGACAGCTCCCTGCTGCTGGCTGTGGCCGTGAAGGAATTAGGAGATCAGGTCCTGGCCGTAACCGCTATTTCACCCACTTCCACCCGGCAGGAGATTGAGGATGCGGAGCGGTTGGCCCGGCAATTGGGTGTTCGGCATGAAATAATCGATTCCGGGGAAATGGAGTTTAAGGAATTTGTGCAGAATACGCCGGAAAGATGTTATCACTGCAAACGGTGCCGGTTCTCGGAATTAAAGGAGATTGCCCGCGGCAATAGCATCCCTTGGATCCTGGACGGTTCCAATGTGGATGATCTGAAGGACTTCCGGCCGGGTATGAGGGCAGCGAAAGAATTGGGGATTGTCAGCCCTTTAATGGAGGCGGGTTTTACCAAAGAAGAAATCCGCAAGCTTTCTTGGCAACTGGGACTGGCCACCTGGGATAAACCTTCGTCGCCCTGTCTGGCCTCAAGGATTCCCTATGGCGAGGAAATTACCGACGAGAAGCTGCGCCGGGTGGAGGCTGCGGAGGAATTTCTCCGGCTTGAGGGTTTTTCCCCGGTGCGAGTCCGGCATTTTGCAAAGGAAGCCCGCCTGGAAGTAGCCAGGGAACAGTTTGCCCAATTAGCAGAGAGCGCCGGGGAAATTGCTGGAAAATTAAAAGACCTGGGGTTTAAGGAAGTGACCTTGAACCTGTCGGGCTTTGCCAGCGGCAGCTTAAACCGGCTTATTGGTGAGGACAGGTGAAAAAGATGCTACAAGAAAAACAACGAATCATGGATTTTGCCAATAACAATCCTTTTGCCAGGATGTTAAATATTGAGATTAAAGAAATGGAACCGGGAGCTGCGGTGATTGAGGTGAAAGTTCGGCCCATGCACCTGAATCCCCATGGCACTTTACACGGGGGTGTCCTTTCCTCCATGGCGGACATTGCCATGGGGGTTGCTGTTCGTACCCTGGGTAAAATAGGGGTAACGGTTACTTTAAATACAAATTTTATAAACCCTGGGAACCTGGGAGAAAGGATTGTGGCCCGGGGGAAGGTAACTCATCAGGGGAATACGCTGGTGGCAACAGAATGTATTATTACCCGGGACAGTCAGGTATTGGCCCAGTCCACCGGGGTGTTTTTTGTCATACACAACAGACATTTGGAAGATTAACTAAAACACATGATTCTATTTTCCTTGGAAATACTTTATTTAGAAGTACTGTCAAGGAGGAGAAGCCATTGACCAAGGATGTTATCGAAGCCATCGAGCAAAGAAGAAGTGTACGTTCTTTTAATGGTGACCCGGTATCCGAAGCAACGGTTGGCAGGCTGGTGGAAGCCGCCCTCAGGGCCCCCAGTGCGGGAAACCTGCAGCCGTGGCAGCTCATGATTGTGTATGGAGAAGAGACCAGGAGGTCACTGGCGTCGGCCTGCCGAAACCAGAATTTTATTGCCGAGGCTCCGGTCAATATTGTGGTGGTCCTGGAACAGGGGAAATCCCAGGACGTATACGGACAATTGGGGCAAAAGTACCAGTATCAAGATATTGGCGCTGCCATCGAGAATATGCTGCTGGCTGCCACGGGTTATGGTCTGGCTACCTGTTGGGTAGGAGCCTTTGAGGAAGATAAAATTTCCCAAATCCTGCAATTGGGCGGGGATCTGCGCCCGGAGGCCATTATTGCCGTGGGATATTCCGACGAGAATCCGGTTCCGGTTCCCCGGCGCAATGCCAATGAGGTGGTAAAAGTAATTCATTAATCTGGAGATTCGCTTAAATCCCCTTAACTCCCTTGGCCGGGAGTTTTTTCTTTGGCCTGGATTTGTTGCCTCATGAGAAATTGTGTCAGCCGACGAATGGAGGCAGCCAGAATAATGTAAAGGGGAAAGGAGTAAAAATGCTCCCAATGGTAAAGCTTGTAAATATCCAGCCACACCATGAGGGGTTCTGCAATAAAAGAAAAGCCCGCAGCCAGCACGATATGAGCTTTAATAAAGGATTTCCAATCTCTAAAATATTGGTATAGCAACATATAAGAGACGGGCATTACGGTAAAATTAACGGGAATCATTCTGGGGAAGAGCGGTTCAATATCGTATTTGTATTCCCAAAGGTTTAGCTGAGTTCCCAGTTCGTCCAAAAAAGTTGCCACGGTAACTATAATCAGTCCATACAGGAGGATATCAAATAGTCTTTTTTTATCGACAACTTTCCACCATATAAACCACGGCAACAGTAATATTATTAAAAGCAGCCAGAATTGCAGGCTGAATAAATCGTGATGAATCCACTGCTGATACTGCATTTGAATGACCTTGTTTTGAGCCTCAATAATTTCTTCAAAGGATGGATAGCTATTGGCCATAAAACCCCCCCATTTTCAATTAATAAGGTCTAAAATGGTTACAGCCCCAGCGGAAAAAGGCCATAAAGGCCCTGGAGGCCAGAAATGTAGCAAAAAGAGCCCAAAAGTTCAAGAACCAGGTCCAATGGTTATATTTAATTAGTTCCGTATAAATCATGATGGGATATTCAATGGCGGCAATGCCGGCGCTGAACAGTACGGCATAATAAAGGATGGGGCCGAAGCCGCGCTCCCGGGTAATTTGGTTGTATAAAACACAGAGGACGGGAAAGGTCCATACTTCAAACAGCACCGGTGTATCAAAGTATTGGGGCCACAGCCGTACCGGATAGTCGATGCAATTGGCCTTTTCAACCATTGAGCCTACGGTTAAGTCAAAAACGGCTTTAAATAAAAAGACAACCACCACATCCCGAAAATAACGCCAGTTTACCGCAAAGAGCAGCAGCAGTAAAGTAACCAGAGCCGATACCAGCATGATGATGTTTTCCAAGCTCACATTCATGTAATTTTCCTGCCTTGGCCATATATTTTTTTCAAATAGCTTTTTTGGACATTGTTAAATACTTTGCTCATTTCGGTGGAATCGTTATAGGCATCCCAGATGCCAAAAATATAAATGGAAGGAAAGAAGAGCAGCCACTGATAATCAATGGTTTGTTTGGCTCGCTCAAATTCTCCCAGAAAGGTTTGGATGATCGCCCCGTTCAAATTGGCAAAATACATAATGGCTATAGTCCAGCCCAGCAAAATTAATGCTTTAAAAATTTTGTTATTATAGATGTGTCCGAATCCCGTTAGCATGATGGACCAGACGGCGGCTACCCAGGGGTTGGCTTTGGATAAAAAATTGACTCCATAGGTAGACATTTTCATCATTAGGTACTGATGCTGATGCTGCTTTCGTTCCAACCGGGCCAGCATATTCACTTCCACACTGTTGCGATAGGCGTCGTAGATGGCGAAACAAAATACAACACCGTAAAAAATGGCCCATCTCGGCTCCAACACTTGGGTTGCCCGGGTAAAATCTCCCGTAAAGGTATACAAAATAGCCAAATTAATATGACCTTTAAAATTAAGCAGGATTTCCCAGGACATCAAGATGATTCCCCGGATATAAAATCCCTGGCAGAGATGTCCCAAGCCAGGCAGGGCGGCGGACCACCACATGGGAAGCCAGGGATTCTTATTGTGCAGAATGGCAATGTTGTTATCGGACAAAGCCATCTTCTGCAAACGGTGATAAGCTTTTTGCACCAAAGAGTGCTCATCCCCTTCCTATAGCTAGAATAACCCGGGAAGTTTTTGTTTATCCTAAGGGAAATGGGTGATGATATGGTATACGTATGCGGGCTGTTCCGGCCTTCCTTGGCCCTGGAGCTGGGACTTAACAATTTAAAAGAAAAAGGTTTTACCGCCGATAAGCTGAAGGTGGTAATTTTAGATCCCACCGCTCCCGGGAAACAAACCATTCTGGATACCATGTACAGAGCGGACGGCATGAGTTTGATGGACGGCATGGCCATGGCTGCTTCCATCGGTATGGTGTTCGGAGTGATTTATGGTTCGGTGGTTGCCATCGGTCCCGTGGCCCTGGGGCTTATAGGAATGGCGTCCGGGGCAGGAGTTGGCTATCTACTGGACAAACTGGTTAAGAAAAAACATGAGCTTGGCCAAGAGGGCCCCGGCGGAGAAATCATTGTGGCCGTAGGCTGCCAAAATGAAGATGAGGTCCTGCAAGCGGAAAAAATATTAAAAGAACACCAGGCCACCGCCCTGGGAAGATGGCCCAGTGCGGGGTAATCCCCTGGCAAAAACATCAGGGCAGTGCCTGGAACGCTACTTAATCCTTTCTAAAATACTATTCCTTAGCCATCCTTTCTTTTCCACCGGCAAAACACTTTCCTTTATCCACCATCAGACCTTGAATGGTACCCTTTGAGCGGGCAGGGGGCTTATAATAAGGCATTCCCAATAAGGAGTGACCGGAATGAAGAACCACCATGAGCGTGGATAACAGGTTCATTCCCAAGGCCGGCACCGATCCGATGATGCCCAAGGCACCGAGGGTTTGGCCCAGCAGATTAATCCCTTGTACCATAAAGACGTTTTGTTGAATGGTATGCAGTGTCTGTCTGCTGAGATCAATGACTCTGTATACCTGCCTGGGGTCATTTTTATAACAAATAATTTGGGCCCGGGAAAGTTGTTTCTCCCTGCCTGTTAAAAACAGGATATTTACATCGGCATTTTTTATAAAAACGGGTTTTTCAGGACCGCTGATCCAGGCTACTCGCAGGCCCCTTTGATGTAATTTTTCCACAGTGCTTAAAGCGAAAAGCTCTTTTTTCGTGGTCCGGTTAAAAGAGGCGTCTTCATGGATATGACGGGGATCAAAATCCTCCACTTTATACCCTTCTTCTTCCAGGGCCTTTATCAGTAAGGGGAGTTTCCCCGCTTCCAGGGAAAGCTGTTCGTCGAAGATCACCAGATCCACATGACTCAAGGCTTCCAGGGCCATGGGATCCTTTACGGCAATGCCCATACCGGCGGCCATTCCTGTGGCAGCGGATAAAGCCGTAGGCGCAGCAAGACCCGCCGGGCCGGGAGCACCGGCCAACAGAACCGAGGCGGTGCGCTGGAAATTACGGGTTAGCAGGAAAACCAGCAGGGTGGTAAACAGGGTGACCGGAAGCAGCCTTTCGGCATAAGAAATGGCCAGATGATTTCCTGTTTCCGGTTTTTCTACGGCATCGTCCAGTATATCCGCCAGCCGGGCCAAAGAGGTATCCTCCACCACCCGGTGAACCTTCACCAGCAGTTGACCTTCCGTTAAGTGGGCCCCTGCTTCCAACTGCTGGCCGGCATGGAATTCTTCATTGGGAAGACCTTTAGCCCTGCCGGAGAGGACTTCGCCCTCCACCTGGATACAATCCCCGGCTTTAAACAGGGTAACATCCCCCGGGAGAATGTCTCCAGGCAATACCGGACGGATCCGGCCTTCTTCCCAAAGGGCAATCCGGGTGCCTTTATTCATTAGGATATTGCTGAAGGAATAACTTGCCGTCCGTAAGATCTGTTTTTGCAAATAACTTCCCAGGGTTGCCAGCCACATGGTCAAAAGGCCCAGGTAACCCCGTCCGGTCAAGGTGCTTACCAGACTGACCAGCCCCAGTACAAACTCATAATTGGGCTTTTTGTGCTGACCAAAATAGCCCAGGGCGCTTTTGAAAACCGGGTAACCGGTTGTAATCACCGCCGCAGAAGAAACTGGCAGGGAAAGGCTGCGGGGCATGGTCGTTCCCGTGGGGGGCAGACCCCAAAAGAGCGTCAATATGGCCCCACCGGCCAAAACCTGTTTTAGGCCCGCATGTACCGGGGGCTGGGGTTTTCCTTTTTGGCCTTTAGGTTTATTGCGGGGAATGACCGAATACTCTTCAAGGTATTTTTGGATCGCTTTTTCCAGTTCTTGGGCGGAGGTCTTCCCGGTAAAATAAATCAGGCAACTGCCCGTCAGGGAGCTAATCTGTACCGAGGCGACTCCCGGCAAAGAGCTTAAATAAGCGTTTAAATCCTCCGCCAGCCATGGATTCTTTTTAAGTACAGGAAATCGTATTCTTATCCTGCCGGGTAAAATATGCATCGCTTTCACCTGAGTGCCTTTCTTCGATCCTTTATAGATTGCCACCCTTTGACCTAAATAAGCATTGTAGATATTGCCAGTAAACCTTTGTCGCCGCATACAAAAGAACAATTTATTCATGGAATCTTGTCCAAAAATGGTATACTAAAAACGTTAGGACCGTAGTCAAAGTAAGAGGAGATAGAAATAAAGATGGAAATAACAGTGAAATACATAGACAACCTGGAGCAGGCCAGGATGGAGATCGACGCGGTGGGCAGCGACCGGCTGGGGACGCAGTTAATGGCACCCAAGGCAGTGCATAGGGTAATCAAGCTTACGGGCCTAAACTTAAAACAGGCCAACATTGTAAAGCAGGAGATGCTGGCTAAAGGCGGGGATGCGGCGGTTTCCCGGGGCGTGGTCAGTTCTTCGGTGGAGACCACCGATGTGCTGTTGATGGGTACCGTAAAACAATACCGGTCCTTTATTGGCAAGCTGAGCATGCAGCCTTTCGGATTGGCCAAACTGGCGGATCGATTGACGGAAGTACTCCATAACCTGGAAGTCCAAGAGAAGTATATTTTGGACTGCCGGGGCAAAGAGCTGGAAGTGGGCGGCCGGACGCTGGTGATGGGAATTTTAAATGCCACTCCCGACTCCTTTTCGGACGGGGGGCGCTATCTGGACCCTGCAGCGGCTTTGGAACAAGCTCACAAGATGGTGGAAGACGGGGCGGATCTGATTGACCTGGGGGGTATCTCCACCCGGCCCGGACACCAGGAAGTGCCCCTTGAGGAAGAGCTGCGCAGGGTGCTGCCGGTGCTGGAGAAGTTGGTACAGGAAATCGCCGTTCCCATCAGTATCGATACCTGGCGTGCCCCAACGGCTAAGGAAGCCTTGGAGCGGGGGGCCCATATGATTAATGACCAGTGGGCCTTAACCGGAGATCCGGATTTGGCCGGCGTAGTGTCCCACTACCGGGCCCCCCTGGTACTCATGTACAATGGCCGTCAGGCCATAACCGGAGATGTGATGATAGAGACCATGAAGGTTCTTGGACAAGGTATTGAAAGGGCTGAGGAAGCGGGAATACCCAGGAAAAACCTCATCCTTGATCCGGGGATTGGCTTTAACAAAAGCTATCAGCAAAATCTTGAGGTTTTAAGAAGACTGCGGGAACTGGCTGTTCTGGGCTGTCCTGTTCTCCTGGGGACATCCCGAAAATCTGTGATTGCCAAAACCCTGCATCTGCCTGTGGATGAGCGGGTGGAAGGAACGGTTGCTACGGCGGCCCTGGGGATTGCCTGCGGAGCCAACATTGTCCGGGTGCACGATGTAAAAGAAACCGTCAGGGTGGCCAGGATGAGCGATGCCATTTTAAGGGGGAACCCCCATGAGGGATAAAATTATTTTGTCCGGTATGAAGTTTTACGGGTACCACGGCGTGCTGGAAGAGGAGCAGCAATTGGGCCAGCGCTTTGAAGTGGATCTTGAATTATACCTAAACCTGAAGCCTGCCGGGGAAGCGGACGATCCGGCACTGACCGTAAGTTATGCCGATGTGTTTGAGGCGGTGAGGCAGGTGGTGACCGGGAGATCCCGCAAGCTTCTGGAGGCGGTTGCCGAGGACATTGGCCGGCAGGTTTTGGATCAGTATGAGCAGGTTGCCGAGGTTAAGGTTTTGCTCAAAAAACCCGGAGCCCCCATCAACGGGGATTTCCGGTATATGGCGGTGGAAATCCAACGGGAGAGGAAATAAAAAATATGGCACGGGTATATATTGGCCTGGGCAGCAACCTGGGTGACAAACAAAGGTATATCCAAACCGCTCTGGAACGATTATCCCGAACTCCGAGCATTCGCTTTTTACGGGTCGCCTCCCTCTATGAATCGGAACCCTGGGGCAATACGCAACAGAACTGGTATTTGAATACGGTGGCGGAATTGGACACCGACCTGCCCCCTCTGGAACTTCTGGAAGTGCTGTTGACCATTGAAAAGCAGTTGGGGAGAATCCGCCAGGAAAGGTGGGGACCCCGAACCATCGACCTGGATTTGCTGCTTTACGGACAGGAAGAAGTGAATCATCCGGATTTGCAAGTTCCCCATCCTCGGATGACGGAAAGGGCTTTTGTGCTGGTTCCTCTGGCAGAACTTTGTCCGGAGCGGTTTTTGGGCCAGCAAAAAGCGAAAGATTGGGCGGCTCAGGCCGGACTGGATCAGAAAATCAAAAAACAACAGTCCTCTTTTCCATTAAAACAGTCGTAATACTGCTTTAAAAATAAGATTTATAAATGTTTTTTTTAACAAACTTTTGTTTTGCAGCAAATTTAAAGGCAAGCATGAAGACAGATGAACTTAAAGGATAACACCTGGTAGACCCTGCTATAACTGGGGACCGGGTGTTTTTTTATGTTAACCGGAGGCAAGAAGCGCAAAACAAGTTCTTGAGAAAAATGGAGCAATCACAAGATAATGCAATAAAAAGTTAAGAACAAAGTCATTTACTTTTCGCTCCAACAGGAGTAAGCTTTAGATAGAAGATAACACAAAACAAAAAACACAAACAAAAGGGGGAAGAAAAATGAGAAAAATGGTAAAAAGCTTTTTAGAATATGCAGACTATGCATTCCGCTATGTATACGTAGCCCGCTAATGAAGAAAATTCAAAATGATGGGAGTGGAAGTATGGAACAAAAATCCCAAGAGAAGCGTTAGCCCTTATCTGCAAGGCAGGTAGGGGCTAATACTTTTTTAGGGACCGTTATATAAATGCTAAAATCAGTTATCTTGTTTTTCCCCCGCTCCTGTCCGAAAAGTATCGAGTACCCACTGCTTGGCCGAACTTACATCCTTTACGGTGCCTTTAACCTGTTCCTCGGCCAATTGCGCCAATAGCTTTCCCACCAGAGGGCCCTCCGGAATTCCCAGGCCGAGCAAGTCTTTTCCGGAGAGAAGTTTACCGTTGTAGAGATTTTTCTCTCGGTTATAACGCCCTATGAGCCCTAGGATAAAGTTCCGATAAGTTGCCAGTTCCCCCAAGCGTTCCCCGGCGGTATGGGTTGCGGTTACGTCCGCCAGAGATAAGATAAAAACATCCGGCCCATTTTCCCCCAGCGTTTGCCCCAGCCGGTAAAGGGCCAGATTTGAAACGTTTTGCTGGGCATAAAGCTGGAGGGGCCTCATGTGATATAAAATCAAACTCAGGAGATATTGCTTTTCGGCATTGGACCATTTCAAGCGGCCCGCCAGATCTGCGGCGTAGGGTAATCCCGCCTCCGGGTGGCCATGAAAAGAAATTCCTCCATCCTTGTGCAGACAGGCGGTGTCCGGTTTGCCGATATCATGAATCAAGGCGGCCAGTTTGAGTACCTGCAAACGATTCCGTTCTCCGGCCAGAGGTTTTTGCAGGAAATGAACGATTTCCTGCCCCTCCTCAAGCCAAAGGGGCAGTTCCTGCAGAACCTGTTCCAGGCATTCCAGGGTTCGCAGGCAGTGCCGCCAAACATTTTCCGTGTGATAGCGGTTTTGCCGGGTTTCCTCCATGGGAACTCGGCAGGGAATCAGATGATGCCATAGCTCCAGCTCCCGGTCCATAAACTCCACCAGGGGATAGACGCGGGGCAAGGCCAGTATCCTGGAAAGCTCCTGCCAAATCCGCTCTCCGGCCACAGAGCCAAGCAGCGGGGTTCCCCGTTTCATCAAGCGGATTGTCTCCGGAGAAATAGCCAGATTAAAAAGGGCAGCCAGCCGGATGCCCCGGAGAACCCGCAGGGGGTCGTCGGTCATGGCCTCAGCATGGGTAACCCGCAGCAATCCCCGGTTTAGATCCTCCCGGCCGCCGGTAGGATCGAGGATGAGTGACTGCCAGTTGGCCGGCGGCCAGGCTCCGGTGTTGTCTAACGGCAAGGCTGAGAGATTAAGGGCCAGGGCATTGATCGTAAAGTCCCGGTGCTGCAAATCTTCAAGAATATTTTGGCCTTTAAACAGGCAGAAATCCAGGTGAATTTCCGGACTGAGCACCACCCTTAAGGTTTCCCGCCCTTGGTCCAGGGGAATCAAGGTGGCCCGGTATTGCTGCGCAATTTTTTCGGCCAGGCAGCGGCTGCCGCCGGCCAGGGACAGATCAAAATCTTCGGGATTTTGTCCCAGCAGCAGGTCCCTCAGGGCACCGCCAACCAGATAGATTTCTTCCTCCATGGCGGCCGCCTGACCAGCAATTTCCCTAAGAAGGTTCCACATAACACCACCACCGTATGCTTAAGCTGTCAACAAGATAAAACAGCACCCTAAGATTGTTTGCGCAGAGTAAAAATCCTATACAGCATCCAGGCACAGGTGCCTACAATTAAAACCGCAAAAAGCCAGGACGCCGGACCCAGTCCGGCCCACTGGGACCGAACAATTTTAATGGTGCCCAGTTGGATGTAAAATAACATGGCGCAGGTAAACAGGTTTAACAGGGACATTCCGTTGATAATGACTCTTCTGATTTTTTCCAATTGCTCTCCGGTCAGTTTGTCTTTACCCGGTAGATTAATGATATTCCGGATATCACCGCGTTTGGTAAAAACCCAGGTAAGGCCCGCCAGAACAACGTAGAGAACCACCTGCAAAAAGGGTAAACTAAAAAAATTAGAAAAGGACAAGTTACCCCAGGCGTCCGGAAATCCGGAACCATTAAAATGAGTGGGGATTTTTTCCGGCAGGGTCGGATAATTGGCCACGGCCATATAAAGGGTCACTAGAACAAAAACAGCAGGTACAGCTAAACGGTGGGTTAAAGGAATATTTCGCATAATGGCACCTTTCTTTGTTTATTAAGCATGGTAAAGTGGACCTTGTTACCGGTGTGGGGCAGGGTCCGGTTACTTTCATCCTTTTATTATATCACGGAAATATTTTCTGTCTTTCAACGGAATTTATGAAAATTCAAACTATATGCGGATATAGTTGTTAGACGACCCAAAGAGTGTTATTATGGTTTCGGGTAGTATCCCTCCGGGGAACTGCACCAAAGGTCGCATCAAAATTTAATTTTTAAGGATTCCGCTTGGAGCCGGATGGACCGAGACGGGAGGTGTATTGGTGTTTTAAACCTTTCGACCCCTCGGGAGGTTTTTTGTATTTTTTAAAGGCAAGAAGTCAAAATGATGAATACCATCGGGAGGATCAACATGAATCTCAGGCCTTCCTTTGCCATTATTGGGGCGGGAAAAGTAGGCAGTGCCCTGGCGCTGCTGTTAAAGGAGCGGGGTTTTAAACCCGCAGGAGTTTTCAGCCGTTCCCAGGCATCGGCCCGGAAGTTGGCCGGACAACTGCAAACAGTGGTTTTTCAATGCCCCGGTGACGCGGCTAGGGCGGCTGACTGGGTATTTATTACCACCACCGATCGTGAAATTAACCCCACAGCGGAAAAGATTGCCCGCCGGGGAGGGTGCAGACCCGGTCAGATGGTTGTACACACCAGCGGCGCCTTGGACAGCAGCATTTTGGAACCGGTACGCAGGCAGGGGGCCTGGGCGGTTTCCATCCACCCTCTGCAGTCCTTTGCCAGCATTGAAAGCGCTAAAGAGAATTTACCGGGGTCTTGTTTTGCCCTGGAGGGGGATGAACCTGCTGTAAAGCTGGCCATGGAACTGGTTCGGGAACTGCAGGGTCAGTACTTTGTCATCAAAGCGGAAGATAAACCCCTTTACCACGCGGCTGCCGTGGTGGCTTCCAATTATTTGGTTTCACTGATTCATTTAAGTACCAGTATTTATCAAAAGCTGGGGCTGGATGAAAGGCAGGCGCTGGATGCTTTGTTTCCCCTGATTCAGGGTACACTAAACAATATTGCCCGGACCGGGCCTGGGGCTGCCCTTACCGGTCCGGTGGCTAGGGGAGACGGCAATACCCTGAAAAATCATATGAAGGCACTTAAAAAGATGAATTGGCGGGCCCACCAGGCTTATAGCCACCTGGGTCTTTATACCGTGGGGGTGGCTGTTGAAAACGGCAGCATTACACCCAACGAGGGAACGACTCTCAGTAATATTTTTCTGGAGGTAGAACAAAATGACCAAAAGGGTAACCACTGCCGACTTCCGGCGTATGAAACAGGAAGGCCAGCCCATAGCCATGTTGACCGCTTACGATTATCCAACAGCCACGTTGGTCGATGCTTCCGGTATCGACGCCATTCTGGTGGGGGACTCCCTCGGTAACGTCGTCCTGGGTTACGATTCCACCGTGCCGGTAACCATGGAGGATATTATCCATCACCTAAGGGCGGTGACCCGGGGAGCTAAAAGGGCTATGGTCATTGGGGATCTGCCTTTTTTATCCTATCACATTTCTAAAGAGGAAAGTGTACGCAATGCGGGCCGTTTAATGCAGGAGGGATTAGCCCAGGCCGTTAAGCTGGAAGGAGGCCGGGAGGTGGCGGAGACCGTTCGGGCCATTACCGCCGCAGGCATTCCGGTAATGGGACATCTGGGTTTGACCCCTCAATCGGTCCACCAACTGGGCGGATTTAAGGTTCAGGGAAAAGACGGGGAAGCAGCTCGGAAGCTCCTGGAGGATGCCAAAGCACTGGAACAGGCCGGGGCTTTTGCCATTGTCCTGGAGTGCATTCCCCAGCAATTGGCCGGGGTCCTTACCGAAGCGCTATCCATTCCCACCATTGGGATTGGAGCGGGCGGCCGCTGCGACGGACAGGTCTTGGTCATTAATGATTTACTGGGTATGTTTTCCGATTTTACACCCAAATTTGTTAAACAATATGCCAATTTAAAAGAACAAATCATCCAGGCTTGTGCCGCTTATAAGGATGAAGTAAAAGGCAGGGTTTTCCCCGAGCCTCAGCATGTTTTTAATATGGCTGAAGAAGAATTGAAAAAGATTTATTAGGTGAGGTATTCATGAGACTGTGCAAAACCATTGAAGAAATCCGTTCACTGATCAATGCCGTACGGGCGGAGGGAAAAACCGTGGGCTTGGTGCCCACCATGGGCTACCTGCACCAGGGACATCTGTCCCTGGTGCAGGAGGCCAGACGCCGCTGCGAGGTTCTGGTGGTCAGTATTTTTGTTAATCCTACTCAATTTGGACCCCATGAGGATTACCAAACCTATCCCCGGGACCTGCAAAGGGATGCCGGCCTGCTGGCCGGTGCCGGGGTTGATGCTGTTTTTGCCCCGGAGGCGGCGGAGATGTATCCCGCCGGATTCAGCAGCTACGTGGATGTCAGCGGCGTCAGCCAATGCCTTTGCGGGGCCTCAAGGCCGGGGCATTTCCGAGGTGTGGCCACGGTGGTAAGCAAATTATTTAACATCGTACGTCCGGATATGGCTTTTTTTGGACAAAAGGATTTCCAGCAGGTGCTGGTTATAAAACGAATGGTTGAAGATTTAAATATGAGTGTCCAGATCATTGATGTGCCCATTGTTCGGGAAGAAGACGGTTTGGCTCTCAGTTCCCGCAATGTTTATCTCTCGCCGGAAGAACGATCCGCCGCCCTGGTACTGCACCGCAGTTTAAATCTGGCTCTGGATTTGGTACGCTCCGGGGAGCGGGATACCAACCGCTTAAAGGAGCGGATTATCAAAGAAATTACCTCGGAACCCCTGGCGGACATTGATTATGTGGAGATCCGCTCCCTGCCCCATTTAAGCGGCTTAGCGGAACTTTCCGGCCGGGCTCTGCTGGCTCTGGCCGTCCGCTTTGGCAAGACCCGGCTCATTGACAATGTTGTTCTGGAGGCATAGAAATGCTGTTGTTTATGTTTAAATCGAAAATACATAAAGCTACGGTAACCGAGGCAAATTTAAATTATATGGGCAGTATTACCATTGATAAAGAACTGATGGAGGCCGCCGGCATTCTGGCTCATGAGAAGGTTCAAGTGGTAAACAACCATAACGGGGCCCGGTTGGAAACCTATGTGATTGAGGGGGAACCGGGTTCCGGAACCATTTGCCTTAACGGTGCGGCGGCCCGGCAGGTGCAGCCGGGAGACACGGTGATTATCATTGCCTATACCATGGTGGACGAGAAGGAAGCGCGCACCTTAAGACCCAAAGTGGTCATGGTGGATGAGCACAATCAAATAACCCGGGTGATTCATCAGGAATGTCACGGAGTATGCGGTTAGGGACTGATTGTATTGACAATTTTCCCCTCACTGGATAGAATTTCTACAAGTGCATAAACTTTCTGGTTATTTTGCTGTCGCTTTTTGTTCGAACAAGGAGTGGATGAAATGTTGGTTGCCGACAAGATAAGACAACTTACCGAAGAAATTCAAAAATTGAAAAAGGAACGGAATGCTATTATATTAGCCCACGTATACCAACGGCCGGAGGTTCAGGAGGTAGCGGATATTATCGGAGATTCCCTGGAATTATCCCGCAAAGCTGCCGCCACCGATGCGGACGTTATTGTTTTCTGTGGGGTTCATTTTATGGCTGAAAGCGCAGCCATCCTATCCCCGGATAAGGTCATTCTCCTGCCCGAGGAAAACGCCGGGTGTCCCATGGCGGATATGGTTACGGCGGAAGAACTGCGGATTAAAAAACAACAGCTTCCCGAAGCGGTGGTGGTGGCTTATGTCAACACCTCGGCGGAGGTAAAGGCGGAGTGCGATATTTGCTGTACCTCGGCCAATGCGGTTAAGATTGTGCAGTCCATCCCGCAGGACAAAGAAATTATTTTTATTCCGGACAAAAACCTAGGCATGTACGTAGCCTCCAAAACCGGCCGTCCCATGACTCTTTGGGAAGGGTGGTGCAATACTCACGACTGGGTTACGCCGGAAGAAGTGCTGCGGGCCAAGGAGGAGCATCCGGAGGCCCTGGTGCTGATCCACCCCGAATGCCGGCCTGAAGTGGTGGCTCTGGCGGACTACGTGTCCAGCACCACCGGTCTGATTAAATTTGCCCGGGAAAATGAGGCCAAGGAATACATTGTGGGCACCGAATCCGGTATTTTACATCAATTGTACAAGCAGTGTCCCGGCAAGGAATTTTACCTGGCCACCAAAAGACTGGTTTGCCCGAATATGAAGGCCACCA
Source organism: Desulforamulus ruminis DSM 2154 (assembly GCF_000215085.1). Lineage (NCBI taxonomy): Bacteria > Bacillati > Bacillota > Clostridia > Eubacteriales > Peptococcaceae > Desulforamulus > Desulforamulus ruminis. The sequence continues at coordinate 236,562 of NC_015589.1, forward strand.
CCCTGGATAAAGTAAAAAGGGCTTTGGAAATCATGCAACCACAAATTACCGTGCCTCAGGAAATTAGAGAGAAGGCACTGGCTTGCTTAGAGCGGATGCTGGCGGTGAAATAGCAAGAACCGGACCGATCAATGGATGATGCGGGGATGTAGGAGGGGTTGTCTTGGTTAGCAAATACCTGGTGAATTTCAATTCCCGGGAACTACCCCAGGAGGAAGCAGAATATTTAATCATTGGCGGGGGGATTGCCGGGTTATACACAGCCTGGGCAGCCGCCAATACAGGGGCGCAGGTAACCCTGCTCACCAAACGGAGCGTTGCCGAAAGCAACACCGACCGCGCCCAGGGGGGCATTGCAGCCGCCCTGGGGCAGCATGATTCACCGGAACTGCACCTGCAGGATACCCTTATTGCCGGCGCCGGCCTCTGCGATGAGGCGGCGGTGCGGATTCTTGTCACCGAGGGCCCTGAAAGAGTCAGAGAGCTTATTGACATGGGCGCCAGTTTTGACCGCAATGTTGACGGGCTGTGTTTTACCCGGGAAGGCTGCCATAGCCAGGACAGAATCCTGCATGCCCAGGGGGATGCCACGGGGGCGGAAATTCTGCGGGCCCTAAGCCAAAATGTAGTGGGCATTCCCAATGTGGACGTTTTAGAAAATCAATATGTGGTGGATTTGCTGGTAAGGGACGGCACCTGTTACGGGGTTCTGGCCCTGGATCAGACCTCCGGAGAATTTCGCATCTTCAGAGGCCGGGTGGTGGTTTTGGCCACCGGTGGGTCCGGACGGTTGTACAACTATACCACCAATCCGGAAGTAGCTACGGCCGATGGAATTGCCCTGGCTTTTCGGGCCGGAGTGGAAGTCATGGATATGGAATTCATCCAGTTTCATCCCACTTCTCTCGTATTGCCCGGGGCTCCCCGGTTTCTTATTTCCGAGGCGGTTCGGGGCGAAGGGGCCATCCTGCGCAACTCCCGGGGCGAACGGTTTATGCCTCAGTACCATGGCATGGCGGAACTGGCGCCCAGAGATATCGTTTCCCGGGCTATTTTAGCCGAGATGGCCAAAACCGGGGCGGATTCCGTGTTTTTGGATGTTACCCACCTGGAGCCTGAAAAAATAAAGGAACGCTTTCCCACCATTACGCTGACCTGTGCTAAATATGGGTTGGACATCACCCGGGAATTAATTCCTGTAGCGCCTGCGGCCCACTATATGATGGGCGGGGTAAAAACCGACCTATGGGGAGAAACCAGTATTAAACACTTGTTTGCCTGTGGGGAGGCCAGTTGCCTGGGTGTCCACGGGGCCAACCGGCTGGCCAGCAACTCCTTACTGGATGGTCTGGTTTCCGGAGGGCGCATTGTGCAACGGGCGGCCTATGTATTGGAAAGCGGCTCTAGGGAGAAGCCTCATTTTAGCTGTAACCAGTTGTTGCCCACCCCGGAGATCAACTTTAAAGAACTGCGCCAAAAACTACAACTGATTATGGGTGAAAAGGTGGGCCCCCTGAGAACGGCCCTGAGATTGGCAGAGGCCCTGGCTTTTTTTGATCGCTGGGCCCATTTGCGAAATCACGAAGTGAGAGAAACTTCTCAGATGGAAACCCGCAACATGCTGGAAGTGGGGGAATTAATCACCGAGGCAGCCATGATGCGGACAGAGAGCCGGGGAGGTCATTTCCGTCTGGACTACCCGGAGACATCGGAACGCTGGCAGAAACATCTTCTGTTGAAGCGTTAAAATGGAGGACTCCATGGAGCTAAACAAGATTGAACTAAAGAAGATCATTGAAATAGGCTTAGCCGAGGATATCGGCACAGGGGATATTACCACCAACAGCACGGTACCCATCGGCTCCCGGGCCAAAGGCATGATTTATGTAAAAGAACCCGGTGTGCTGGCCGGTCTGGCCGTAGCGGAGGAAGTTTTTCGTCAGATGTCCCCGGAGGTTCACTTTCACCATCGGATCCAGGACGGCACCTGGGTGGAACCGGGTACGGTGGTGGCAGAGGTGGAGGGAGACGCCCGGGCCATTCTGACAGGGGAACGGCTGGCCTTAAATTTTCTCCAGCGCATGAGTGGTATTGCCACCCGTACCGCGGCCCTGGTGGAAAAAGTAAAGCTTTATCCCGTCCGGGTGGTGGACACCCGGAAAACCACGCCGGGATTACGTATGCTGGAGAAATATGCCGTCCGGGTGGGTGGGGGGTTTAACCATCGCTACGGACTTTATGACGCGGTATTAATTAAGGACAATCATATCAAGGTGGCGGGCGGCATCACTCAGGCAGTGCTGGCGGCCAGACACAACGTGCCCCATACCATTAAGATTGAGGTGGAGGTTGAAGACCTGGCCGGGGTGAGCGAGGCCCTGGAGGCCAGAGTGGATATTATCATGCTGGACAACATGGATCAGGCCACCATGCGGGAAGCGGTCAAGCTGGTGGACGGCCGCGCCCTGGTGGAGGCCTCCGGAGGAATTAATGAGGAAACCATTGTTGCGGCGGCCAAGGCCGGAGTGGATCTGGTTTCCATCGGGGCCCTGACTCATTCCATTAAGTCCCTGGACATCAGTCTGGATATCGGGGAGATTAAAATCCACAAAGACAACGGAGCTGGGTGCCATAAAAATTAATGGTACTTTTAGGGGCTTATTATGACTGGGGAGCAATTTTTAATCCCAGGTCTCTAATTAATGCAATGTCCCGGCTGATTTGATCGCCCGGAGTGGTGAGAAAATCGCCCACAATGGCACCGTTTATTCCCGCCAGAAAACCAAGGCTGCGCAATTCTCCCAGCGCTTCCTTCCTGCCGCCGGCAAAGCGCAGGGTTACGTTGGGCAGAATCAAACGAAAGAGACTGAGAGTTATGATGATCTCCCGGACGGAGATCATTTCCTGTTTCTCCAGCGGTGTGCCGGGGATAGGGTTAAGAATATTGACGGGCACAGAATCCACCTGAAGGTCTTTTAGCTCATAGGCCAATTCAATTCTTTGCTCCATGGTTTCACCGGCGGAGATAATGCCTCCACTGCAGACCCGGAGTCCGGCCTTTTGAGCCGCACGAATGGTGGCCACCCGTTCTTCATAGGAATGGCTGGTACAAATCCGGGCAAAATAACTTTTAGCGGTTTCTAAATTGTGGTGGTAGGTGGTCACCCCGGCCTCTTTTAAACGGCAGCAGCGGGAATAATCCAACAAACCCAGGGAAGCACACAGCTTTAAGCGGGTTTGTTTTTTTAACAGCCGGTAAATATCAATGATCCGGTCAAATTCCCGGGCGCTCAAGGCCTTACCGCTGGTCACCAGGGAGAAACGGTTGATCCCCATGGCTTCAACCCGGCGGGCGGTGGAGAGAATAACCTCGGGGCTTAATAATTCGTAATGGATAATCTCTGTTTGGTAGCGGGCAGCTTGGGCGCAAAAAGCGCAGTCTTCAGAACACCCGCCTGACTTGGCATTGATAATGGAACAGAGGTCGATGGTTTCCTGGTGCCGCTGTCCGGTGATCTGACCGGATAAAGCCAGTAAACGGTGAAAATTCCGGCCCTCTAAGCGGGATAAATAAAGGGCCTCTGCAAAACTTAACTCGGCCTGGTTTAGTAAGCGTTTCTGTATTTGATCAAACATAAGGCACCTCCATATTGTCAACCAAATTATAAAGACCAGTTAACAATAACACTACTGAAGGAGAGAAGTCAATCCTTACCAGGACCAAAGTCCCTTAAAAATCGTGCCATTGGACTATATCCTTTTTTTTCTTTTATTCTATGATGGTAATAAAAGATTGCTCAGGAGGGGTTGACAATGGCTACATGTCCCCATGCCAAGGGCGCAAATGGTTGCAATGCTTTGCTAAACTACGGTTTTAGCTCAAATACCTTAATCATATCGGATAGTTGGTGGCACAAGTTTTGTGCCAGCGGTAAGCATAAGCAGTGCCCAAATATGAAAGCCGCTCTCAACATGAAGGAAGAAAAAGAGAGAAAAGCGGCTGCCGGTACCTTCATTCGAAGAGACAGTTCCGGCACTGCCGGTAAAATGCTAAAACCCAAGAGAAAGGGGCTTAATGAAAAGGCCAACGCTGTGCATGCCCATGGCGGCAAGGCCCCTCATTTTTGCGAGAAACCCTGGCGTGCTGCGGAGATTCGTTTCCGGGTTACCAATTCAAAATTTTATACCAGACCTTGGGTTTCCTAGAAACAGGGGGCTGATGCAAAAGAACCGGAAAGGTTCCTATGCGCAGCCCCTTATTTAGTAAAAATAAAAAGAATAGAACACGGATTTTACGGATTTGCACGGATTTACATGGATCTAGTCTTCTTTAAATAAAATCCCGCGCAAATCCGTAAAACCTCCGTACTTTTAATTAGCGGTTGTTGGCTGGGTTATCCGCCCGCTAATAAAAAGTAATTTTGCCGTACTCCCTTCTTAAAGAGGATAATGTTAACTTCGTATGGCTTAAAAGTTGACAAAGGGGCGCGGTATGGTATAAAATGCCAAGGGGTGACATAAAATGCTGGATGCTAAACAAAAAATCCTTCATTTACTCCGGTCTGAACGGCCGGATCCTGTTTCCGGTGAGCTGATTTGCCGGCACTTGAACGTTTCCCGGACAGCCATCTGGAAGAATATCGAGGCCTTAAGGCGGGATGGTTATGAGATTGAAGCAAAACCCCGGTCGGGTTACCGGTTGATTTCCTCACCGGATATTCTGGCCCCTTCCGAGTGGCAGACGGGTTTGAAGTCTAAAATCATTGGCCGGGAAGCCCGCTACTTTAAATCGGTTTCCTCAACCAATGATGCAGCCAAGGAACTGGCGCGCCTTGGGGCGAAGGAAGGGACGACGGTGTTGGCTGAAGAGCAAACCTCCGGCAAAGGCCGGTTGGGGCGGGTATGGAGAGCCCCGTCCGGTGCAGGGCTGTCTTTTTCTATTATCCTTTATCCCAAGGTCAATCCCATGGAAGTATCCCAGCTAACCATGCTGGGAGCGGTTGCCGTGGTCAATGCCCTGAAGCAAGAACTGGGAGTGCCCGCAGGGGTTAAATGGCCCAACGATGTTTACCTCCAAGGCTTAAAAGTGTGCGGCATTCTGGCCGAAATGGCGGCGGAAGCGGATCAGGTAAAATATCTGGTGCTTGGCATCGGGGTCAATGTCAACCAGCGATCTGAAGATTTGGGAGAATTGATCCATTCAGCCATTTCTCTCAGGGCGTTTACTGGAAGAAAAATAAGCCGGTCAAAATTGCTGGGGGCCATTTTGGAGCAGTTGGATTTTTTGTATGACCTGTGGCAAGAGCAGGGCTTTGCTCCGGTAAGGACCCTGTGGAAGGAAAACGCCCTTTGGCTGGAATCTCCGGTACAGGTCAGTGGGCTGCACGAGGTTTGGCAGGGGTTGATGGAGGATATTGATGCTCATGGGGCCTTGGTGTTAAGGCTGGCGGATGGCAGCAGAAAAATCTTCCATTCGGGGGAAGTTTCCCTGCGGCCCGGACATCATTAAATGGACGGGCTTTAAAAATATGCCGTAAATGTAAACCTGTAATCATAATAAAGTTAACAAAGGGAGAGATTGCTTTGAAATTTACACATAGAGAAATGGTTTTGGCGGGGTTAATGGCGGCATTCATGGTGGTGGTTACGGTTGTTACCCGGATTCCCTTTGTTTATGCCGTAGTGCCCTTTAGCCTGCAGCCCCTGGTGGCGGTACTGGCGGGCGTACTGCTGGGGGCCAGAACCGGGGCTTTGAGTATGGTGGTTTATCTGCTGCTGGGGCTGGCAGGCCTGCCGGTTTTTGCCACTGAACCCTTTGGGGGGGTTATGTACCTGCTAAAGCCAACCTTTGGATTCTTACTGGCGCAGGTACCGGCGGCCTATATTGCGGGCCGGCTTTTGGAAAACCGCGGGCCGGCCAGCCTATACCGGTATATTATAGCCTCCCTGGCGGGAATGGCAGTGATTTACCTGATCGGACTGCCCTATATTTACGGCACCTTAAATTTTTATCTGGGGAAAGCAACTTCTATTATGGCCGTGCTGAAAATCGGCTTTATTCCTTTTTTTGTGTGGGATCTGCTGAAAGCGGTGGTTGTGGGACTGCTGGCCAGGGCGATTCACCGGCGTTTGCCTAGGTATTCGTCGAAGTATAAATAGACAGTCGCCTGTTTGAGCTGTTTTTATCTCTCAGATCCTGAGACCTGGCTTTACCCAAAGATTCATATTTTCAAACCTGCCGGCAATATGGCAATTATTAATCAAGGTACCTTGAAACCGATAGCCCAGACGATGGAGAATCAAATTCATCCCATAAGAGGAGGACCGGGCCAGGCTGTAAAGGCAACGGGGATGCCGGTTCAGACAGCACTGCTCAAGTTCTTTCAGGAGAAGCGTATTTAAGCCTAAGCCCCGGTAATCCGGATGAGTGGCGCAATTGGTCAGTTCGGTTCGACCGTAATCCCGGTCAATTTCTGCTGCAGCCGCACCCACAAGCTGCTGGCCATGATAAACGACCATATAGAGATCCCCTTTTTCCATGGCACAATTCAGGTAACGGGGGGTATATATCGGAGTCGGGTAAGTGGCAAACACTTGACGGAACAGGTCGGCCATCCGGTTAATATCCTGTTTTGTGGCCCGGCGCAAAAGGAATTCTTCAGGTAAACAACCTTTAGTGAGCCTGGGTTGGGACAATATTTTTTTTAACATGGCCTGTTCTTCCTGAAGAAATAATGATTTTCCCCGACGGATGCAGGGGTAGGCCGATAGAAAATAGCCTTTCGAATCGGGATAGTAAGCCTCAATAACGCCTTCCAGTACAAAGCCATTTTCCTGAAAGCTTTTTAAGTCTTCTTCCCGGGCAGGAAGAATAATTTTCTCCAAGCTTTCTTCTTTAGCCCACCGGGTTAGATATTGGCTAAAAAGTAAAGGATCTTTGACTCGATAGTCCTGGATCCAGATTCGGAGGTTTTCTTTATCCACTAGGGCGTCTACGGAAAATTCGTCTTTATGTCTGGAGACCGGTTCCATGATTATCTGCTCCCTCCAACGGTAATTATTTCATCGTCCGGCTTTAGGGTGATCGCTCCACTCTGCATTAAGCCGGCAACTCCCAGCTTGGCGGACGAATATTTCTCTTCCTCCTGGCCGGGTTCGGTATACAGATAGATATTGCCCTCAAAATTTCTCAGAACGATTTTTCCTTTACCCTGGGACAGCAGGTAATTAGGGCCAAGGGGAATTTTTCCGCCGCCGCCCGGCGCATCAATTACATAGGTTGGAATGGACAGACCGGAGGTATGGCCACGCAGGGATTCAATAATTTCTATGCCGGCACTGACCGGGGTCCGGAAGTGTCCAATCCCCTCCGAAAGGTCACACTGGTAGAGATAATAAGGCCGGACGCGGATCTTTAGTAAATTCTGCACCAATCTCTTCATGATGTCCGGACGGTCGTTAATACCCCGGAGTAGAACAGACTGGTTATTAACGGGGATACCGGCTTTGGCCAAACGGGCCACAGCCTCGGTAGCCTCGGGAGTAATTTCCGACGGATGATTAAAGTGAGTGTTAACCCAAACCGGATGATATTTTTCCAGCATTGAGCACAGTTCCGGGGTGATTCGCTGGGGAAGCACCACCGGGGTTCGGGTGCCCAGACGGATAATTTCCACATGTTTAATGGAGCGAAGTTTCTATGGAGCGAAGTTTCTTTAGAATGTACTCCAATTGCTTATCGGTAAGTGTGAAAGGGTCGCCGCCGGAAATAACCACATCCCGAATGGCGGGCTTATTGCGAATATAGTTGAAGGCTCGGTCCAATTGGTCTTTGGGCAGTGATTGATCATGCTGACCGGCCATCCTCCGGCGGGTGCAGTGACGGCAGTACATAGAACAACAGTCCGTAACTAATAGCAAAACTCTATCGGGATAGCGGTGTGTTAAACCGGGAACAGGCGAATCCACGTCTTCGTGCAAAGGGTCCCTCATGTCACCTCTGGTATAGACCAGTTCCTTGGGATTCGGAATAGACTGCAAAGCAATAGGACAGTATCGTTCCGTAGGGTTAATCAGACTCAGATAGTAAGGAGTAATGGCCATCCTGAATTTTTTTAGACAGACTGTGATTCCCTCCATTTGCTCCTTGGAGAGGCGAATAAACCGGGATAATTTTTGGGCATCTGTTATGCGATTGCTGATCTGCCAGCGCCAGTCGTTCCACTGTTCTTCCGTAACATTCCATTTCTCTAAAATCTCGGGTTTTTCCCTCACAAAATTCCCCCTTGTATAAATTGTTGAATAAAAATGGGTTTATCGAATGACTTTGAACCGGAAATAAGGGTTGCCCCGGCAACATATCGTAAGAAATAAAAAATCCCCGGAAATATTATCCAGGGGAGAAGGGCATAAAAATGTATAACAAAATAGCCAAAAATCCGGCTGTATTGCTTAACTTTTCTACGCCTACGAAGTTAGCTGACGGGTTCGGATTGAAAAGTATAACCCTAACAGTGTGAGCACACTGTATTAACCCCAATTGATTGGTTCCCCCGCTCTCTCAAAAAGAGAGATTAAGCGAAAGCCATATTCATTTTATAGTTTATTTTATCATCAATTGCCTGAATTATTATAACCTTATAAAAGATGTTAATAGGGCGTTTCATGGGATAAGAAGGGATATGGCACGGTGAAGGCGACAAATGCTAAAAAATATTTGCCAATACGCCGGCTAATGGGAAATACAATCCCATGGATTCTATTTCTTACCTTTATTCACATAAAAAGCCCTGCCAGGGCAGGACTTTTTATGATGCGGTATCTTTTATGAAGCCTGTACGGCCCTTCTGATTTCCTCTAAACCCAGTCGCTCTACAAACTTGAACATTCGTTCACCGGTTTTGGCGTTTTCCTTATAAAAATTAATTAGCCTTTGGGAAAGGGCAACCACTTCATCCATGGTTAGGTCCTCTGCCAGCAATTGCCCGATATGAGGAACCGAACCGGAGTTGCCGCCGATCACCACACTGAAACCCTTGGGTTTGCCAAAGGCGCCCAGGTCCCTCATCCAGGCTTCGGCACAGTTTAGGGGACAGCCGGAGATTCCTATTTTAAACTTGTTAGGCAAAATCATCCCGCTAAAATTCCGGTCCAACAGGGTGGCCAGAGCCAGAGAATCCTGCTTTCCGTATTTACAGAAACTGATTCCGGGACAAGCTTGGACACTTCGTACACAGAGTCCGGTGGCAGGAGCCGGGTCCATACCCAAATCAGTCCAGAGATTGTCTACATCTTCACCCTTGATTCCCACCAGAGCAATCCGTTGGGAAGCGGTCAGCTTGACCACGGGAATTTGGTATTTCTCCACCACATCGGCTAATTTCCTGAGGATTTCTGCATTCAGCAGGCCCGCCGTGGTTTTCGGCACGATAGCGTAGGTTCCGTCGCGCTGTAAAATGGCTCCTTTGGGGGAGTGGGTCATCGTATATTCCTCCTGAAGAAGTAGTAAATTTACATTTATTCGACAGGCTCCATTTTTGTCCCTGCCCTAATCCATAAAGTCCGAAGAAAAAGAAAATTTGCACTGCCGGATGCAGAGTGAAACGATGGATGCAGGGGTGATACGGTTGTACTTTTCCAATTAAATCTGGTAGAATTGCTTTTGACTAAAAGTAATTCCATGAGACTCAAGGGAGGAAGCGAACCTTGATACTGGCCATAGATATCGGCAATACCAACATTGTTTTTGGCGTCTTTAACGATAAAATCCTGGCGGCCAACTGGCGCCTGTCTACCGATCGCAACCGCACCGCCGATGAATACGGAGTCCTGTTGAAAGAGCTCTTTGGCTTGTCCGGACTGAATATGAAGGCGGTGACCGGAGTGGTGATTTCTTCCGTGGTACCCCCGGTAAACAGCCTGATTGAATCCATGATCGAAAAGTTTTTTAACCTGAATCCTGTTTTAGTGGGACCGGGAATTAAAACAGGAATTTCCATTAAATTAGATAATCCCCGGGAATTGGGAGCGGACCGCATTGTGAACGCTGTGGCGGGGTACTCTCTTTACGGCGGCCCTTTAATTATCGTTGATTTTGGGACAGCCACCACTTTTTGCTGTGTAACCGCTAAAGGGGAATATCTCGGAGGGGCCATTGCACCGGGCATCGGTATTTCCACCGAGGCGCTGTTCAACAAGGCTGCCAAGCTGCCGCGAGTGGAATTAAACAAGCCCCCGGGAGTGATTGGGAGAAACACCATCAGCGCCATGCAGTCGGGGATTGTTTTTGGCTTTGCCGGACAGGTGGAAATCATGGTAAGACGCATGAAGCAGGAACTGGGGCCGGAAACCCAGGTTGTTGCTACGGGAGGACTGGCCAAAGTGATTGCCCCGGAAACCACCGTAATTGATAAAATCAATCCATCCCTCACTTTGACAGGACTAAGAATGATCTATGAAAGAAATCAAAATCACCCGGTTTCCGGGGGGCAGTCATGCAAATAGGCAGCATAAAATTGGCCAACAGGATTGTTTCTGCTCCCATGGCCGGGGTTACCGACAGGGCCTTCCGCATCCTGGCCCGGGAGAACGGGTGTGGACTGGTAGTGACCGAAATGATCAGCGACCTGGCGCTGATTTACGCCAATCCAAGAACCTACCGCATGCTGGATTTCCGGGATGAGCAGCCCCCTCTGAGCGTACAGATTTTTGGTTCTAACCCGGAGACCATGGGGCGGGCCGCTGTTTTAGTGGCGGAGCGGGGAGCCAGCATGGTGGACATTAATATGGGTTGTCCTACGCCCAAAATTGTGAGGAACCAGGAAGGCTGCGCCCTGATGAAAAAGCCTGAGCTGGCAGCCCGAATTGTTGAAGCGGTGGTGGCGGCTGTTCCGGGCCTTCCTGTTACCGTAAAAATGCGTAAAGGCTGGGATGCCGATTCCGTCAATGCCGTTGAATTTGCCCGGCTGGTGGTGGAAGCCGGAGCCTCTGCGGTAGCTGTTCATGGGCGGACCAGGAATCAATTCTACAGCGGTAAAGCCGACTGGCATATTATTAAAGAAGTAAAGGAAGCGGTAAAGGTGCCGGTCATCGGCAATGGGGACATTTGGACCCCTGAAGACGCTGCCCGCATGCTGCAGGAAACCGGGTGCGACGGTATTATGATCGGCCGGGCCGCCATGGGCAATCCCTGGTTGTTCCGGGAGGTCCTTCATTTTTTGAAAACCGGTGCCGAACTGTCCCCGCCCTCGGCCCAGGAACGGATTGCCACTGCCATCCGGCATATGGAGTTAATGGTGGAATCCAAGGGGGAACGGGTGGCTGTTTGTGAAATGAGAAAACACGCGGCCTGGTATACCAAAGGCATTCGTGGGGCGGCCCGCATCCGGGAGAACATCAATAAATCCACCACCCAAAAGGAAATTGAGAATATTTTAAACTCCCTGCTGGACTAGAATTGAAAAACAGACTTCTTCTTTACAGCAAAATCTTTGGCGAGTTAAATGCTCGCTTTTTATTTTTGTTATTTTAAGAGTTGCCATATCTATAATATTTTGCCATTCTTCCACTAAAAGAATAATGAATATCTCCCCCAAGGCATATGCTGTTATGGGTATATTAACGAAACGGGAAGAAGGGGAGACAGAATGAACCGTTTTGCTTTTATCATTCATCCGCTGGATTGCAGTGATGTGGCCAGAAAATTTCATTTTGCCAGGTATATGCCGGATACCCTGCTGGAAAGAACTTTAAAAATACTTCCTCCTGTAAAAATATCACCCATTACCGGAATACAGTCTCCCAGCGCCGCCACCGAAGGATTTTTTGTTTCCTGCCTACTGACGGCCAGGCAAATGATGTCTCTTCCCACTCCTTTTGTATTAAACAAAATTATACAAACAGCCCGGCTGGCAGAGAAACTGGGGGCTCAGGTGGTGGGACTAGGGGCCTTTACCAAGGTCATCGGGGATGCCGGGATCACCATTGCTAAGAACCTGAATATTCCGGTAACAACTGGGAACAGCTATACCGTGGCTACCACGCTGGAAGGGGCCAAAAAAGCAGCCATACTGATGGGACATGATTTAAAAAAAGCCCGGATTGTTGTGGTTGGAGCCACCGGGTCCATCGGCAGTGTTTGTGCGTTATCCCTGGCCAGGGATGTCAACCACTTAACTTTGATTGGTAGAAATGAGGCCAAGCTGCATGTTTTAGCGGATCGCATTCTGTTTGAAACAGGTCTGGCTGCCAATGTCACCTCCAATATTAAATCCATCCTGCGGACCGCAGATCTGGTGATAACGGTGACCAGTTCGGCGGATGCCATTATTGAGCCGGAGGATTTAAAAGCCGGGGCGGTCATTTGTGATGTTGCCCGGCCGAGGGATGTTTCCCGCCGGGTGGTAGAGAAAAGAGATGATGTGCTGGTGATTGAAGGAGGACTGGTAGAAGTTCCCGGTGATGTAAATTTTAATTTTAATTTTGGTTTCCCACCCCGGACTGCTTACGCCTGCATGGCGGAAACCATGATTTTGGCCCTGGAAGGAAGACTGGAAAGCTATACCCTGGGCCGGGATCTTACCTTAAAACAAGTGGAAGAAATGCATAAACTGGGCCGGAAGCACGGCTTTAAACTGGCAGGCTGGCGAAGTTTTGAAAAGCCCGTTACCGAGGAGGAGATTCATCGTATCCGGCAGAAGGCCATGATCAAGGTATCCTAACAACCTCTTTGGAATGTTCAAATGTATCCTTGACAAAAACTACCGGGATTTTTATAATGTACAGGAATAAACGCCTAGAACGGCAAGCACTGCAATCTGGTATGTGCCATTTGCAGTGCTTTAACTGTAGTTAGCCTCCTTGTAAATGAAGACTGGATAAATGAAAAATTTGACTTAGAGATAGGAGAAAGTTAGATGAAAGAGAAAGATGTAATGCTTACCGTGGTTGGTTTAAAGCAACTGGAGGACGAGTTGGAGCAGTTGAAAACCGTCAAGAGACGCCAGGTGGCGGAGAGAATTAAACAAGCCATTGAATTTGGGGATATTAGTGAGAACTCGGAATATGAAGACGCTAAAAATGAACAGGCATTTATTGAGGGTCGAATCTTAACCTTAGAGAAAATGCTTCGGAATGCTAAAATTATCGATGATGAAAATTTAGGAAATGAAATGGTTTCCCTGGGTTCCAGGATATTATTAAAGGACCTGGAGTTTGGTGACGAGTTGGAGTACACCATTGTTGGCTCAGTGGAAGCAGACCCCGACAATAATAAAATTTCCAATGAGTCTCCGGTAGGAAAGGCGATTTTGGGCCAGCCCAAAGGGAGTGTTGTTGAAGTAACCGTTCCCGCCGGTGTTTTAAAATATGAAATTGTAGATATTAAGTAGGAGCGTTTGGGGGTTTTTTAGAAATGACCGAAGACAATCAAAAGAGACAAATACCGGCCTCTAGTGAAATAGAGGCCGGTCAAAGTGTTGCGGAAGACCTCAATGAACTAATGAAGGTCCGGCGGGAAAAGCTTCATGAACTGGCCAATCAGGGAATCGAACCCTATGGGGAAAAATTCCAGCGGACCCATTATGCAGCGGATATCATCCAACACTTTGAGGCCATGGATGGACAACCCGCCGTATTGGCCGGACGGATCATGGCCAAACGAGTCATGGGTAAAGCCAGCTTTGCCAACCTGCAGGACAGTTCCGGAAACATCCAAATCTATGTACGCCTGGATGAACTGGGGCCGGAGGAATATGCCTGTTTTGAAAAACTGGACATTGGTGATATTATTGGCTGTTCGGGAAAGGTCTTTAGAACCCGCAAAGGAGAAATTACGCTACATATCGACAGCTATAAAATATTGTCCAAATCCCTGAGACCCCTGCCGGAGAAATGGCACGGGCTTAAGGATGTGGATCTCCGTTACCGTCAAAGATACGTGGACCTGATCGTAAACCCGGAGGTGAAACAAGCCTTTATTACCAGAAGCAAAGTGGTCCGCTCCATTCGCAACTACCTGGATGAAAAGGGTTTCCTGGAGGTAGAAACCCCCATGATGCACCCCATTGCCGGGGGGGCCAGCGCCCGGCCGTTTACGACGTATCACAATACCCTGGATATGAAGCTTTACATGAGAATTGCCCCGGAACTTTATTTAAAACGTCTGCTGGTAGGCGGTTTTGATAAAGTGTATGAGATTAACCGCAATTTTAGAAATGAAGGAATCTCTACCAAACACAATCCGGAGTTCACTACCATTGAACTGTATCAGGCCTATGCCGATTATGAAGTAATGATGGATCTTACGGAAGATCTTATTTCCCAGGTGGCTCAAGAGGTGCTGGGCACCACCACGGTGGAATATGAAGGGGTAACCCTTTGTCTGGCCAAGCCCTGGAGACGGGTTCCCATGCTGGAGATTGTCAAAGAGTACTCCGGCTTGGATTTTACCCAATTAAAAGATGCCGACGCAGCCTACCAAGCAGCAAAAAAACTGAATCTGGATATTGAGCCCGGTGCATCCTGGGGAGATATTTTAAATGTAGTTTTTGAAGAAAAGGTTGAGGACAAACTGATCCAACCGACCTTTATTATAGATTACCCGGTGGATATTTCACCATTGGCTAAACGCCAGAAAGAGCAGCCGGAGCTAACCTATCGTTTTGAGCTTTTCATTTATGGTCGGGAAATGGCCAATGCTTTCTCGGAGCTGAATGATCCCATTGACCAAAAGGGCCGCTTTCTGGCTCAGGTGGAAAAACGGAATGCCGGAGATGACGAAGCGCAAATGTATGACGAGGACTACATTCAGGCACTGGAATACGGCATGCCTCCGGCTGGTGGACTGGGCATCGGCATCGACCGTCTGGTAATGCTGTTGACCAATTCCTCTTCCATCCGGGATGTTATCCTGTTCCCTTTAATGAGACCCAGAGATTAGTTTTTCCTATACTTTCATCAATAGAATTTTTATACTTTCTGAAAGTACAAAAGAAATGATAAATACCTTTGACAGGAACCGCCGGGAGTGCTATTATATTTTTTGCGCCCGGCGGTTATTAATCGGGAATAATTAGTAATAAATTTACACTAGACAAGATACAATATACCGTGATACAATACAATTCCGGTATAAATGACACTGTGCGAGACAAAAAAACAATATTAAATCATCCTTGACAGTGTTTTTACATTATGGTAACATTTTGAACCGAGGGCACTTTAAGCCCGCAAACCGGTCTTTGAAAACTAAACAGAACGATGATGGATGAAAAGCGGGAAGCCAAAGTCGGGTGAGAACCCGAGAGTAGGCGGACCAAAAACAATCCTCGTCAAAGCGTGAAAACGCTAGCGAGTAATTCAGAACACAAGAGCAAATCAACTCTTGAAAATATTTTAGGATATTTTATGGAGAGTTTGATCCTGGCTCAGGACGAACGCTGGCGGCGTGCTTAACACATGCAAGTCGAACGGAGTTTAAAATGAAACCTAGTGATTTTTAAACTTAGTGGCGGACGGGTGAGTAACGCGTGGATAACCTGCCGGATAGACCGGGATAACAGTTGGAAACGACTGCTAATACCGGATACGCTCCTAGGAACGCATGTTCTAAGGAGGAAAGATTTATCGCTAACCGATGGATCCGCGTCCCATTAGCTAGTTGGAGGTGTAACGGACCCCCAAGGCGACGATGGGTAGCCGGCCTGAGAGGGCGAACGGCCACACTGGGACTGAGACACGGCCCAGACTCCTACGGGAGGCAGCAGTGGGGAATCTTCCGCAATGGGCGAAAGCCTGACGGAGCAACGCCGCGTGAGGGAAGAAGGCTTTCGGGTTGTAAACCTCTGTCTTAAGGGAAGAACAAAATGACGGTACCTTGAGAGGAAGCCCCGGCTAACTACGTGCCAGCAGCCGCGGTAAAACGTAGGGGGCGAGCGTTGTCCGGAATTACTGGGCGTAAAGGGCGCGTAGGTGGTGCATTAAGTTAGAGGTGAAAGTGCGGGGCTTAACCCCGTGAGGCCTCTGATACTGGTGGACTTGAGTGCAGGAGAGGGGAGCAGAATTCCCAGTGTAGCGGTGAAATGCGTAGATATTGGGAGGAATACCAGTGGCGAAGGCGGCTCTCTGGACTGTAACTGACACTGAGGCGCGAAAGCGTGGGGAGCGAACAGGATTAGATACCCTGGTAGTCCACGCCGTAAACGATGAGTGCTAGGTGTTGGGGGTATCGACCCCCCCAGTGCCGTAGTTAACACAATAAGCACTCCGCCTGGGGAGTACGGTCGCAAGACTGAAACTCAAAGGAATTGACGGGGGCCCGCACAAGCGGTGGAGTATGTGGTTTAATTCGACGCAACGCGAAGAACCTTACCAGGGCTTGACATCCTCTGAAAAGTATAGAGATATACTCCTTGCCCTTCGGGGTAACAGAGAGACAGGTGGTGCATGGTTGTCGTCAGCTCGTGTCGTGAGATGTTGGGTTAAGTCCCGCAACGAGCGCAACCCCTAACATTCGTTGCCAGCGAGTAATGTCGGGAACTCGAATGTGACTGCCGTTGACAAAACGGAGGAAGGTGGGGATGACGTCAAATCATCATGCCCCTTATGTCCTGGGCTACACACGTACTACAATGGCCGGTACAGACGGAAGCGAAGCTGTGAAGTGAAGCAAATCTGAGAAAGCCGGTCCCAGTTCGGATTGTAGTCTGCAACTCGACTACATGAAGTCGGAATCGCTAGTAATCGCAGGTCAGCATACTGCGGTGAATACGTTCCCGGGCCTTGTACACACCGCCCGTCACACCACGAAAGCTGACAACACCCGAAGCCGGTGACTTAACCGCAAGGAGAGAGCCGTCGAAGGTGGGGTTGGTGATTGGGGTGAAGTCGTAACAAGGTAGCCGTATCGGAAGGTGCGGCTGGATCACCTCCTTTCTAAGGAGAACGTAAGCGGCTTGGGAGAAGCGAGCCAAGCAAGGAAGCTGCGAGGGAGTGCGCGGAGCGTATAGGAATACGTGAGCACACGAGCGAAGCAGCTGACGAAGCAGGGCGAAGCTTATCGCGAGACGCGCGTACTCTGGTCGATCGTTCATCATCCGACTGTTTAGTTTTGAGAGACCTGAAATCAACCAGGAAATACCGGTTGATTTTAAGTATCTCATCAAACAAAAAAGAAAACCGGGGACTATAGCTCAGCCGGTTAGAGCGCACGCCTGATAAGCGTGAGGTCGGTGGTTCGAGTCCACCTAGTCCCACCATTGGATCGTCAGAAGCGAGCATGGTAAGGAAGCGACCGAGAGAGTGCGCGGAGCGTATATAAATACGTGAGCACACGAAGGAGGAAGCAGACAGCCAGGCGAAGCTTATCACGATACAACGTGGGGGCATAGCTCAGCTGGGAGAGCACCTGCCTTGCAAGCAGGGGGTCAGCGGTTCGATCCCGCTTGTCTCCACCAATTTTTAAATTTTGTAAGATCGTTCCTTGAAAACTAAACAGCGAAAGAAGTAAAGCGTCGTAGAAAAACAATTTTGCAGGTTATGAAAGTAACCGAGCGAAGGAAGTAGGTCAAGAAAGAAAGGGCATACGGTGGATGCCTAGGCGCTAAGGGCCGAAGAAGGGCGCGGTAAGCTGCGAAAAGCCACGGGAAGCCGCAAGCAGGCGTTGATCCGTGGATACCCGAATGGGGCAACCCGGCGGAGCAAACCTCCGTCACCCTGTGCTGAATCCATAGGCACAGAGGAGGGCACCCGGGGAACTGAAACATCTAAGTACCCGGAGGAAAAGAAAGAAACATCGAACCCCCAAGTAGCGGCGAGCGAACAGGGGCGAGCCTAAACCAGTGAACTTCGGTTCACTGGGGTTGAGGGATCCTCATCAAGTGATTGCTAGTCCTAGTTGAAGCTGCCTGGAAAGGCAGGGCACAGAAGGTAAAACCCCTGTAGACGAAAGGACGAAAATTGCAGAGGACATCCCAAGTACCGCAGGACACGAGAAACCCTGTGGGAATCCGGGGGGACCACCCCCCAAGGCTAAATACCCTAAGCGACCGATAGTGAACCAGTACCGTGAGGGAAAGGTGAAAAGCACCCCGGGAGGGGAGTGAAAAAGAACCTGAAACCGTATGCCTACAAACTGTCGGAGCACGTTAAAAGTGTGACGGCGTACTTTTTGTAGAACGGACCGGCGAGTTACATCCAACGTGCAGGTTAAGGCAGGAAAGCCGGAGCCGAAGCGAAAGCGAGTCTTAAAAGGGCGAAAGTACGTTGGAGTAGACCCGAAACCTGGTGATCTACCCATGTCCAGAGTGAAGCTTTAGTAAAATAAAGTGGAGGCTCGAACCGACCTTCGTTGAAAAGGAGGCGGATGAGATGTGGGTAGGGGTGAAATGCCAATCGAACCAGGAGATAGCTGGTTCTCCCCGAAATAGCTTTAGGGCTAGCCTCGGAGGATGGATTGCGGAGGTAGAGCACTGAATGGGCTAGGGGCCTTCACGGGTTACCGAACCCAATCAAACTCCGAATGCCGCAATAACTAAGACTCCGGGAGTCAGACTGCGGGTGCTAAGATTCGTAGTCAAAAGGGAAACAGCCCAGACCAACAGCTAAGGTCCCCAAGACAGGCTAAGTGGAAAAGGATGTGGGGTTGCACAGACAACCAGGATGTTGGCTTAGAAGCAGCCACCATTGAAAGAGTGCGTAATAGCTCACTGGTCAAGTGGCCCTGCGCCGAAAATGAAACGGGGCTAAGCCTGGCACCGAAGCTTTGGATTGTCGAAAGACAGTGGTAGGGGAGCGTTCTTATCGAGTGGAAGCAGTACCGTAAGGAGCTGTGGATTGATAAGAAGTGAGAATGCCGGTATGAGTAAGCGAAAAGGCAGGTGAGAATCCTGCCCGCCGAAAACCTAAGGATTTCTGGGGAAGGTTCGTCCGCCCAGAGTAAGTCGGGACCTAAGCCGAGGCCGCAAGGCGTAGGCGATGGACAATCGGTTGAGAATCCGATACCACCTAAGACCGTTTGAGGATGGAGTGACGCAGGAGGGTACGTTGAGCCGGCGGCTGGAAAAGCCGGTCCAAGCTTGTAGGGTGTAAGATAGGCAAATCCGTCTTACGGGAAGCCCGAGGAGTGAAGGGGAGCGAAAACAAGTAGCGAAGCAGCGGATCCCAAACTGCCAAGAAAAGCTTCTAACGAGGTTTGTAGGTGCCCGTACCGTAAACCGACACAGGTAGGTGGGGTGAAAATCCTAAGGCGCGCGAGAGAACCCTCGTTAAGGAACTCGGCAAAATGACCCCGTAACTTCGGGAAAAGGGGTGCCTCGGTATCGTGAAAAATGCACATTTGGAGCGAGAAGAGGCCGCAGAGAAAAGGCCCAAGCGACTGTTTACCAAAAACACAGGTCCCTGCTAAAGCGAAAGCTGACGTATAGGGGCTGACGCCTGCCCGGTGCTGGAAGGTTAAGGGGAAGAGTTAGACGCAAGTCGAAGCTGAGAACTGAAGCCCCAGTAAACGGCGGCCGTAACTATAACGGTCCTAAGGTAGCGAAATTCCTTGTCAGGTAAGTTCTGACCCGCACGAAAGGCGTAACGATTTGGGCACTGTCTCAACGAGGGGCTCGGTGAAATTGTAATGACGGTGAAGATGCCGTCTACCTGCGACAGGACAGAAAGACCCCGTGGAGCTTTACTGTAGCTTGACATTGGGTTTTGGTATTTGATGTACAGGATAGGTGGGAGACTGAGAAGTATGTACGCTAGTATGTATGGAGTCGCCGTTGGGATACCACCCTTTAGATATTGAAATTCTAACTTGATACCATGAAGCTGGTAAAAGGACCGTGTCAGGTGGGCAGTTTGACTGGGGCGGTCGCCTCCCAAAGAGTAACGGAGGCGCCCAAAGGTTCCCTCAGCGCGGAAGGAAATCGCGCGTTAGAGTGTAAAGGCAAAAGGGAGCTTGACAGCGAGACCCACAAGTCGAGCTGGTACGAAAGTAGGGCTTAGTGATCCGGCGGTGCCGAGTGGAAGGGCCGTCGCTCAACGGATAAAAGCTACCCCGGGGATAACAGGCTTATCTCCCCCAAGAGTCCACATCGACGGGGAGGTTTGGCACCTCGATGTCGGCTCATCGCATCCTGGGGCTGAAGTAGGTCCCAAGGGTTGGGCTGTTCGCCCATTAAAGCGGTACGTGAGCTGGGTTCAGAACGTCGTGAGACAGTTCGGTCCCTATCCGTCGCAGGCGCAGGAAACTTGAGAAGAGCTGTCCCTAGTACGAGAGGACCGGGATGGACGGACCGCTGGTGTACCAGCTATCGTGCCAACGGTAATGCTGGGTAACTAAGTTCGGAAGGGATAAGCGCTGAAAGCATCTAAGCGCGAAGCCCGCTTCAAGATGAGGTTTCCCACTTGAAAGAGGTAAGATCCCATGAAGACGACATGGTAGATAGGCCGGGGGTGTAAGGGCAGTAATGTTTTGAGCCGACCGGTACTAATCGATCGAGGACTTGACCTAGAAACGACCTTTACGAAAAGCGCTGTTTAGTTTTCAGGGAATGAATAAGTCAATAGGTTTCTGGTGACGATACCGGAGGGGATACACCTGTTCCCATCCCGAACACAGCAGTTAAGTCCTCCAGGGCCGATGGTACTTGGGGCTCACGCCCCTGGGAGAGTAGGTCGTCGCCAGAATATTTTTAAATACATTGATCCTCGATAGCTCAATGGTGGAGCAACCGGCTGTTAACCGGTAGGTTGTAGGTTCGAGTCCTACTCGGGGAGCCAATAAAACACAAAAGACCTCTGCAAATTATTGCAGAGGTCTTTTGTGTTTTTTAAAAGAAGTTATGGAGTATCGCTATTTTCAAAGGATGAGAAATTAAAAGGAAATAAAATCTACATACAGAGATTGAAAGAAAAATGCTAGAAATAATTTAATTTGACCATTACTGACCATTGCTTGTTTAGTAAATTAGACATAAAATGGGTTTAAGGTCAGGAAAGGTCTAAAATCAATTAAGAATTTTTTGGTTAAATTAAAAACCAAAGCATCATGGGATGAGATGAATCTAATGAAAGATTTAATAAATTTTTAATTTAATGATTATTTTTGTTTAATTATTTTATTTTACATTATATAGCAATAATGCTCTTACGGAAATTAGATTCTCATTTTAATGAGGAATTTCTTAATTTTTTAATACTATTTTATTTTAAGGAGGAAGCAAAGATGAGCAAAACAGTGGGCATTGATCTAGGTACCACCAATTCCGTTGTAGCCGTGATGGAAGGAGGAAGGCCTGCGGTAATTGTAAACGCCGAAGGATCCCGTACCACTCCCTCGGTGGCTGCTTTCCGGGAGGGCGGAGAACGCCTGGTGGGGCAGGTGGCCAAACGGCAGGGGGCTTTAAACCCGGATAAGACACTCTATTCCATCAAACGTTTTATCGGCCGCCGTTACTCCGAAGTGGCGGATGAAAGAACATTGGTGCCTTATAAAGTGGTTCCCGGCCCCAATGATGTTGTTCGCTTTGATGTCGGGGGCAAGCATTATGCCCCGGAAGAAATATCTGCTATGATTCTTAAAAAGCTGGTGGAGGATGCCTCCAAATATCTGGGGGAGAAAATCTCCGATGCTGTGATTACTGTTCCGGCTTATTTTAATGACGCCCAGCGCCAGGCCACTAAGGACGCAGGGAAAATTGCCGGTTTAAACGTTTTGCGCATTATTAACGAACCCACTGCCGCCGCCCTGGCCTACGGCCTGGATAAAAAGACCAACGAAACGGTTCTGGTGTTCGACCTGGGTGGCGGAACCTTTGACGTATCAATTCTGGAAGTGGGTGACGGCGTCTTTGAAGTGAAAGCCACCAACGGTGACACGCACCTGGGGGGAGACAACTTTGACAAAGCCGTTGTGGACTGGCTGGCAGAGGAATTTAAAAAGGATTATGCCATTGACCTGCGTTTGGATAAACAGTCCCTGCAGCGTCTTACCGAGGCGGCGGAAAAGGCGAAGACGGAACTTTCCAGTGTAATGGAAACCCAAATCAGCCTGCCCTTCATTACGGCCGATGCTTCGGGACCCAAACATCTGGAAATCAAGCTGACCCGGGCCAAATTCGATGACTTGACCCATGAACTGGTGGAGCGCTGCCGCGGACCGGTAATGGCCGCCCTGGCCGACGCCAAACTAACTGAAAAGGACATTGACGAAGTCATTCTGGTGGGCGGATCCACCCGCATACCCGCCGTACAAAAGCTGGTAAAACAATTAACCGGCGGCAAAGAGCCGCACCAGGGAGTGAATCCCGATGAGGTAGTGGCAGTGGGCGCCGCCATCCAGGCGGGAGTGCTGGCCGGGGAAGTAAAGGATGTTGTCTTGCTGGATGTAACGCCCCTTTCCCTGGGCGTAGAAACCCTGGGCGGCGTGATGTCTAAACTGATTGAGCGCAATACCACCATTCCGGTACGCCGGAGCCAGGTTTTCAGTACGGCCGAAGATAACCAGCCGGCAGTGGATATTCATGTCCTGCAGGGCGAACGGGAGATGGCCCGGGATAACCGATCCCTGGGACAGTTTAAACTGGAGGGAATTCCCGCCGCTCCCCGGGGCATTCCCCAGATTGAAGTTACCTTTGACATTGACGCTAACGGCATTTTAAAGGTAAGTGCCAAGGATAATGCTTCCGGTAAAGAACAAAGCGTAACCATTTCCGGTTCCACCAGTCTGGATAAAACGGAGATCGACCGCATGGTCCGGGATGCCGAAGCCAATGCGGCAGAGGATAAGAAACGCCGTCAGGAGGCGGAAGTCCGTAATGACGCGGACGCCCTGGTTTATCAGGTGGAAAGACAGTTGAAGGAAGTAGCCGACAAGCTTCCGGTCCACGAAAAGGCACGCATTGAACAACTGCTGACCGACTTGAAGACGGTACTAAAAGATAACGCCGATGTGGACCGCATCCGCTCGCTGTCCGGTGATTTGCAGCAGGCGGCGGCTTCCCTGACGGCCTACGGCCAGCAATCCACCTGCTCTTCCGGTGGTTGCGGCGGCGGGCAGCCGGAACAGAAGCCGGATGATGTGGTTGATGTTGAATATGAGGAAAAATAACGGGTATCGGACAGTGGAGGTTCGGAGGGGGGTGAATGAATCCCATGGCAACCTACCGGGATTACTACGAGGTACTGGGTGTTGAGCGAAGCGCCGGTGAAAAGGAAATTAAAACCGCTTACAGAAAGCTGGCGCGGAAGCATCATCCGGATTTGCATACAGGATCAGACAAACAGGCCGCTGAAGAAAAATTTAAGGAAATCAATGAGGCCTATGAAGTATTGAGCGATCCGGAGAAAAGGGCCAAATATGACCGCTTGGGAAGCAACTGGCGCAATGGCCAGGAATGGCAGACACCGCCGGATATGGAGGGATTTCATTACTACGCCTCCGATAACGGGGATTTCGGCTGTGAAAGCGGTTTCAGCGATTTTTTTGAGACACTTTTTGGCGGCGCCAGAACAGCCCGGGCCGGAACAAGACGGGGGAATCTGCGCGGCCAGGATGTGGAAAGCGAATTACCCCTAACCCTGGAAGAAGCGTACCGGGGCGGCGAGAAAACCATCCAGCTTACTTCCCGGGAAATCTGTGCCGCCTGTCACGGCGCAGGACGGCAGGAGCGGGGCCTCTGCAGTTATTGCGGCGGCACCGGCAGCACCTCCAGCCAGAAAACCCTGGAGGTAAAAATTCCGCCGGGCATCCAGGACGGCAGCCGGATTCGTTTAAAAGGCCAAGGGGGGGACGGTTTGGCCGGAGGAAATCCCGGAGATCTTTATCTCAAGGTCAAACTTTTGCCCCATGAGCAATTCCTCCTGCAGGGAGATCACCTGGAATCCCAGGTGACCGTAACGCCGGATCAGGCGGTGCTGGGGGATAAAGTGACCGCAGCCACCCTGGACGGACCGGTGATTGTAAAAATCCCGCCCATGATGAACAACGGTAAAAAGCTGCGTCTGCGCGGCAAAGGCTGGCCCAGAAAGCAGGGCGGACGGGGCGACCAGTACGTCAAGGTGGTCATTGATCTGCCCGCTCATTTGACAGAGCAGGAAAAAGAACTGTACACCAAACTGGCTGATTTAAGGAAAGGGGTGTGACGATGGTTCGTAAATATTATTTGCAGATTTACCGCCACCCCCTTTATTCCCAGGATGAAGCCGGTTGGGTCCAGATACAAAGCCTGGGGATCCACCCCGAGGTGGTGCGGCGGCTGGCAGAACTGGGGATTGTCGAGGTGGTTGACGATCGCCTGAGAGCGGACGAGGTCCGAAGGTTGTATAAAGTGTTAAGATTACGCCAGACCCTGGGGGTTAATTTGCCCGGGGCCAGCATCATTGCAGATCTGTTGGATCGTATAGAGAGCTTACAGCAAGAGGTAGAACGACTTAGAAGGAGGTGAACACCCCGGCCTGATTCCCGGGGTTAACCGATGGATTTTAACCGCTATACCCAAAAATCAAGGGAGGCTGTTTCCGCAGCGCAAAATTTAGCCGCCCAGCGGCATCAGCAAGAAATAAACGGCAAGCACCTGCTGGCTGCTTTGCTGACCCAGGAGGGGGGGATGGCTCCCCGCTTCCTGGAGCATGCCGGGGTTTCTGCGGCCACCCTGCAGAACCTGGTGGAAGACCTTTTACGCCGGAGTCCGGCGGTACATGGTTATGAAGGTTCCCTCAGACTGGGCACCGGACTGGCCCGGGTTTTTTCCCAGGCTGAAAAGGAAGCCCGGGAGATGAAAGACCAATATGTTAGTGTGGAACATCTTTTAATTGCCCTGGTGGATGAAGGGGAACAGGAACTGAAAGAAATTTTTCGCCGGGTGGGTTTAACCCGGGAGATCTTGTTGAATTCCTTAAAAAGCATTCGGGGAAATCAGCAGGTTACCAGTGAAAATCCCGAGGAAACCTATGAGGCTCTGGAAAAGTACGGGCGTGATCTGACGCAATTGGCCCGGGACGGCAAACTGGACCCGGTCATTGGCCGGGATGATGAAATTCGCCGGACCATTGAAATTCTCTCCCGGCGCACCAAGAATAATCCGGTGCTCATTGGCGAACCCGGTGTGGGGAAAACCGCCATTGTGGAAGGTCTAGCCCGCCGTATTGTGGCCGGGGATGTACCCGAGGGTTTAAAAAATAAACTGGTCATTGCTTTGGATATGGGGGCCCTGATTGCCGGGGCCAAATACCGGGGTGAATTTGAAGAACGGTTGAAAGCGGTGCTGAAGGAAGTCCAGAAATCCGAAGGCCGCATCATTCTCTTTATCGACGAGCTGCATACGGTGGTGGGGGCCGGGGCCGCTGAAGGAGCCATGGATGCCGGCAATTTATTGAAACCCATGCTGGCCAGAGGCGAACTGCGGGCCATTGGGGCTACCACCTTGGATGAATACCGCAAACACGTGGAAAAGGATGCCGCCCTGGAGCGCCGGTTCCAGCCGGTTCTGGTAAACCCCCCTTCCATTGAGGATACCATTTCCATTCTGCGGGGGCTGAAGGAGCGTTATGAAGTGCACCACGGCGTGCGCATTCAGGACAGCGCCCTGGTGGCTGCGGCCACCCTTTCCGACCGCTATATTTCCGATCGTTTTCTGCCGGATAAAGCTATTGATTTAATGGATGAGGCCGCCGCCCGGCTGCGTACCGAGATTGACAGCATGCCCACCACCTTGGATGAAATTACCCGCCGGGTGATGCGACTGGAAATTGAAGAAGCCGCCCTGAAAAAAGAAAAGGACGCCCTGTCCCAGGAACGCCTGGAAAAATTGCAGGAACAACTGGCCGAACTGAAAGCCGAGGCCGATGTGATGCGTACCCAGTGGCAGGTGGAAAAGCAGGCCATTTCCCGGGTACGCCAGCTAAAAAAAGAAATTGAAAACACCAAGCTGGAAATTGAAAAGGCCGAGCGGGACTATGATTTAAACCGCATGGCCGAACTCAGTTACGGCAAGCTGCCGGATCTTGAACGCAGACTGAAATCCGAAGAAGAATTGCTGGCCGGCAAACAAAAAAATGCCATGCTGCTAAAAGAAGAAGTGGATGAGGAGGATATTGCCCGGGTGGTCAGCCGCTGGACCGGGGTTCCCTTAAGCAAGCTGCTGGAAGGAGAAAGGGAAAAGCTGATCCATCTGGATGAAGTGCTCCACCAGCGGGTCATCGGGCAGGACCAGGCGGTGCAGGCGGTGGCCGACGCCGTGCTGCGGGCCCGGGCCGGCATCAAGGACCCCAACCGGCCCATCGGCAGCTTTATCTTCCTGGGACCCACCGGCGTGGGCAAAACGGAGTTGGCCCGGGCCTTGGCCCAAGCTCTCTTTGATGACGAGCGCAACATCATCCGTATTGATATGTCCGAGTACATGGAAAAGCATACGGTATCAAGGCTTATCGGGGCTCCGCCCGGTTATGTGGGCTACGATGAGGGCGGCCAGTTGACTGAAGCGGTCCGCCGCCGGCCTTACTCGGTGATCCTGTTCGATGAAATTGAAAAGGCCCACCATGATGTCTTTAACGTGATGCTGCAAATTTTGGATGACGGCAGGCTTACGGACGGACAGGGGCGGACCATTAACTTTAAAAATACCGTGATTATCATGACCTCCAATATCGGCAGCCATGAAATTCTGGACTTCCAAAAGAGCGGCAGCAGGGACGACGAGAAAATGAAGGCCACGGTAATGGCGCTGCTGCAAAAGCACTTCCGTCCGGAGTTTTTGAACCGGGTGGATGAAACGGTGGTTTTCCATGGGCTGGAACCAGGCCACATGCGGAAAATTACGGCTTTGCTGCTGAAAGGGCTGGCCAACCGGTTAAAAAATACAGCCCATATGGAGCTGACCTGGACCGAGAATGCTTTGGTCTACCTGGCCAACAAAGGTTATGAACCCAGCTTCGGCGCCCGGCCGCTAAAAAGGCTAATTCAACAGGAAGTTGAAACCCCTCTAAGCCGGATGATAGTCAAAGGAGAGATTAAGCCCGGGGCCCAGGTGGAGGTTGGTGTGGATCAAGGGCAGATACAAATAAATAGCGGTAAATAAATGGGTCCCCCTAGAAGGGGCTGATGCAAAAAGAACCCGGAAGGTTCTAATGCGCAGCTCCTTATTTTTCTAAAAATAATAGAACACGGATTTCCACTGATTATCACGGATTTTTTTAATTTATTTAAAAAATCCGCGTTCTATTCTATTAGCCATTGCCGTTGTGTTATCTGCCTATTCTTTTGGCGCCCTAGTTGCCATACTCCCTTCCACGCAGCAGCTTAAAATAGACCGGGACCCGCTATAAATGTAAGAAAGCGCCAATGATTAGCTCGAAAAATTAGAGTAATGGCCCCATATGGGCGGAAAAACCTCCTATACTAGGTTTAAAATTGCCGTCCAAATGATATAATTATGTTAAGGTTAGGCAAAGTCAAAAACATTGACTTTTTCTTGCCTCTATATGCTTTAACAGATCTTTTTTCATGATACCAGCAAATCAGATGTGAGGTGGTTGATGCTCGATGGCAAATATTTCGGAACTTATTGAACTGCATATTAAAGCACTGCTGAAAGACAGCCCCTATGATTATGTAGAACTTCAGCGTAATGAGCTGGCTTCCCAGTTTAAATGTGTTCCATCGCAGATAAACTACGTCTTATCCACCCGGTTCACCACGGATAACGGCTATGTGGTGGAAAGCCGCAGGGGCGGCGGGGGCTATATCCGCATTATCAAAATCCCTTTGGACCGCCATGACAATGCGGCGGTTCAGATCTATCGCTTAGTAGGCAATGACATCAATCAATCCCAGGCGGAGGCCATTATTAAACGATTGGCCGAGGAAGAATTTATTACTCCCAGGGAAGCAAGAATTTTCAGATCCGCCATGGACCGGAACAGCCTCCGGCTGGAACTGCCCTGGCGGGATAACCTGCGGGCGGATTTGCTGAAAGCCATGCTGGCT
The DNA here is from genome assembly GCF_000215085.1 of Desulforamulus ruminis DSM 2154. Classification (NCBI taxonomy): domain Bacteria; kingdom Bacillati; phylum Bacillota; class Clostridia; order Eubacteriales; family Peptococcaceae; genus Desulforamulus; species Desulforamulus ruminis. Next base: position 264,535 of record NC_015589.1, read on the forward strand.
GCGGTTTTTAGAGAAGACTGAGAAAAGAGGGAGGTTTTACCCATGCTATGTGACCGGTGTCAAAAAAGGCCTGCTCAGGTTCATCTGACCCAGGTGGTTAACAATACGAAAAAACAAATGAACCTTTGTCCTGCCTGTGCGGCAGAGCTTCAAGCCGAGAGTTTCGGTTTTGCGCCGCAACTGAATCTTCATGATTTCCTGGCGGGTTTAATTAACCACCAATTTGGCGGAAAGTCTGTAAAGCCATCTTCCATGCCCGGCCTTCATTGTGAAAAGTGCGGGGTTACCGAGAGCCAGGTGGCGCAAAAAGGCCTTTTTGGCTGCAGTGAGTGCTATACTCAATTTGGCGAGGGGATTAACCCTTTGCTGAAGCGCATTCACGGCAATCATACCCACACGGGAAAAGTCCCCCGGAGAAACGGCGGCAAGGCCTTGATCAGCAAAGAAATCAGAACACTGAAAAGTTTGCTTCAGGATGCCGTCAAGCAGGAAGAGTTTGAAAAAGCCGCTTCCTTGCGGGATCGCATTAAAGAGCTGGAACAACAACTTCTATAAGGGGTGAGGAAAGTGGGTATAAAGGAAACCGTAAGTAATCCCTATAGCAAGTGGCTGGATGCTTCAGGACCGGACAGTGATGTAGTGATCAGCAGCAGGATCCGCCTGGCACGCAACATCGTTGATCAGCCTTTCCCCCATCTTCTGGGCACAGAGGATGCCGAAAAGGTTGTTTATGCGGTGAACTCTGTTGTGGAACACAGTCCCTTTAAGGATGCTCCGGGGGGAATGGAACTGTCCCGCATGACGGAATTATCCCCCACCGAAAGGCAAATACTAGTGGAGAAGCATTTAATCAGTCCGGCCCTGCTGGAACAGCCCGAAAAGAAAGCGGTTGTGCTGCGGGATGATGAAGTGGTAAGCATTATGGTCAATGAGGAAGACCATCTGCGCATACAATGCCTTTTGCCGGGGCTGCAGCTCAAAGAATGCTGGGACATCGCCAATCAGGTGGATGACGGAATGGAACAAATATTAGACTATGCCTTTTGTGAAGAGAAGGGTTACCTGACTTCCTGCCCCACCAATGTAGGCACCGGTTTACGGGCTTCAGTCATGCTGCACCTGCCTGCTCTGGTAATGACCCAGCAAATCAGCAGTGTTCTGACCTCTTTATCCAAGCTGGGATTGACGGTGCGGGGATTATATGGCGAGGGAACCCAGGCCACCGGAAACCTGTTTCAGGTATCCAACCAGGTTACCCTGGGACTGACCGAGGAAGAGATTATTGATAACCTGCTGATGGTGGCGGCTCAATTGGTAAGCCAGGAGCGGGCGGCCAGGCAGGCCCTGCACAAGGAGCAAAGGCATCATATTGAAGACCGGGTTTGGCGGGCCTACGGGCTGCTGCGTTATGCCAGACTCATCACTTCCAGCGAAGCCATGTCCTTGTTCTCGGATTTAAGGCTGGGGGTGGACCTGGAAATTATTCCCGGCGTACCGCCGGGGCTGATTACAGAATTAATTATTATGACCCGGCCGGCTTTCTTGAACCGGCTCAACGATAAGGAAATCAATCCCCATCAAAGGGATATCTACAGGGCCAAATTAATTCGTGAAAGACTGCAAAGTTTAAGCAGATAGGAGGAGGTTTTATGTTTCACCGATTTACAGAAAGTGCGAAAAATGTTCTCATTCTGGCCCAGGAAGAAGCCAGGAGATTAAAATACCCCTTAATTGGGACCGAACATATTCTGCTGGGATTGATTCGCGAGGATCAAGGTTTTGCCGCCAGGGCGCTGGAGCAAATGGGGATCAGCGCCGACCGGGTTGCCCAGGCGGTGGAGCAGGTAGTGGGCGTGGGAGATCAAGCGGTTCCGGCGGAAATCCCGGCCACAGCCCGGGCCAAGAGGGTACTGGAACTGGCGGTGGAAGAAGCCCGCAGCCTGAATCATAATTATGTGGGCACCGAACATATTCTGCTTGGATTGATTCGTGAGGGGGAAGGCGTGGCGGCTCAGGTATTAATCTCCCTGGGAGCGGACATGGAACGGGCCCGCCAGCAGGTTATCAGCATGATGGGAGGCTCCCCCGGCGGCGGACAGCCCCAGGGCGGTCCGGGCCATCATTGTCCCTCCGGCGGATGTAAGACGGTGAGTCTGGATCAGTTCAGCCGGGACTTAACCTCCCTGGCCAAGGAAGATAAACTGGATCCGGTGGTGGGCCGGGGCAAGGAAATCGAGCGGGTTATCCAGGTGTTGTCCCGCCGGACCAAGAACAATCCTGTCCTGATCGGGGAGCCCGGTGTGGGTAAAACCGCCATCGCCGAAGGGCTGGCCCAGAAAATTATCGAGGGCAGCGTACCGGAGATCTTATTAAACCGCCGGGTGGTGACCCTTGATCTGGCCGGTATGGTGGCCGGCACCAAATATCGGGGCGAGTTTGAAGACCGGCTGAAAAAGGTTATGGAAGAGATCCGGCAGGCCGGAAATATTATTGTGTTTATTGATGAACTGCATACCTTAATCGGTGCCGGGGCGGCAGAAGGGGCCATTGATGCGGCCAATATCTTAAAACCGGCCCTGGCCCGGGGCGAAATTCAAACCATCGGGGCCACCACCCTGGATGAATACCGCAAGTATATTGAAAAGGATTCGGCACTGGAACGCCGCTTTCAGCCCATTCAGGTGGATGAACCCACGGTGGAGGAAACCATCCAGATCTTAAAGGGCATCCGGGATAAATACGAGGCGCACCACCGGGTCAATATTACCAATGAGGCCCTGGAAGCCGCCGCCAGATTGTCGGACCGCTACATTACCGATCGCTTTCTGCCGGATAAGGCCATTGATTTAATTGATGAGTCCGCCTCCCGGGTTCGCATTAAAGCCTTTACCACACCTCCGGACCTAAAGGACAAAGAAAAGCTGCTGGTGGAAGTGCGCAAGGAAAAGGAAGCGGCCATCAATAATCAGGAGTTTGAAAAAGCCGCAGAACTGCGGGACCGTGAACAAAAGCTGACTTTGCAATTAAATCAGGCCCGGGAGAGCTGGAACCAGGCCAAGGGTGGCGACGGATTGATTGTTTCCGAGGAGGATATTGCCCATATTGTAGCTGCCTGGACCGGTGTGCCGGTAAAAAAATTAGCCCAGGAGGAGTCCCAGCGGCTGCTGAACCTGGAAGAGGCCTTACACCAGCGGGTGATTGGCCAGGACGAGGCGGTAAAAGCGGTAGCCAGAGCGGTGCGCAGGGCCCGGGCGGGCCTGAAGGACCCGAAGCGTCCGGTAGGTTCCTTTATCTTTCTGGGTCCTACCGGCGTGGGTAAAACCGAGCTGGCCAGGGCGTTGGCGGAAGCCCTTTTTGGTGACGAAGATGCTTTAGTTCGCATTGATATGTCCGAATATATGGAAAAGCATGCTGTTTCTCGACTGGTAGGAGCGCCTCCGGGGTATGTGGGGTACGATGAAGGAGGCCAATTGACGGAGGCCGTTCGCAGGAAACCCTATTCCGTGGTGCTGCTGGACGAAATTGAAAAGGCCCACCCGGATGTATTTAATATTTTGCTGCAGGTGCTGGAAGACGGGCGGTTGACCGATTCCAAGGGGCGCGTGGTGGATATGCGCAATACGGTCATTATTATGACCTCCAACATTGGGCTTTCCACTCTGAAGGCTACCGGGAAGGTGGGTTTTGCCGCATCGGCGGATCAATCCCGGGCGGAATATGAAAAGATGAAGGAACGGGTGGAAGAAGCCCTGAAACGAACATTCCGGCCGGAATTTTTAAACCGCATTGATGAAAGCATTGTCTTCCACTCCTTAAGCCGGGAGCACATTAAGGAGATTGTCAACTTAATGCTGAAAGAAGTTACCAAGCGGATGGAAGATCCGGAAGTATACCTGGAGTTTTCCGAAGCGGCCCGGGAGCGGCTGGCTGAAACAGGCTACAGTGAGGAATTCGGGGCCAGACCGCTGCGCCGGGAGATTCAGCGCAAAGTGGAAGACCGTTTGTCCGAAGAATTACTCCGCGGCACCTTCCAAAAAGGGGATAAGGTGGCGGTGGATGTTCAGGAAGGTGAATTTACCTTTAACCCTGTGAAGTAACCATCCATTGGGAGAGGCAGCATGTTTTGCCGCCTCTCCGGGGATACCCGGAATAAAGTCTAAAAAATGACATATTGTGGAATATTATCAATTTGTTAGGCAGGAAAATACATATTGGGTATCGAATGTCAACTAGGTACATATTGTTAAGTTTGTTTGATGAAAATTAATAAAGCGTATGAACCTGGTTTTCTATTTTGGAGGTTATTTTTTGCGCAACAAAACAACCTATGCTTGCCAGCAGTGCGGACATCAGACCGCCCGGTGGATGGGGCGCTGTCCGGGCTGCGGCGAATGGAACTCCCTGGTGGAGGAGAAAATGGTCTCCCCGGCTAAAACAGTACGCTTATCCCCCCTTTCGGCTCCGATTCCCGTGACCGATGTGGCAGCCACGGAGGAGGAACGATACGCCACCGGGTTGAAGGAACTGGACCGGGCTCTTGGCGGGGGTCTGGTACCCGGTTCCCTGGTGCTGGTTGGCGGGGATCCGGGTATCGGCAAATCCACCCTGCTGCTGCAGGCCGCTGCTGCCCTGGCTGAAAAGGTTGGCACCGTGCTTTACGTTTCCGGCGAAGAATCCGCCCGGCAGATTAAAATGAGGGCGCAACGGATTAATGCTTTGCATCCCAATATATTACTGATGGCAGAGACGGATATTTCGGTAGTGGAACGGCATATTCATGAATTATCCCCTGCGGCGGTGGTTCTGGACTCCATTCAAACCGCCTTTCAGCCGGAGATTTCCTCAACGCCCGGAAGTGTCGCCCAGGTTAGGGAATGTACCGGGGTTTTGATGAGAGTGGCCAAGGGTACAAGTATCCCGGTTTTTCTGGTTGGGCATGTTACTAAAGAAGGGACCCTGGCCGGACCCAGGGTGCTGGAGCATATGGTGGATACGGTGCTTTATTTTGAAGGGGACCGGCACCAGTCCTTCCGGATTCTGCGCACCGTAAAGAACCGTTTTGGCTCGGCCCATGAGCTGGGTATCTTTGAAATGCGGGATTTTGGACTGATAGAAGTGAGCAATCCCTCGGCGTTATTTATGGGTCAGAGTTCCCGGGGAGTGGCGGGATCGGTGATTGTTCCCAGCCTGGAAGGAACCAGGCCTCTTTTGGTGGAGATACAGGCGCTGGTATGTGCCAGTGGTTTTGGGACGCCAAGAAGGATGACGGCGGGAGTGGACCCCAACCGGGTGGCTTTAATTATGGCTGTTCTGGAACGCAGGGTAGGACTCCGGCTGGCGGCCCATGATGCCTATGTTAGTGCCATGGGGGGCGTCAAACTGGACGAACCCGCAGTGGATTTAGCCATTGCCCTGGCCATCGCCTCCAGTTTCAGGGAAAGACCGGTGCAGGACCGGCTGGTGGTTTTGGGAGAAGTAGGTCTAACCGGTGAAATTAGGGCTGTAAGCGGTTTGGAAAAGCGACTTCAGGAAGCTGCCAAATTGGGATTTAGCAGTTGTCTGGGACCCCTTTGGAAACATCAAAGGGACTCCCTGGGTATAATAAATTATATAGAGGTTCAATCCATTCACGAAGCTGTGGAGGCTGCCCTAGGGCGGTAAGAGGTGGTAACATGGTAAAAGACGAGAAGGTTGAAGATCGGCTGCTCAGGTTGTTAAGAACGGTGGCTCCGGGTACCCCCTTGAGAGAAGGACTTGAGAATATTTTGCGGGCTAAAACAGGAGCTCTGATTGTTGTTGGAGACAGCTCTGAAGTCATGGAGTTGGCGGAGGGCGGCTTTGCCATTAATGCGGACTTCACTCCGGCGGGGCTTTACGAACTGGCTAAGATGGACGGCGCCATTATTTTAAGTGAAGATTGTCGTAAAATTATTGCCGCCAACACCCAGTTGATTCCGGACCTGATTATTCCCTCCAGCGAAACGGGAATCCGTCATAGAACCGCCGAACGGGTGGCGAAGCAATGCGACGCTCCGGTTATTTCCATATCCCAGCGCAGGGGAATTATCACCATCTATAAGGGAACGTTAAAGTATTTCCTGCGGGATATCGGCGTGATTTTGGCCAAGGCCAACCAGGCGGTGCAGACCTTGGAGAAATATCGGTCTGTTTCCGACAAAGTGATCCATGAGCTGTCGGTGCTGGAGCTGCAGGAAGTGGTTACCCTGTATGATGTAACCCGTTCCATCCAAAGGATTGAGATGGTTTTGCGGGTCAAAAAAGAAATCGATCGGTACATCAGCGAACTGGGGGTGGAGGGGCGCCTGATTGCCATGCAGATGGAAGAGTTGGTGGCTTCCGTTGAAGAAGAGGGACTCATGGTTATTCAGGATTACGCCACCACCCTGGGCGAAAAAACCCCCGAGAGTATTTTGAAAGTCATCGGCAGTTGGCCGGCGGAAGATCTGCTGGATCTGGTTTTAATTGCCAGGGCTTTGGGCTACCCGGGCAGTGCCAGTGTGCTGGATCAGGGTGTTTTTCCCCGGGGCTATCGTGTGTTGAAGAAAATCCCCCGGTTGCCGCTGCCCGTTATTGAGAATCTGGTGCTGACGTTCCAAAACCTAAAAACCATTCTCTCCGCTTCCATTCCGGAGCTGGATGAAGTGGAAGGAATCGGGGAAGCCCGGGCCCGCTCCATTCGGGAGGGTCTGCTGCGCTACCGGGAAATGCTGCTCAAAGACAGGTATAGCAAACAGTAAAAAGGCGTGGCTTAAGCCACGCCCTGAATTATTTGTATGAAAAAACTGAGAATTTGGTTTTTAAATCAATTTATGTCAGCGTATACCCCCTTAGAATTTCAAGTTGTTTGTGTTCTTTGATGAAAATATCGTACAGGTTTAAATCAAGCAGATTGCAGAGGGCGGTCATATAGAACAGGGAACGACCAATCTCTGTTTCAATGTTCTCCCGGCAATGACTGCAAAGTTCGCCGGAAAGGTGGGAATCCAAAAGACTTTTCAGGTCCACCAGAGTAGCATCCTCGGGAATGGATTTTTTATTGGCGTTAATTTTCTGGCATCCACAGGAGGTTACTGACTGCACCACCGACCGCTGGACTCTGGCGCCGGATTCCTGGACCTTGGCCAATACATCCAAAATACTTCTGTGGCAAAGCATCATTTCTGAAACGGTATTTTGAAACTGATCGCAAAGCAAGTCTTTCATTTGCCGGACCACTCCTTTTAACTCTCCGTTACAGCAATTATAGCTACCCGGAAGGGTCTTTGTCAAACGGCCCAATATGTAATAAAATGGTTATTGACAGAGGTATATGGCTGTGCTAAAATATATGTTTTTTGACAGTAAATGTGTTTTATGCTATACTTTTTATAACATATCCTTAGGGAGGGTTGGCCTTGTTTAAAATCGGGGACAAAGTTGTGTACCCTATGCACGGAGCCGGAGTCATCGAGGCCATCGAGGAAAAAGAGGTATTGGGTGAGAAAAGACAGTATTATATTTTGCGTTTGCCCATTGGGGATATGAAAGTAATGATTCCCATCAATAATTCCGGGGACGTTGGCCTGAGAGAAATTATTGATCCGGAGGAAATTAAAACCGTTATCGGGGTTTTGCAGGGGCAAACCACGGTGATGTCCACCAACTGGAACCGGCGCTATCGTGCCAATCTGGAAAAAATTAAAAGCGGTGATATTTTTGAGGTGGCAGAGGTGGTGCGCAACCTCTTAACCCGGGACAAAGAAAAGGGTTTATCTTCCGGAGAACGGAAAATGCTTGAAAACGCCAGACAAATTTTGATCAGTGAAATGGTACTGGCCGCTGAATTAGAAGAAGATACCGCCCGATCTCTTATTGATGAAGTTTTTGCGTAAATGTCGGGTGTTTTTGAGATTTTACCCTAAGATTCGTCCTTTTTTGTTATTGAACCAAAAAATTGCTTAATTTATAATTACAGTACCGGTGAATAGGAGGGAAGGGAGGTGAAACAGATGATTCGTAAGACGCTTTATGGGCTAATTGTTTTGCTTTTTGGCAGTACAGGCTTCTGGGTAGGACTTTATATTGTCACCAACCGTTTGATAACGGTGCCTGCCGCTTTGCCGCAGCTGGAACTGGGGATGATCGCCCTGGGCGTGCTGGTAGGGGTTCTGGTGGGTGTGTTAGCCGCCCCTTGGCTGATCAAAGGGGGATTGGCGTTAACCACGGTGGTGGATCAATATCTGGCCAAAACTCCCACTCAGGACCTGATCATGGGTTCTTTAGGACTTATCTTTGGACTTATAATTGCAAATTTATTGGGATCGATTTTATCCACCATGGGACTGGTAGGTAAAATCATCTGGCTGGCAGGAACATTTTTATTAGGCTATCTCGGTCTATCGGTGGCCGTTAAGAAAAGGGAAGACATTGTGGCTTTGTTTTCCAGCCTGCCGCGTTTTGGGAAAGAAAAGCTGGCTAAAACAGAAACCAAAAAAGAAATCCTCAAGGTTTTGGACACCAGTGTCATTATTGACGGGCGAATTGCCGAATTATGCCAAAGCGGTTTCATTGAGGGGACCCTGCTGGTGCCCGTTTTCGTGGTGGACGAACTCCGCCATATCGCAGACTCCGCGGACCTTTTGAAAAGGAACCGGGGCCGCCGGGGGCTGGATATTTTAAATGCCATGAAAAAATCAGCCGAAATCAAAGTTCAGATTTATGAAAACGTGAAAGGTTTGGACGATATCCAGGAAGTGGATGCCAAACTGGTGAAACTGGGCCAGAAGCTGGGGGCCAAGATCGTCACCAACGATTACAACTTAAATAAGGTTGCCGAATTACAGGGTGTTAAAGTGCTGAATATCAATGAATTGGCCAACGCCATTAAACCGGTGGTGCTCCCCGGGGAAGAAATGACGGTTACCGTGGTGAAGGACGGTAAAGAAATGGGCCAAGGAGTTGCTTATCTGGACGACGGCACCATGATTGTGGTGGACGGCGGCCGGCGATTTATCGGTCAGACCGTCAGCGTTCTGGTTACCAGTGTCCTGCAGACAGCGGCCGGCCGCATGATTTTCGCCAAGCCCAAGAATTCCGACAAACGTGCGGAAGCAGGACATATGATCAGTGGAGTGAACATGATTGGGTAATATCATGGCGGTAATTCCTGCGGCTGGCATTGGTAGCCGTATGGGTTCGGGTATAAAAAAACAATATTTAATGCTGGGGAATATGCCCATCCTGGCCCGTACCATCCGTGCCATGGAGGACAATCCGGAAATTCAGGGAATTGTTCTGGTGGTGGGACCCGGTGAAGAAGCCTATTGCCGGGATTATATTTTGGCGGGCAAAGCATTTTCAAAGGTGATGGCGGTGGTGCCCGGAGGCGACCACCGCCAATCTTCTGTTTATAACGGTCTTTCCTTTCTGCCCGGGGAGACCCAACTGGTGCTGATTCATGACGGGGCCAGACCCTTGGTTCAGCCCGGAGAAATAAGCCGGGTGATTGAAGCGGCCCGGGAAGTGGGGGCAGCGGCCCTGGCCGTACCCCTCAAGGATACCGTTAAGGTTGTGGATTGCCGGGGCTGGGTGCAGAGCACGCCACCCCGGGAGTCCCTGTGGGCAGTACAGACGCCTCAGGTTTTTCGCTACGGGATCATTATGGAGGCTCACCGAAAGGCCAGAGAGGCAGGGCTGCTGGCCACGGATGACTGCGCTCTGGTGGAATTTCTGGGCGGGCCGGTGAAGCTGGTGGCGGGCAGCTACGAAAACATTAAGATCACTACGCCCGAGGATCTGGTGCTGGCCGAGGCCTTTTTATCCCGCCGCAGGGGATAAATATAGAGGCAAAATGCCCTTCTGCCTGGGCGGCAGTTAAAGTTTGCACTAAAAAGGAGAGTTTTGACCCTTGCGAATCGGTATAGGATATGACGTACATAAGCTGGTACCGGGGCGAAGCCTGATTTTGGGCGGTGTAGCCATCCCCTGGGAACAGGGGCTGCTGGGGCATTCAGACGCAGACGTACTCATTCACGCCATTATGGATGCTCTGCTGGGAGCGGCGGCCCTGGGAGATATCGGCCGGCATTTTCCCGACAGCGATGCCCGATATAAAGGGATCTCCAGTCTGGAGCTTTTGGCCCGGGTTAAGGAAAAACTTGGTTCCGCAAATTATGAAGTGAACAATTTAGATGCCGTGGTAGTGGCTCAGGCCCCCAAGCTGGCTTCCTATATTCCGGCCATGAGGGAAAATTTGGCCAGGGTGCTGGGGACAGAACTGGAAAATATCAATGTGAAGGCAACCACTACCGAAAACCTGGGATTCGCCGGGCGCGGCGAAGGCATGGGGGCTTACGCTGTCTGCACCCTGCGGAAGATTTCTTAAAGGGCCTAATACATTATGCTATTTTTGGGCAAAGTGTAATAAAGAGGATTTTTTGGAGAATTTGTTGAAATAGGATCTCTTACCAACCTTATTAGGATCAACTTGATTAAGAGGAGCCGGAAATATGACAACCACAACCACCAAAGCTGCTTTGCCATCTAATTTTATTCAAAGCATCATTGATGAAGACCTGGAAAATAACAAGCATGCAGGCCAGGTTCATACTCGTTTTCCACCCGAGCCCAACGGCTACCTGCATATTGGGCATGCCAAGTCCATTTGTCTGAATTTTGGTTTAGCCGCTGAGTACAGGGGATTGTGTAATTTGCGTTTCGATGATACCAATCCCAGCAAAGAAGATGTGGAATATGTAGAATCTATTCAAGAAGATGTCCGATGGCTCGGTTTTAGCTGGGATGACAGGCTTTTTTACGCTTCGGATTATTTTGAAAAACTCTACGGCTACGCTGTTCAGTTAATCAAGGCCGGCAAGGCCTATGTTTGTGATCTGAACGCCGATGAAATACGCGAATACCGGGGGACTTTAACCCGACCCGGCATCGAGAGCCCTCATCGCAACCGTTCTGTTGAAGAAAACCTGCAATTATTTGAACGGATGCGGACGGGAGAATTTGAGGAAGGCTCCAGAGTTTTAAGAGCCAAAATCGATATGGCTTCTCCCAATTTAAATATGCGGGATCCGGTCCTTTATCGGATTATGAAGGCAAGCCATCACCGGACCGGTGACAACTGGTGTATCTATCCCATGTATGATTACGCCCATCCCCTCTCGGATGCCATTGAGGGAATTACTCATTCCATCTGCACCTGTGAATTTGAGGATCATCGTCCTTTATATGACTGGGTTCTGGATGCCTTGAATTTTAATCCGCGGCCCCGGCAGATTGAATTTGCCCGTTTGAATCTGAACTATACGGTTATGAGCAAGCGCAAACTCCGGGAATTGGTGGAACAGGGCTATGTAACCGGCTGGGATGATCCCCGCATGCCCACCATATCCGGCTTGAGAAGACGGGGCTACACGCCGGAATCCATCCGGGATTTTTGCGAGCGTATCGGGGTGGCCAAAGCCGTGAGTACGGTGGATATCGCCCTGCTGGAACACTGTCTGAGGGAAGACTTAAACTTCCGGGCGCCCCGGGTCATGGCTGTTCTCAGACCCCTCAAAGTGATTATTGATAACTATCCCGAAGATCAGGTAGAGTGGCTGGAAGCGGAATACAGTTCCGAAAATTCCGAGTTGGGGTCCCGTCAGCTACCCTTTTCCCGGGTACTTTATATTGAACAGGAAGACTTTATGGAAAATCCGCCGAAAAAATTCTTCCGCCTGTCGCCGGGATCGGAGGTTCGTTTAAAACATGCTTATATTATTAAATGCGAGCGTGTGGTTAAAAACGAGCAAACCGGTGAGCTCATGGAATTGCACTGTACCTATGACCCGGACACCCGCAGCGGTTCTGCCGGACAGACGCGCAAGGTGAAGGGGACATTGCACTGGGTTTCCGCCGCCCATGCTCTTCCAGCGGAGGTGCGCCTTTATGACCGCCTCTTTATCAAGGAAAATCCCGATGAAGAGAAAGACGGCGTTGATTTTAAAGCTCACCTTAATCCCCATTCTTTGGACAAACTGACTTCCTGCTGGCTTGAACCAAGCCTGGCCGGTGCGCTGCCGGGCAGCCGGTACCAGTTCCTGAGACAGGGTTACTTTAATGTGGATCCCGTTGATTCCAGGGATGGAGCGCTGGTGTTCAACCGAATTGTTTCCCTAAAGGATTCCTGGGCCAAAATGCAAAAGGGCTAGGGGTGTAAAGACGGAAACCTTATTTAAAAACAATAGAACGCGGATTTACACGGATTTTTTGCTAATTGAAAGTTCAAAATTTAAAATAAATCTCAAAAGATAATTTTCCATTTTAAAAACTCCTCAATTTGAATTAATTAAAAATTGAAATCCGTGTAATCCGTTAAATCCGCGTTCTATTTAAAACGGGACCCCTTCCCGATGGAAGGAGTCCCGTTTTTCTTGCCTGCTTAAAAGTTTTCGCAGCAACCGGGAGCCACATCCCAGTAAAGTTCGCAGTAATCCGGTCCCCAATTTAAAAAGAGAATAGTATCATAAACCGGGTGATAGGTGTTGAGATCCAACGTAGACCGGTGGATCTTTTTACCGTTTTGATAGGTGAAAATAAGCTCAAAATCTTCAGTACGAATGAGGGAAAAATGGGAGCGGCCCACAGACTTTTCACATAAAACAATCTGGGGAATGGTTTTGTCAAACAATCTTTTATCGCTGAGTTTATAACGGATGGTTCCTTTGATTTCATTATACTCGTCAATTAAATCGGCTAATTTCGGTCCGGACATAAAAAGTCTCCTTCCAGATGATATCTTTACAGCCAAATAAAGGATCTCAGATTGATACTAAATTCACAATCCTTTGTACTCAACATTATACTAGAATGATTTATTTTTGTCAGTGGTAAATGTCGGGAGATGGTAGCAAATTTGCAAAAAGTTGTGTGCCTTTACTCAAAAATGGTATAATATCCATCTAGATAATAAATCGTTGGAGGAGGAAATATTCTTGTCTGTACGGGTCCGGTTCGCCCCGAGTCCAACGGGGCCTTTACATATTGGAGGGGCCAGATCAGCCCTTTTTAACTGGCTTTTTGCCCGGCACCACGGGGGTCAATTTGTGGTCAGAATAGAAGATACCGATCTGGAGAGATCCTCCAGGGAATCGGAAGAGAATATTTTAAATGCCCTGCGTTGGCTGGGCATGGACTGGGATGAAGGCATCCAGGTAGGAGGACCTAACGCTCCCTACCGGCAAACGGAGCGATTGGAAATTTACAGGGGTTTAGCCCGCAAATTGTTGGAACAAGGGCATGCCTATCCTTGCTATTGCAGTGAAGAGGATCTGGCCGCCGAGCGGGAAATGCTGATGGCTAAAGGGGAGTTGCCCAGGTACCTGGGACGCTGCCGGGAACTTTGCCCGGAGGACCGGGCAAAGCTTGAAGCAGAGGGCAGAAGGCCGGTCCTCCGTTTTAGGGTACCCGAAAATAAAATTGTTACCGTTAATGACCGGGTTCGGGGTCAGGTGGAATTTGACTGCAACGGCATCGGAGATTTCATTATCATGAAATCCGACAATATTCCCACTTATAATTTTGCTGTGGTGGTGGATGACCACCATATGGAAATTACCCACGTGGTCCGGGCGGAGGAACATTTGTCCAATACGCCAAGGCAGTTGTTAATCTATGAAGCCCTGGGCTGGAAAACCCCTGAGTTTGCCCATATTTCTCTTATCCTGGGCAAGGATCGCTCAAAGATGAGTAAGCGCCACGGGGCCACCTCCATTGAACAGTATCAGCAGTTAGGTTATCTGCCGGAGGCCCTGGTTAACTTTCTGGGCTTATTGGGATGGTCGCCGGGTGGAGAGGAAGAAATTTTTACCACCCAACAAATGATTGAATTGTTTTCACTGGATAAAGTATCCAAAAGCCCGGCGGTATTTGATTTAGATAAACTCAACTGGCTGAACGGCAATTACATTCGCCAATGTCCCGTTGACCGGTTGGCGCAAATGGCCATTCCTTATTTAAAAGAAGCGGGATATTTGCAAGGAGAAGTTGGGCCTGAAAAACTGGAATGGTTAACACAGGTGGTGGCCATCGCCAGCAAATATATCTCTTATATGCAGGAAATAACCCTGCATGTTGACATCTTCTTCAAAGACCAGGTGCCGCCGGTGGATGAAGAGGCCAAACAAGTTCTTACAGAGGAACATATTCCTTTGGTTATGAATACAACTATTAAACTGGTAGAAGAAGCGGAGGAGCTTACCGAAGCGTCGGTCAAGGCTTTATTAAAAGCCGTTGGCAAGCAAACCGGCCTGAAGGGGAAAATGATCTTTATGCCTGTACGGGTTGCCCTTACCGGAAAAATTCACGGACCGGAACTGCACCAGATCATACCAATCTTCGGGAAAGAACGTACCATTGCCCGGTTGAGGGCGTCTAGTCGTTAGCCTCAAGGGTATTTTTGGGGGTCCTGTTGCTAGCCTAATGCTGCATTTCCTTGGGTCCTGTAAATCACATACTAGCAACAGGACCTCAGAGGATGACCCCAAAGACTAACGACACAAAGAAATGCCGTACTAGCAAAAAGGAGGCGACCGCGTGTTTGGCCGGATAAAGAGAGAGATTCATGCCGTTTTTGAACGGGATCCTGCGGCAAAAAGTGTTATTGAGGTATTGCTATGTTATCCGGGCCTTCACGCGATCCTGTTTCACCGGGTAGCCCATGCCCTGTATAAAAAGAAATTTTTTGTTACAGCCCGTTTTCTCTCACAAATTTCCAGATGGCTTACAGGGATTGAAATCCACCCCGGGGCCAAGATTGGTGAAGGTCTCTTTATTGACCACGGGTCCGGTGTGGTGATCGGGGAAACCGCCGAGATTGGCGACAACGTAACCATCTATCAGGGAGTTACCTTGGGTGGGACGGGTAAAGAAAAGGGTAAACGCCACCCCACCATCGGCAACAATGTGGTCATCAGTTCCGGCGCCAAGGTGCTGGGATCCTTTCAAGTGGGCGAGAATGTTAAAATTGGGGCCGGATCGGTTGTGCTGAAACCGGTTCCGCCCAATTGCACCGTGGTGGGCGTTCCCGGCAGAATTGTGATTCGGGACGGTCAAAAAGTATCGCCGGTTCAGGACTTGCGCCATGACCAACTGCCGGATCCCATTGCCGATATGTTGGCACAGATGCAGAACACCATCGAAAAACTGGAGCAACGGGTAAAGCAACTGGAACCGGCAGAGGATATTTTACACCGAGAGAGCGGAGGGGGCCGAGGAGATTAAAATGGAAATTTACAACACGCTGACCCGATTAAAGGAAGAGTTTATTCCCGGTGAGCCGGGGCAGGTCAAAATGTATGTCTGCGGTCCAACCACCTATAACTTTATTCATTTGGGAAATGCCCGGCCACTGGTGTTTTTTGACACGGTCCGCCGGTATTTTATGTATAAAGGCTATAAGGTTTATTACATTCAAAACTTTACGGATGTGGACGATAAAATTATTAACCGGGCCAAGAAAGAAAACCTGGATCCCCTGGCCCTGGCCAAAAAATATATTAATGAATTCTTTGTGGATGGCGACGCGTTGAATGTACTCCGGGCGGACCGGTATCCGAAGGTTTCCGAACATATTAAAGAAATTATCAACTTAATCAAGCTGCTTCAGGAGCGGGGCCATGCCTATGAGGTGGAGGGGGACGTTTATTTTTCTGTGCGTAGTTTTCCCGGCTACGGCAAATTGTCCGGACGAAGTCTGGAAGATATGCAGGCGGGAGCCAGGGTTGAAGTGGATCCCAGGAAAAAGGACCCCATGGATTTTGCCCTGTGGAAAGCGGCTAAACCGGAAGAACCCAGCTGGCAAAGCCCCTGGGGCAACGGACGCCCCGGCTGGCATATTGAATGCTCGGCCATGGCCGGAAAATATCTTGGCAGCGGATTTGATATCCATGGCGGGGGGTTTGATTTAATCTTTCCCCATCATGAAAATGAAATCGCCCAGTCCGAGGCTGCCTGTAAACAACCCTTTGCCCGCTATTGGATGCACAACGGATTTATCACTGTGAATCAGGAGAAAATGTCTAAATCCCTGGGGAATTTCTTCTTGGTCAGGGAGATTTTAGATAAGTTCCCCCCGGATGTGATCAGGTGGTTTTTGCTTTCAACCCATTATCGCAGTCCTCTGGATTTTGATGATGAGAAGCTGGCGGTGGCCGGACGCGGGCTTGAACGAATTAAAACCGCCCTCCGCCTTCTTTATGAAGCCATGGAACGGCCTGCTTCCGGTGAAGAAGAGGCCGGCGCAGGAAGCTCCTTTCACGAGAAGCTGACCCTGCTGCGGCTGGAATTTGAAAAAGCCATGGATGACGATTTCAATACCGCCCTGGCGATCTCGGTATTTTTTGAATTAGCCAAAGAAATTAATATTTTGGTGAACGGAATGGGCGATAAAATTTCCCCGGAAGCCGTGCTGGCCATGGAGCAGGCCCATGATTTGGTGAAAGAGTTTAACCGGGTTTTAGGAGTATTGAAAGAAGATCCGGTCAGCGGCAAATTAGTCCTGGAAACTTCCGGCGAGGATGACGGATTGACCGAAGGACTGGTGCAACTGATTATTAAAATCAGGCAGGAGGCCCGCAGTAAAAAGGACTGGTCCACTGCAGACACCATTCGCGACGGTTTAAAGGAACTGGGGATTATCCTGGAAGACACTCCCCAGGGAGTTCGTTGGAAAAAGCAGGTGTAGGATTTGGATAACCAATCTTTAGAACCCCGGGGGATAAAGCCCGAAGAGAGTCCAAGCCTGGTGCTGGCTTATATTGGGGATGCGGTTTATGAACTGGCGGTCAGGGAATATTTAGTACAGCGGGGCATGGTTAAAGTGAACCAACTGCACCGGACGGCCGTGAAGTATGTGCGTGCCGGGGCCCAGGCCAAGGCGTTGTTTTCTCTGGAGGATAAACTTTCCGAAGAAGAAATGGCTGTGGTGCGCCGGGGCAGAAATGCCAAGTCGGGAACTCCGCCCAAGGGGGCCTGTGTGCTGGAATACCGCCATGCCACAGCCCTGGAAGCCCTGATCGGATATTTATATTTTAAAGAACGTCATGAGAGAGTTCGGGAAATCATCAGCATGGCTGTGAATGAAATAAGCCGTCAGTAGCTAAAGGGTACTCTAGTTGCTGGACTTAAGGGTAATAGCTCATAGGTCCAGTTGGTAGCCTTGCGGGTAATACTTTAGGGTCCTGTTGTTTGTAATGGTAACCAAGACCAAGGGCACAACCGATAAGACGAACAACAGGACCCTAAAGACAGCCTATGAGTCTAGCAACAAGATCCGAAGAATGCCTATTAGGTTAGAGGGAGAGAGTTATGTGGCCAAAGCAACATTGAAAGTTCGATTATTACAGCATACACCGGAACCGGAGAAACTGGTGGCCATGGCTGCCAGGCTGTGCTATTCACCTTCCGGCATTGATGATCTGGCAGAGGATGTCATCCATTCGGATCAGCAGCAATTTATTAAAAAACTGATGGATATGGGACATTATACCACCATTGAGCATATTTCCTTTACCTTTGGTGTTGAAGGAGTATCCAGGAGTCTACTGGCCCAGCTCACCCGGCACCGCATCGCCAGCTTCAGTGTGCAGTCCCAGCGTTATGTAGGTGAAACGCGAGCGCAGAATAAACAGGGAATTTTTGATTATATTATTCCGGAGACCATTCTTCAACTGGGACCGGAAGCTGTGGCGGAGTTTGAAAGTCAAATGACCCGGATTCAAGCCTGGTATGACGGTTGGGTGCAGAAGCTGGGCGGGGGCAGGGTTGCTTATGAGGATGCCCGTTTTGTACTGCCCAATGCTGCGGAAACCAAGCTGGTGGTAACCATGAATGCCCGGGAATTGCGTCACTTTTTTGATTTGCGTTGTTGCAATCGAGCGCAGTGGGAAATTCGCAATCTGGCGGAGCAAATGCTGAAGCTGGTAAAAGAAGCGGCTCCCACTATTTTCAGGGACGCCGGCCCCAGTTGTTTATCCGGTCCCTGCCCGGAAGGAAAGCTTAGCTGTGGTAAAATGCCTGAGGTCCGTAAAAAGTTCGGGATGATAAAATCCGGAGAGTGATCCTATATGAATCTTCCTTTGGTGATTTTAACCCTTTGGGGAGTCGCCCTTATTTTAGGGGTTACGGGAGTGTTTATCCGCAAAAGACTTCTTATTTTCCTGGGCATGGCTGCTGCTGTGGCCGGGGTTATTGCAACCTTTTATTTAAAGTATCTGGTGTCCAAGCTGTAGGCTAGGGATATTTAGCCTTATGCTGCATTTCTGTTAGGTCCTGTGGTTAGCCTAACAGGCATTCCTTAGGGGTCTCGTTGTTAGTGTGAATGCACTTCTTTTAGAACCCAAGCCTAAGGAATGCTTAAATACGAACAACAAGACCCTAAAACAAAACAGTATAAGTCAGGACCCCGGGGAATTTCAGCATAAGGCTAATAACGGGACCTCAGAGAAAGGCAGTATAAGACTAGCAGGAGGCGATCTGGTGAGCGAAATCATTGCCGGGCGCAACCCGGTTCGTGAAGCACTTCGGGCAGGGCGTCCCATCAATAAGGTGATTATGGCCAAAGGAACCCCTTCCGGACCTTTGGGAGAAATTACTAGGATGGTCCGGGAAGCAGGCATTCCCATCCAAACGGTTGACCGGGCGTACCTGGATAAATTACAAACCGGCGTACCTCACCAGGGTATTGTCGCTTATGCTGCGGCCAAGCAGTATGTGGAAGTGGAGGATATTCTGAGTGCTGCCCGGTCAAAGGGTCAGGAGCCCTTTATGGTGATGCTGGATGAAATAAACGATCCTCATAACCTGGGGGCGATTCTGCGTACCTGTGATGCGGCCGGTGTGCACGGGGTAATCATCCCTCAGCGCAGATCCGTCGCTTTAACGGCAACGGTGGCCAAAGCTTCCGCAGGAGCGGTGGAGTATGTACCGGTGGCTCGGGTAACCAATCTGGATCAAACCATTCGTTCGTTAAAGGAGCAAGGGCTTTGGGTTGTGGGGGCGGAGATGGACGGCCCGGACCTGTTTTGGCAGGCTAAATTAACCGGTCCTCTGCTGCTGGTGATTGGCGGGGAAGGAAAGGGACTGGGCAGATTGCTTAAGGAAAGATGCGATATGCTGGTCCGTCTGCCCATGCTGGGACAAGTAGGCTCCTTAAATGCCTCGGTGGCAGCTGCATTATTGGTGTATGAGGTCGTACGCCAGAGAGGGTAGGTTTGTCCGTGCAAGATTTTTATGTAGTGGATGGATATAATGTTATTCACGCCTGGCCGGATTTTGAAGGAATCAAAGCCGGCGGGCTGGACCATTGCAGGGATAGACTGATTGACATCCTAGCCAATTTTGCTGCCTTCAGCGGAGCCCGGGTGAAAGTGATTTTCGATGCCCACTTGGTTAAAAGCGGCATTGAGCATGCGGAGTTTATTCATGGCGTTGAGGTGTTTTACACCCAAGAGGGAGAAACCGCTGACTCGTTGATTGAAAGATTGGTGGGGGATTTGGGCAAGCTGGGAACCGTCTATGTGGTAACCTCCGATTGGGATGAACAAAGAATTATTTTTGGCCGCGGGGCTTTTCGGGTAACACCGAAAGAGTTTAGAGAGCAAATCGTACAGATAAATCGACAGCAACAGGAGAATTATAACAAAGAAAATCCCACAGAAGGCTATCTGGAGGACAAATTGCCTCGAGAAATCAGGATAATTATGGAAAAATGGCGTCGCGGGAAGAACTGATGCCTGTCCGGGTTGGACTTTTTTTACCTTGACGAGTCTTTTTAACATAAGATATAATGATTCATGGAACTCTCTAAGAACGTTCTTTTTTTAAATAATTAACTATTTAACCAATGGGTAAACAGACCCCGGTGATATTAACGGATATGTCGTTTTTCTTTTTTGTAGTTGCTTAGTGATAAAGAAGCGGGGGCGATGGATTTGAATTCAAATGCACAAAGGGAAGTTTCCGGAGGCTACCAGGTAATGGTTGATGAAGATGTCGTCGAGTTTGCTCGTGAAGGTGACGATGCGGCCCTGGAGTACTTGATTAACAAGTATAAAAACTTTGTGCGTGCCAAAGCCCGCTCGTATTTTCTGATCGGCGCAGATAGAGAAGATATTATCCAGGAAGGCATGATCGGTTTATATAAAGCCATTCGTGATTTTAGAATGGACAAATTATCTTCCTTCCGGGCTTTTGCGGAACTATGTATCACCCGGCAAATCATTACCGCCATCAAAACCGCCACCCGGCAAAAGCATATCCCTTTAAATTCTTATGTCTCATTAAACAAACCCATTTACGACGAGGATTCGGATCGTACCCTGCTGGATGTAATCTCCGGTTCTAAAATTACCGACCCTGAGGAACTGATTATCAGCAGGGAAGAATTTGACGACATTGAAGAAAAAATGGGTGAAATTCTAAGCTCCCTGGAATGGAAAGTTTTAATGTCCTACCTGGAAGGGAAGTCCTACCAGGAAATTGCCGAAGATCTGAAGCGCCATGTCAAGTCCATTGATAATGCGCTGCAAAGGGTCAAACGAAAGCTTGAGAGATACCTGGAAAAACGAGAAGTATAATCTGCCAGCCAACCCCGGGACCCCCGGGGTTATTTTAATGCCAATAATTCTACAAGGGCATATTATTTACCTTTATTTAATATAAAAAATTTAAAGTTAAAAATCTGTAACATTTCCAGACAATACTTTTGGTGAATGGTTGACAGTAACATGCTTATCTGTTATTATATCTCTTGCGCGGTTTGATCCGAATTCTGTGCCGACGTAGCTCAATTGGTAGAGCAGCTGACTTGTAATCAGCAGGTTGCGGGTTCGAGTCCCATCGTCGGCTCCATTTATATACGGAGGGATTCCCGAGCGGCCAAAGGGAGCAGACTGTAAATCTGCCGTCTGACGACTTCGAAGGTTCGAATCCTTCTCCCTCCACCAGTTCACCCCTTCGCAGGCGGAATAATATTTTAGTTGCTCATGAACTTTTGCCTGTGATATAATATTTTATGTTGACGCGGGATAGAGCAGTTGGTAGCTCGTCGGGCTCATAACCCGAAGGTCGGGGGTTCAAGTCCCCCTCCCGCAACCAAATGCTGCTATAGCTCAGTAGGTAGAGCGTATCCTTGGTAAGGATAAGGTCACCGGTTCAATCCCGGTTAGCAGCTCCAAAATTTTGGCGGCGTAGCTCAGTTGGTCAGAGCACTCGGTTCATACCCGTGGGGTCACTGGTTCAAATCCAGTCGCCGCTACCAAACAGCATCCAGTCCGAGGGGACTGGTTTTTTTGTATTTAGCCACTGCAGCCTAATACTGCATTGCTTTGAGGCTCTGTTGTTTGCCTTATACTGAAATTATCCGGGGCCCTGTTGCTAGTAGCCTTATACTGTTTTTCTCTAAGGTCTTGTTGTTCGTATTTAAGTATTTCCTTTGGGCTTGGGTTCTAAAAGAAAGTGCATTCATACTACGTAACAACGAGACCTCCAAGGAATGCCCGTCAGGCTAACAACAGGACCAAGGAGAAATGCGGCATAAGGCTAAAGCCAACAACGGAACTAAGAAGAAAATCCCCAATAAAAGCAGGATTTTTCCATTTCTTATCGAATCGTTCCTATGAATTGTTGACAGGTATAGAATTGGCATCAATGTGAAATAACTGTAGGGAATGACGGCTATTTTTAGCAAACCTTGAAATTGATGGAGGAGGAGAAATTTTCCATGGCTAAGGCAAAATTTGAACGGAATAAACCCCACGTAAACATTGGAACCATCGGTCACGTTGACCACGGCAAAACCACCCTGACCGCAGCAATTACCGTGGTGCTGTCCACCGCCGGCGGCGCATCCGTAAAACGTTACGACGAAATTGACAACGCACCGGAAGAACGTGAACGGGGTATTACCATTAACACCGCCCACGTTGAATACGAAACCGGCAACCGTCACTATGCCCACGTGGACTGCCCGGGCCACGCCGACTATGTTAAGAACATGATCACCGGAGCAGCCCAGATGGACGGAGCGATTCTGGTAGTATCCGCCGCAGACGGCCCGATGCCCCAGACCCGTGAGCACATCCTGCTGTCCCGTCAGGTAGGGGTTCCCTATATCGTAGTCTTCCTGAACAAATCCGACATGGTGGACGACGCGGAACTGCTGGAACTGGTAGACATGGAAGTAAGAGAACTGCTGAACTCCTACGAGTTCCCCGGGGACGACACACCCATCGTGGCAGGTTCCGGATTAAAAGCATTGGAATGCGGATGCGGCAAACGGGAGTGCGAATGGTGCGGCAAAGTGTGGGAACTGATGGATAATGTAGATGCTTACATTCCCACCCCTGAACGTGCCGTGGATAAGCCGTTCCTGATGCCGGTGGAAGACGTGTTCTCCATTACCGGACGTGGTACGGTAGCCACCGGCCGTGTAGAACGGGGTCAAGTAAAAGTACAGGATGAAATTGAAATCGTAGGACTGAGCGACAAACCTCGGAAGACGGTAGTAACGGGCGTGGAAATGTTCCGGAAACTGCTGGATTATGCTCAGGCCGGTGATAATATTGGAGCGCTGCTGCGTGGTGTAGACCGCAAAGAAATCGAGCGTGGCCAGGTATTGGCGAAGCCCGGCAGCATCAAACCGCACACCAAATTCAGTGCGGAAGTGTATGTGCTGACCAAAGAAGAAGGTGGACGTCACACCCCGTTCTTTAACGGCTATCGTCCACAGTTCTACTTCCGTACCACGGATGTGACGGGTATCGTAACCCTGCCGGAAGGCGTGGAAATGGTAATGCCCGGAGATAACATCAAAGTGGACATCGACCTGATTACCCCCATCGCCATTGAAGAAGGACTGCGCTTTGCCATTCGTGAAGGCGGACGTACCGTAGGCGCCGGCGTGGTAACCGGTATCCGGGAGTAATTTTAACTTAGTGTTCCGCTTGGCGGGTTTAATTGCAAAAGGGTAGAGATTTGACCAGGGGGTGAGTTTTCAGCTTGCCCCCTTTTTATATGATGACACCAAGTCAATATTGGAAAGCCTTGCGTAATAGTTAAAGACAAGAATCATTATTAAAGTGGGTTTAATTGCAAATGGTATTAAAAACCAATATTTGAGACAAAATACTGTTATGGATGACTCCGTCACATAAGCTATTGACATACAACATCACTTGTGATAAATTTGTTAAGGTATATTAAGAGGACATAGTCGGTTCAAGTCTTTTTTATGCTGTCAAAAATTTCAAGGTGACAGTATAAGGGCAACGAGGCTTCGGTCTTGGCCCAAGACTTGGCGGAAGCCAAGTTTTCTTTAGTTTTTAGGGAGGTGTCAACAATGCGTGTGGGCGTAACTTTGGCTTGCACCGAATGCAAACGGCGCAACTACACCACAAACAAAAATAAAAAGAACGATTCCAACCGGATTGAGCTTAAAAAATATTGTAAGTGGTGTCATACTCATACAGTTCATAAAGAAACCAGATAGATTGGGCCCTTAACCCCGTATGTTGTGACCTGAGCCGCATTCCATGAGGGGTTTTATTTGAGGCACTACTGGTGAAACATAAAAAGTAAGGATGTGGCGTTTCGGATGGCTGTGCAGAAAAAACAGGTTAAAGCGGTTAGCGCTGCCAAGGAAATAGCGGCAACCAAAGAAACCAGCGGGGCTGATAATAAAAAGGAAACGGCCCCTAGGGAAGCTGCAAAGGCTGTGGCCAAAAGCCAGCCTGCAAAGGCGCAAAAGGTATCCTTTGCGGAACGGGCTGGTGGCATAAAGAAATATTTCCTTGGTGTTAAGAATGAGTTGAAAAAGGTTCATTGGCCCACCCGTAAGGAAATTGTCACTTATACCGCCGTTGTGTTTGTTTCTGTAGCTGCGGTTGCTGCTGTCATCTGGGTGTTGGATTCGCTTCTCAGTTTAGGCGTTTCGGCCATTGTGTCCTAATTGGTATCAGTGAGGGGGTGGGGGACCCGAATGATGATGGGGGTCCCTTCTGTTAATGAGTAAACAGTGGTATGTTGTACATACCTACTCCGGGTACGAAAACAAGGTTAAGGCCAACTTGGAGAGGCGTATTGAATCCATGAATATGGAAGATAAAATCTTTCGTATTCTTGTACCAATGGAAGATGAAGTAGAAATCAAAAATGGCAAGAAAAAGATTTCAAAGAAAAAAGTTTTCCCCGGATATGTCTTGGTAGAAATGATCATGACCGATGATTCCTGGTATGTGGTTCGTAACACGCCGGGGGTTACCGGCTTTGTTGGTTCCGGTTCTAAACCCATACCCCTAAATGATGAGGAATCCAAGGCCATTATCCGGCAAATGGGCATGGAAGAGCAAAAGACCAAGGTTGATTTCAACCTGGGCGAAAATGTTCAAGTATCCGATGGCCCCTTTGAGAATTTTGTTGGTGTGATAGAAGAAATTTACCCTGAAAAGGGTAAAGTTAAAGTTATGGTATCCATGTTTGGACGTGAAACTCCCATCGAACTTGATTTCACACAAATTAAAAAGCTTGACTAAGCTTTAGGCTGTAAGGAGGTGGACTGGATATGGCCAAAAAGGTAGCCGCCATTATTAAACTACAAATTCCGGCCGGTAAAGCCACCCCGGCACCCCCGGTAGGTCCCGCTTTGGGTCAGCACGGGGTTAATATCATGGGATTTGTTAAGCAATATAATGAAGTTACTGCTGCTCAAGCAGGCTTAATTATTCCAGTTGAAATTACTGTATATGAAGACCGGTCCTTTACCTTTATTACCAAAACTCCGCCAGCAGCAGTTTTGCTGAAAAAGGCGCTGGGTATTGAGACCGCTTCCGGTGAACCTAACAAAAAGAAAGTGGGCAAAGTGCCCCGCTCGAAAGTTAGGGAAATTGCTGAATTAAAAATGCCCGATCTGAATGCGGCCAGCATAGAAACTGCCATGAGCATGATTGAGGGTACTGCCCGCAGTATGGGCATTGAAGTTGTAGAAGGATAACTCATCCGGTGGGAGGATGTAGTCCGCTAGTACCACAAAGGAGGAAATCATATGCCGAAATTAGGCAAAAAGCTCCAGGAAGCAATGAAGCAGTATGATCCGTCTGTTCTTTACGAACCGTCTGAGGCACTGGCTATGGTCAAGAAAATTGCTTCGGCTAAATTTGACGAAACCGTTGAAGTGGCTTTCCGCCTGGGGGTAGACCCCCGTCACGCAGACCAGCAGTTAAGGGGTGCCGTTGTGCTGCCCCATGGCACGGGTAAAACCAAAACGGTGCTGGTTTTTGCCAAAGGTGATAAGGCTAAAGAAGCTGAAGTAGCAGGCGCAGACTTTGTGGGTGCTGAAGATATGGTTGAAAAGATTCAGGGTGGCTGGATGGGCTTTGACGTGGCCATTGCCACTCCGGACATGATGGGCCTGGTTGGTAAGCTGGGCCGGGTGCTGGGTCCCCGTGGCTTAATGCCCAACCCCAAAACCGGCACCGTTACCTTTGAAGTCGGACCTGCGGTTAGCGATGCCAAAGGTGGTAAGATCACTTATCGTACCGATAAAGTGGGTATCATTCATGCGCCCATTGGTAAAGCTTCCTTTGAAGTTGAAAAACTGGTGGAAAATTTTAAAACCCTGGCCGACACCCTGGTTCGCATTAAGCCTGCCACGGCCAAAGGCCAGTATATGAAGGCTATTACCGTGTCTTCAACCATGGGACCCGGGGTGAAGATTAACCCCTCTAAGATTTAACCTCTGCTGAAGATCTACAAATGCATACTTTTCCAGTCGTAGACCGTTGGTGTCTTAGGACCTAAAGGCAGATTGCCGCCAACCGAGGCCGGGGTTGAACTCGCAAGTTTGAACTGTTGCGGGCCTCTGTGCATGTCTAAGACACACAGAGGCCTTTTTTATACGCGCCAAGCGATAAAAAGACAACCCGGGCTGCTGCCCGCCGGGGCCGGCGACCAGTTAAGTTTTCTTTAATCCAGGGAAGGAGGTGTAACTTGTGCCAACCACAAAAGCTCAAAAACAAGCCATGCTGGCTGAAATGAAGGAAAAAATCCAGAACTCCCAGGTAACCATCCTGGCTGAATACCGTGGCATTTCTGTTGCCAAAATAACCGATCTCAGAACACGCCTGCGTAAAGCCGGCTGTGAAATGAAAGTGGCCAAAAACACCATTGCCGGCCTTGCTGCCAAGGAAGTCGGTATTGATGGTCTGGAAGACTACTTGAAAAACCCCATTGTCTTCACCTTTGGCCTTGAGGACCCGGTGGCCCCTGCTAAAATTCTGTCTGATTTTGCCAGGGAAATTAAACAGGGCCTCGATATTAAGGCGGGTGTTTTAGAAGGAAAGGTTATCGACGCCAATGGGGTTAAAGCCCTGGCCGACCTGCCCTCCAGAGAGGTATTGCTGGCCAAAGTACTGGGCGGTATGCAGGCTCCCATGTACGGCTTTGCCGGAGTATTGGCTGCCAACCTGCGCAATCTGGTTTATGTTGTGGATCAGATCCGCCAGCAAAAAGAAGGACAGGCGTCCTAAGCAAAACAGCATCATAAAAATCATTTATAAATTTTGAGGAGGTTCATTTGATTATGTCTAAAGTTGCTGAAGTATTAGAACTGGTAAAAGGCCTGACCGTACTGGAACTGGCTGAACTGGTAAAAGCTTTTGAAGAAGAATTTGGTGTTTCCGCCGCTGCTCCCGTAGCAGTAGCTGCTGCTCCCGCAGCCGGTGGCGCTGCCGCTCCTGCTGAAGAAGAGCAAACCGAATTTGATGTAATCCTCACCAGCGCTGGTGACAAGAAGATCAATGTAATTAAAGTGGTTCGCGAAATTACCGGCCTGGGTCTGAAAGAAGCCAAAGATCTGGTTGACGGTGCTCCCAAGCCCGTTAAAGAGAAAGTTGCCAAGGAAGAAGCCGAAGCCATCAAAGCTAAACTGACTGAAGCCGGCGCAACCGTTGACGTAAAATAATTGATTCTTTCTATTATATAAGGTATATAAAAGTAAATACGCCGCCCATTGCGGCGTATTTACTTTTATATCAAATCAGGGTCTGGATTCACATGACAGAAGCCCTGCTAGCCGGCATGGAAGAAAAATCCAACCGGCATTATAAAATCGACCTGAAGAGCCAGAAAACGCCTTGACAAACGGCAACATCCGTGCTAACATTTTAAAATGTCATTCTATGGTTAAAATAAATAAATTTTGGTCCGGTGGTAAAATTTACGAATAATTTTTTGCATAATCGGCCAGAATAAAGGAGATAGGGGATCATAATGCTTATAAGGCGAGGGATTGTTTCTAAAGGGCAAGACCTTGCTTTTCGTTGTCTTTGTTTTTAATACGTATTTTGTTAAATATTTAAGGGGTGTGATGCGTTCGATGGCTTACCCGGAACAAGTAGGCAGCAGGGTGAGGTGGAATTACGGTAAACTGCAGGAAGTTTTGGACTTACCCAACCTTATTGAAGTTCAGCGGAACTCTTACGAGTGGTTCTTGCGGGAGGGATTAAGGGAAGTGTTCCATGACATCTCTCCAATTCAGGATTTCACCGGAAACCTGGTCCTGGAATTTTTGGACTACACCCTGGGAGAACCCAAATATTCGGTGGAAGAGTGCAAGGAACGCGATGTTACGTACGCTGCCCCATTAAGGGTCAAGGTTCGCCTGATTAATAAGGAAACTGGAGAGGTGAAGGAGCAGGAGGTCTTCATGGGGGATTTCCCGCTGATGACCGACAAGGGAACCTTTATTATTAACGGTGCTGAGCGGGTTATCGTCAGCCAACTGGTCCGTTCGCCCGGTGTATATTTTGCGGATCAAATTGACACCAGCGGCAAAAGGCTGTTTACTTCTACCATTATCCCCAACCGCGGAGCCTGGCTGGAATTCGAAACCGACGTTAACGACCACATCTTTGTTCGCATCGATCGCACCAGAAAAATCCCGGCAACTGTGTTGATACGGGCATTAGGTTTTGGCTCCAATGCCATGATTACCGAACTTTTTGAAAACGATAAGAATATTCAGGAAACCCTCAGTAGGGACAATACCGATTCCGAAGAGGAAGCGCTGGTTGAAATTTATAAAAGGCTCCGCCCCGGCGAACCGCCCACGGTGGAAAGTGCCCGTTCTTTATTAAATACCTTATTCTTTGATCCCAAACGATATGACTTGGCCAATGTGGGCCGGTACAAACTTCAGAAAAAATTAAAACATGGCGTTTTGTATCGCTATCCCAACGGCCAGGATGGCCCCACTGAGTGGGACCGTTATTTAAATAAGGAAGTTCCTGTAGATCGTGAATTTATCCGGGAACTGACCAAAGAGGATATTATTGCCACTAAGAAATACCTTCTCGGCCTGATGAGAGGGGAAGGCGTTGTGGACGATATCGACCATCTGGGCAACCGGAGATTGCGTTCGGTGGGTGAACTGCTGCAGAACCAGTTCCGCATCGGTCTTTCCCGGATGGAACGGGTGGTCCGTGAAAGGATGACCATTCAGGATGTGGATGTGATTACACCTCAGGTGCTGATCAACATCCGGCCGGTAGTGGCTTCCATTAAAGAATTCTTTGGCTCCAGCCAGTTGTCCCAGTTCATGGACCAAACCAACCCGCTGGCAGAGTTGACCCATAAAAGAAGACTTTCGGCCCTGGGCCCCGGCGGGCTTTCCCGTGAACGGGCGGGCTTTGAAGTCCGGGACGTGCATCATTCCCACTACGGCAGGATGTGCCCCATTGAGACCCCGGAAGGTCCCAACATTGGTCTCATTGGTTCTCTTTCCACCTATGCCCGCATTAACAGCTTTGGCTTTATTGAGACGCCTTACCGGAAAGTGGATAAAGAGAATAAACGGGTTACGGATGAAATTAGCTATCTAACCGCCGATGAAGAGGAAGGGCACATCATTGCCCAGGCCAATGCGCCCCTGGATGAAACCGGTTATTTTGTGGATGAAAGGGTCAATGCCCGTCATGGACATGACACCTTGATTGTTCCCACAGACCGGGTGGATTTTATGGACGTTTCTCCAAAACAGGTGTTTTCGGTGGCCACCGCCCTGATTCCCTTTTTGGAGCATGATGATGCCAACCGTGCTCTGATGGGCGCCAACATGCAGAGGCAAGCGGTGCCCCTGCTGAGAGCCCAGGCCCCGCTGGTGGGAACCGGCATTGAATACCGGGCGGCCAAGGATTCCGGCGTGGTGCAGGTGGCCAGGAACGCCGGGGAAGTGACCCGGGTTACCGCCAATGAGATTACCATTCGTACCAGTGAAGGGAAAAACGATACCTATAAATTATTGAAATTTACCCGATCCAACCAGGGCACCTGCATTAACCAGAAGCCCATTGTTAATAAGGGGGACAGGGTGGAAGCCGGGCAGATTATTGCCGACGGTCCTGCCACCGACAAAGGGGAACTGGCTTTAGGCCGCAATATCCTGGTGGCCTTTATGACCTGGGAAGGCAATAACTACGAAGACGCTATTTTAATCAGCGAGAAGGCGGTTAAAGAAGATTTCTTTACTTCTATTCACATAGAGGAATACGAATGCGACGCCCGGGATACCAAATTAGGCCCGGAAGAGATTACCCGGGATATTCCCAATGTGGGCGAAGATATTTTGAAGGATTTGGATGAGCGGGGAATTATCCGCATTGGTGCGGAAGTAAGACCCGGCGACATCCTGGTAGGCAAGGTTACGCCCAAGGGTGAAACCGAGCTGACGGCGGAAGAACGGCTGCTGCGGGCGATTTTCGGTGAGAAAGCCCGGGAGGTCCGGGATACTTCCCTCCGGGTGCCCCATGGCGAGGCCGGAAAGATTGTCGATGTTAAGGTATTCTCCCGGGAAAACGGCGATGAGCTGCCGCCGGGGGTCAATCAGCTGGTCCGCGTTTATATTGCCCAAAAGAGAAAAATCTCCGAAGGGGATAAAATGGCGGGTCGTCACGGCAACAAAGGGGTTATCGCCCGCATCCTGCCGGAAGAAGATATGCCCTTTATGGAAGACGGGACGCCGGTTGAAATCGTTTTGAACCCCCTTGGGGTGCCCTCCCGTATGAATATCGGCCAGGTTCTGGAAACGCACCTGGGTTGGGCGGCCAAAGCCCTGGGCTTCCATGTGGCCACTCCGGTATTTAACGGAGCAACGGAAGAAGCCATTTGGGACTCCTTAAAACGTGCGAACCTGCCGGAGAACGGTAAAATGACCCTTTATGACGGTCGCAGCGGCGATGCCTTTGACCACTCGGTGACCGTGGGTTATGTCTATATGATTAAGCTGCACCATTTGGTGGATGATAAAATCCACGCCCGGTCCACCGGGCCTTATTCCCTGGTAACCCAGCAGCCCCTGGGCGGTAAAGCCCAGTTTGGGGGGCAGCGTTTCGGGGAGATGGAAGTTTGGGCTTTGGAAGCTTATGGTGCAGCCTATACCTTGCAAGAGATTCTCACCGTAAAGTCCGACGATGTGGTAGGGCGGGTTAAGACCTACGAAGCCATCGTCAAGGGCGAAAATGTGCCCGAGCCCGGAGTGCCGGAATCCTTTAAGGTTCTGATCAAGGAATTGCAGTCTCTGGGACTGGACGTAAAGGTACTTACCGAAGCGGAAGAGGAAATTGAAATTAAGGAAATTGAAGAAGACGTAACGGAAACTGCCAAGGAATTAGGGATTGAACTGCCTGAAGAAAGACGCATCGGGCCGCCGAAACGGGATGACAACGAAGAGGTAGAGGACGATGAAGAGGAACTGGAAGATTTCGACGAGTCCTTTATCGAAGAGGGCGAAGAATTCAGCTTGGATGACGAGGACTAAGCAGGCCGTATCAAGAATTGCTACCCAAATCCGCTAAAGGGGGAGTAGGTCCTTTGTTGGAATTAAATAATTTCGATAGTATTCGCATTGGGTTGGCCTCGCCGGAAAAAATTCGGCAGTGGTCCAGTGGAGAAGTAAAAAAGCCGGAGACAATCAACTACCGTACATTGAAACCGGAACGGGATGGTTTATTCTGTGAGAGAATATTTGGTCCACAAAGAGACTGGGAATGTCACTGCGGAAAATATAAACGGGTTCGCTATAAAGGGGTTGTTTGCGATCGCTGCGGTGTGGAGGTAACCCGGTCCAAGGTCCGCAGGGAAAGGCTGGGCCATATCGAGTTGGCCGCCCCGGTATCTCATATTTGGTATTTTAAAGGAATTCCCAGCCGCATGGGCCTGTTGCTGGATATGTCCCCCCGGGCGCTGGAAAAGGTGCTTTACTTTGTTTCTTATATTGTCATTGAGCCCGGTGAAACACCCCTGTTAAAGAAGCAGTTGTTAACTGAAACGGAATACCGGGAATATAAGGATAAATTTGGCAATACCTTTAAGGCGGGCATGGGTGCCGAGGCCATTAAAAAACTGTTGGAAGAGATTCAACTGGATGAACTAGCCAGAGAACTTCGCCAGGAATTGAAAGAAGTCTCCGGACAACGCAAAATCCGGGCCATTCGCCGGCTGGAAGTGGTGGAGGCCTTTAAGAAATCGGGAAATAGCCCCCAGTGGATGATTTTGGATGTGGTGCCGGTAATTCCTCCGGAACTGCGGCCCATGGTACAACTGGACGGCGGCCGCTTTGCCACTTCGGATTTGAATGATCTATACCGCCGGGTCATTAACCGCAACAACCGGCTGAAGCGCCTGTTGGACCTGGGAGCCCCGGATATTATCGTGCGCAACGAAAAGCGGATGCTTCAGGAAGCGGTGGACGCCTTAATTGACAACGGCCGTCGGGGCCGGCCTGTTACAGGTCCCGGGAACCGTCCGTTAAAATCCTTGTCCGACATGTTGAAGGGTAAACAGGGGCGTTTCCGTCAGAACCTGCTGGGCAAAAGGGTTGATTACTCCGGACGTTCGGTTATCGTGGTGGGTCCCCATTTAAAAATGCACCAGTGCGGCTTGCCCAAAGAAATGGCTTTGGAATTGTTCAAGCCCTTTGTGATGAAAAAGTTGGTGAACGACGGGCACGCCCATAACATTAAGAGCGCCAAACGGATGGTAGAAAGGGTTCGGCCCGAGGTCTGGGATGTTCTGGAAGAAGTGATTAAAGAACACCCGGTACTGTTGAACCGTGCCCCAACCCTGCACCGGCTGGGCATTCAGGCCTTTGAGCCGGTTCTGGTGGAAGGGCGCGCCATTAAGATCCACCCCATGGTATGTACCGCTTACAATGCGGACTTTGACGGGGACCAGATGGCTGTTCACGTACCCCTTTCCGCAGAAGCCCAGGCGGAAGCCAGGCTGCTCATGCTGGCGGCTAATAATATTCTGAACCCTAAAGACGGAAAGCCGGTGGCCAGCCCCACCCAGGACATGGTTTTAGGCTGCTATTACCTGACCATGGAACGGGAAGGGGCTGCGGGTGAAGGCAGTATCTTTAAGGATGAGCAGGAATCGGTTTTAGCCTATGAAAGCGGGGAAGTTTCCCTTCATGCCGGCGTAACTGTTCGCCGGTCCAACGGAGAGAGGCTGAAGACCACGGTTGGCAGAATCATCTTTAATGAAGTAATTCCTCAGGAATTGGGATATATCAATCAGGTTTGCGACAAGAAAACCCTTAGCAGGATTGTGGCCGAATGCTACCGCAAGCTGGGCAACGCCCATACGGCAGAACTTCTGGACGGCATTAAATCCCTGGGCTACAAGTTTTCTACCAAGGCGGGGATTACCATCGGGGTAGCGGATATTACCATCCCCGAGGCCAAGAAGGAAATTCTGGCTATTGCCGAGGATCAGGTTAATAAAATTGAAAATCAATTCCGCCGCGGTTTAATTACCGAAGACGAACGTTACCGTAAGGTTATTAATATCTGGAACGACGCCACCGACAAGGTGACCAAGGCGTTAATGGACACCCTGGATAAATTTAATAATATTTATATGATGGCTACTTCCGGGGCCCGCGGTAATATCCAGCAGATTCGCCAGCTGGCCGGTATGAGGGGTCTGATGGCGGATCCTTCCGGACGGATTATTGACTTGCCCATTAAGGCCAACTTCCGGGAAGGCTTAACGGTATTGGAATACTTCATTTCCACCCACGGCGCTCGGAAAGGTTTGGCGGATACCGCTCTGCGGACCGCTGACTCCGGTTACCTGACCCGCCGTCTGGTGGACGTAGCACAGGATGTAATCGTGCGGGAGGATGACTGCGGCACCACCGAGGGTGTGGAAGTCCGCGAAATCAGGGATGGCAGCGAAAGCATTGAAAAACTCTCCGAACGGCTGGAAGGCCGGGTGCCCATGGAGCCCGTCGTTCATCCGGAAACCGGGGAAGTGATTATTTCCCAGGAGCAGGTTGATAACCATGGCATGATTTCCGCTGATCAGGCTCAGGCCGTAATGGATGCGGGAATTACCAAGGTAAAAATCCGCTCGGTTATTACCTGCAAAACCCGCTATGGCGTATGCAAGCATTGCTACGGCCGCAACCTGGCCACCGGCGGAGCCATTGATACCGGTGAAGCAGTGGGAATCATTGCCGCCCAGTCCATCGGTGAGCCGGGAACCCAGTTAACCATGCGTACCTTCCACACCGGCGGTGTGGCCGGGGATGATATTACCCAGGGTCTGCCCAGGGTTGAGGAACTCTTTGAGGCCCGCCGGCCGAAAGGTCAGGCCATTGTTGCCGAGGAGGAAGGGATTGTGGCCCTCCGAGAGGTAAAAGGCCGCCGAGAGATTGAGATCACCAAGGATAATGGGGAAAAGAACATCTATGCCGTACCCTATGGCGCCAGGTTAAAAGTCCGGGACGGCCAGCGGGTGGAGGCCGGGGATGAATTAACCGAGGGTTCCGTCAACCCCCACGATCTGTTAAAAATCAAAGGGCCTGCGGGAGTGCAGATTTACCTGCTCCAGGAAGTACAGCGGGTATACCGGCTCCAGGGCGTGGAGATTAACGATAAGCATATCGAAGTGATGATCCGCCAAATGCTTAGAAAAGTTAAGGTGGAAGAGGCCGGAGATACCGAGCTGCTGCCCGGCGGTCTGATCGATGTATTTGAATTTGAAGAAGAGAATCAAAGGGTGATACAAAACGGCGGGGAGCCTGCCGTGGCCAAACCGGTTCTGCTGGGCATCACCAAGGCCTCCCTGGCTACGGATTCCTTCCTGTCGGCGGCTTCCTTCCAGGAAACCACCCGGGTACTGACCGAGGCGGCCATCAAAGGCAAACTGGACCCGCTGCTGGGTCTGAAGGAAAACGTCATCATCGGAAAGCTGGTACCCGCCGGTACAGGGATGCCCCGTTACCGGAATATCGAAGTTTTCACCGAGGATGAGGCCGATAACGAAGATGATTACGATATTCTCCTGCCGACCATAGATAAAAACCGCGGCTACAATCTGAGCAGCGAACTGGATCTGCTCTCGGAGGAGCCGTTAAGGCGCGGAACTTCGGAGGATTTCGACCTGGCCTTGGATAAATAACCGAAGTTAAACGGGTTATCCAAATTATTGACATGGGTTACTGTTGGTGATATTATATATGAGTGTCTGATTTGCTGGAGGTGGGATTACCATGTCCCTGGAGCGGTTGTTGTCCGCACGCAAGAGAACAGTGGGGGCTAAACAAACGCAGAAAGCCGTCGAAAAGTCCCAGGCAAAGATCGTCTACTGGGCTGCTGACGCGGATGGACGCGTGGTGGATCCCATTCTTCGGATTTGTTTTTCTAAGAATATTCCTCATGTAAAAGTCGACTCCATGAAAGAGCTTGGCAAAGCCTGCGGCATTGAAGTGGGCTGTGCCATTGCGTCTGTTACAGAGGATTAACCTCAACTCGAAGTTTCAGATTAAGACCAAGGGGCTTTAAATGGAACTTCATATAAGCACTGCGAGAGGAGGTGTTGAGAGAGATGCCTACTATTAACCAGCTTATCCGCAAGGGTCGTGAAGAAGTAATCTATAAATCCACGGCTCCTGCTTTGAAAGAATGCCCCCAGAAGCGTGGCGTTTGTACCAGGGTTTATACCACAACCCCTAAAAAGCCGAACTCCGCTCTGCGTAAGGTGGCCCGTGTCCGTTTAACCAACCTGATTGAGGTTACATCCTATATTCCGGGGATCGGTCACAATTTGCAGGAACACTCCGTAGTGCTTGTTCGTGGAGGTCGTGTTAAAGACCTGCCCGGTGTGCGCTACCATATTGTACGGGGTGCTCTGGATTCTGCCGGTGTACAAAACCGCAACCAGGGACGTTCCAAATATGGTTCCAAACGGCCTAAAAAATAAATTTTATTTTTATGCAAATTTAGTACGAGGCAAAGGGGGGAAAATTAGTGCCAAGAAGAGGTGGAATCCCCAAACGGGAAGTGCTTCCCGATCCGGTTTACGGCAGCAAGGTTGTAACCAAGCTTGTTAGCCAGATTATGCAGGAAGGCAAACGCGGCGTGGCTGAGAAAATTGTTTACGATGCTTTTGCCATTATTCAGGAAAAATCCGGGAAAAACCCGCTGGAAGTTTTCGATGCAGCCATGAAAAACGTAATGCCTATTTTGGAGGTTAAGGCTCGCCGGGTAGGCGGCGCCAACTACCAGGTTCCCGTGGAAGTCCGCGCAGAACGTCGACAGACTTTGGGCATTCGCTGGCTGACTGCATACACACGCAAGCGCGCCGGTAGATCCATGGCGGAAAAGCTTGCAGGTGAATTGATGGATGCTGCCAACAATGTTGGGGCAACCGTTAAGAAACGCGAAGATACTCATAAAATGGCAGAGGCCAATAAGGCATTTGCTCATTACAGGTGGTAAGGAGGAATCTCTATGGCCCGACAGTTTCCGTTGGAGAGAACCCGGAACATTGGCATAATGGCCCATATTGATGCCGGAAAAACCACTACCACAGAGCGTATTTTGTTCTACACCGGGAAAGTTCATAAAATTGGTGAAGTGCATGATGGTGCAGCCACGATGGACTGGATGGTACAGGAGCAGGAAAGAGGAATTACCATTACCTCTGCCGCTACTACTGCCCAGTGGAATAATCATCGTATTAATATTATAGATACACCCGGGCACGTGGACTTTACAGTGGAAGTAGAACGTTCGCTTCGGGTGTTAGATGGTGCTGTGGCTGTGTTCTGTTCGGTTGGTGGGGTAGAACCCCAATCTGAAACTGTCTGGAGACAGGCCGATAAATACGGCGTGCCCAGAATAGCTTATATTAATAAAATGGACCGTGTGGGAGCCGATTTCTACAACGGCCTGGATATGATTAAAAACCGGCTGGGTGCAAACCCGGTGGCCATTCAACTGCCCATTGGCAGCGAAGATGCTTTTGCCGGTATGGTAGATCTGGTAACCAACAAGGCCATCCATTACGTGGATGACCTGGGGACCCACAGCGAAGTAACCGAGGTTCCTGCAGAACTGCAGGAGAAGGTTGCGGAATACAGGGAAAAACTTCTGGAAAGCGTTGCGGAAAGCGACGAAGAGTTGATGATGAAGTACCTGGAGGGTGAAGAACTGACCGAGGAAGAAATCAAACTGGGGATCCGCAAGGCAACCCTGGCTTGTAAAATTACTCCGGTACTCTGCGGTTCATCCTTTAAAAACAAAGGGGTTCAGCCCTTGCTGGACGCTATCGTGGACTATATGCCGGCGCCTACGGATGTACCGGCCATTAAAGGGGTTAACCCCGACTCCGGTGCGGAAGATGCCCGGATTTCCAGTGATAGCGAACCCTTTTCGGCTCTGGCTTTTAAAATTATGACCGACCCTTATGTGGGTAAGTTGTCCTTCTTCCGGGTATATTCCGGAACCCTCAAATCCGGCTCCTATGTTTTTAATACAACCAAGGGCAAGAGGGAGCGGATTGGACGTATCCTGCAAATGCACGCCAACCACCGGGAAGAAATTCCCGAGGTCTATGCCGGTGATATTGCGGCAGCGGTGGGTCTGAAGGATACCACCACCGGGGATACCCTCTGCGATGAAAAACAACCTATTATTCTGGAATCCATGGAGTTTCCGGAAACGGTAATCTCAGTTGCCATTGAACCGAAAACCAAAGCGGACCAGGATAAGATGGGAGTTGCCTTGGGCAAGCTCACCGAAGAAGACCCCACCTTTAAGGTGCATACCGATCATGAAACCGGGCAGACCATTATTGCCGGTATGGGTGAACTGCATCTGGAGATCATTGTGGATCGTCTGATGAGAGAATTCAAAGTGGAGGCCAATGTTGGACGGCCCCAGGTTGCTTATAGGGAAACCATTCGCAAAGCAGTTAAGGCGGAAGGTAAATTTGTACGGCAATCCGGCGGAAAAGGTCAATACGGTCACGTTTGGATTGAACTGGAGCCCCTGGAGCCAGGCGGCCCGGGTTATGAGTTTGTGAATAAAATTGTTGGCGGTGTCGTTCCCAAGGAATACATCACCCCTGTTGATAATGGTATTCGCGAAGCCCTGGAAAATGGTATTTTAGCGGGCTACCCCATGGTAGATATTAAAGCAACTTTGTTTGACGGTTCCTATCATGAAGTAGACTCATCTGAAATGGCCTTTAAAATTGCAGGTTCCATGGCCTTCAAGAATGCGGCTCAAAAAGCCAGCCCTGTACTGCTGGAACCCATTTTTAAAGTGGAAGTTACCGTTCCGGAGGAATACATGGGTGACGTGATCGGCGACTTGAACAGCCGCCGGGGACGCATTGAGGAAATGGGCTCCCGCGGTAATGCCCGGGTGGTAACCTCTTATGTTCCCCTGGCAGAAATGTTTGGTTATGCCACCGATCTGCGTTCTAAAACCCAGGGACGTGGCGTATACAGCATGCAGTTGGATCACTACGAGGAAGTGCCCAAAAACATTGCCGAAGGGATTATTGCTAAACGCAACGGCTAATCCTAATTATTCTTTTCCATATGAGCAAGGAGGAAAGTAACAAATGGCTAAGGCAAAATTTGAACGGAATAAACCCCACGTAAACATTGGAACCATCGGTCACGTTGACCACGGCAAAACCACCCTGACCGCAGCAATTACCGTGGTGCTGTCCACCGCCGGCGGCGCATCCGTAAAACGTTACGACGAAATTGACAACGCACCGGAAGAACGTGAACGGGGTATTACCATTAACACCGCCCACGTTGAATACGAAACCGGCAACCGTCACTATGCCCACGTGGACTGCCCGGGCCACGCCGACTATGTTAAGAACATGATCACCGGAGCAGCCCAGATGGACGGAGCGATTCTGGTAGTATCCGCCGCAGACGGCCCGATGCCCCAGACCCGTGAGCACATCCTGCTGTCCCGTCAGGTAGGGGTTCCCTATATCGTAGTCTTCCTGAACAAATCCGACATGGTGGACGACGCGGAACTGCTGGAACTGGTAGACATGGAAGTAAGAGAACTGCTGAACTCCTACGAGTTCCCCGGGGACGACACACCCATCGTGGCAGGTTCCGGATTAAAAGCATTGGAATGCGGATGCGGCAAACGGGAGTGCGAATGGTGCGGCAAAGTGTGGGAACTGATGGATAATGTAGATGCTTACATTCCCACCCCTGAACGTGCCGTGGATAAGCCGTTCCTGATGCCGGTGGAAGACGTGTTCTCCATTACCGGACGTGGTACGGTAGCCACCGGCCGTGTAGAACGGGGTCAAGTAAAAGTACAGGATGAAATTGAAATCGTAGGACTGAGCGACAAACCTCGGAAGACGGTAGTAACGGGCGTGGAAATGTTCCGGAAACTGCTGGATTATGCTCAGGCCGGTGATAATATTGGAGCGCTGCTGCGTGGTGTAGACCGCAAAGAAATCGAGCGTGGCCAGGTATTGGCGAAGCCCGGCAGCATCAAACCGCACACCAAATTCAGTGCGGAAGTGTATGTGCTGACCAAAGAAGAAGGTGGACGTCACACCCCGTTCTTTAACGGCTATCGTCCACAGTTCTACTTCCGTACCACGGATGTGACGGGTATCGTAACCCTGCCGGAAGGCGTGGAAATGGTAATGCCCGGAGATAACATCAAAGTGGACATCGACCTGATTACCCCCATCGCCATTGAAGAAGGACTGCGCTTTGCCATTCGTGAAGGCGGACGTACCGTAGGCGCCGGCGTGGTAACCGGTATCCGGGAGTAATTTTAACTTAGTGTTCCGCTTGGCAAGGGTCTAGGGAACACCGGACCGGCTGCGCCGCGATGGAACCTCGAAAAGTGGCTAGCGATGAAGTGGAAGGTTGCTCGTAATTTTGAGGGAATTTTCATGGAGCAGTCCGCAAAATCGGACGTAAGGAGGGCTTATCCTATGAAAAGCCAAAAGATTAGAATCAGGCTAAAGGCCTTTGATCATCAGATGCTGGACCAGTCTGCAGTCAAGATTGTCGACACCGCCAAAAGAACCGGTGCGCAAGTTGCAGGACCTGTTCCGCTTCCTACTGAAAAAAGTATCTACACCATTCTGCGTTCCCCCCACGTAAACAAAGACTCCCGGGAACAGTTTGAAATGCGTGTACACAAGCGTTTAATCGATATCCTGGAACCCACACCGAAGACCGTTGATGCGCTCATGCGCTTGGATCTGCCTGCTGGCGTGGATATTGAAATTAAACTGTAATTGTAACCCCGAGAGTGTATGTTAGAAGCCCAATGGGCTTCTAACCTCTGACTATAACAGGAGGTGCTTAAACCATGCCAAAAGGAATTCTTGGCAAAAAAGTGGGCATGACCCAAATTTTTACTGATAGAGGTGTTGCCATTCCGGTGACTGTTGTTGAAGCCGGTCCCTGCGTGGTAGTACAAAAAAAGACCGTTGACAATGATGGCTACAATGCCATCCAAATGGGTTTTGGCGTTAAACGGGAAAACCTGATCAATAAACCTGTCAAGGGTCACCTGGCCAAAGCCGGCGTGCGTCCGGTACGTTTTCTGCGGGAACTGAAAATAGAAGATCCCGAGAATTTCCAACTGGGTCAGGAAATTAAAGCAGACATCTTTGGCGAAGGCGAAAAGGTAGACGTGGTAGGAACCAGCAAAGGGAAGGGATTCGCCGGCGGCATCAAGCGTCACAATTTCCACCGCGGACCCATGGCTCACGGTTCCAAATATCACCGTCGGCCCGGTTCCTCCGCTGCGAAGGGCCCTGCTCGGACCTTCAAAGGCAGAAAGCTTCCCGGCCATATGGGTTTTGCCCGGGTAACCGTACAGAACCTGGAAGTGGTTAAGGTGGATGCTGAACGTAATTTGCTTGCCATTAAAGGTGCGGTACCCGGTCCCCGGGGCGGCCTGTTACTGGTAAAGAATAGCGTCAAAGCCAAGTAGCGGTGACGCGCGGCGAAAGGAGGACTGTGAATCGTATGCCTAAAGTAGCTTTATATAATATTAGCGGCGAGCAAGTGGGCGAAGTTGAACTCAATGATGCGATTTTCGGTATCGAGCCCAACGAACCCGTTTTGCACGACGCCGTAGTAATGCAGCTTGCCAACCAACGGCAAGGAACTCACGACACCAAGACCAGAGCAGAAGTACGTGGCGGCGGACGCAAACCCTGGCGTCAAAAGGGCACCGGTCGCGCCCGGGCGGGCAGCACTCGTTCACCCATCTGGCGTTCCGGCGGTGTGGTATTCGGACCTCATCCCCGTGACTACTCCTACTCTTTGCCCAAGAAAGTGCGCCGTCTGGCTCTGAAGTCGGCCCTTTCCAGCAAAGTGCTGGATAATGACATCATCGTATTGGATGGTTTAACCATG